>JAFTSS010000030.1 GCA_017467185.1 Paludibacteraceae bacterium | reverse complement strand
TTATTCAATCCTCCATCTTTTTCAAAAACAAGGCATCGGGCTTCCTTAATAGTTGTGTATGTATTGTATGTAGAATATGAACTACCTACATCAAATTTGGTTATTTGCGTCCAGTTAAAATCTTCTTCATATCCTTTTATTTGTTCAGGATTTTTCGGTATTCCGTAATGTATTTTTGTACTTTTAGTTAATGAATTTCTTTTTGCTTCAAATGAAATTTCTTTAGAAGGGTAGAAATAATAAAAATTAAAATTATCGCCTAATTTTTTTTCGCCAGTAAATATGGAGTACCAACCATCATTTTCTTTTTTTTCAGTTCCGTATTCATATTGTGAAGCTGCCATACTATTTTGAGGTAATAGTATAGTAATAATAAGTAAAATTAAAAAAGTGAGTAGATTAAATTTTTTCATATTGTTAGTTGTATCTTTAGAATCTCCTTGTTTGGTGGATGTTTTATGTGAGGTTTAGCCGATTGTTTTTTTGTTTTTTCAACCTATTGGTTGAAAGGACTCGGCACGCCGAGTCCCTACAAGATACAAAGTTACATAAAAAAAATCAGTCATATCACCTTATTTATAAGGGATATGACTGAATGGTATAATGTGGTTACTGAATAACAAAAAGAGTTATTTTTTGTAACGTAAAACCGTATAATATATGCTTGCTAAAAACAACATAAAAGGTATTGCGTCTGTTAATGGTGAATCTTCTGTTGCATCATCTGGTGTTTCAGCTTCACTATCTTCACTAATTCCGACATGTTGGGTTAAACCTGTTTCGATGACAATATTGTTTGATGCTACGGTTGATGATAGTGAATTGCCACGATCACGATATTGATCTATTTGCATTGGTGTATTATAGCGCATTGATGCCACTTTAGTTTCACTATTTTTGCGTCCACTATTTTGATTACCATAATTGAATTGGTTGTTTTGGAGTGTAACACTTTGTGTGCGATTAACAGGAGTAGTATTTTGGTTGATGATAGATTGTTTGTGACCTTTTTGGTTGTAGTGGTTGTATGATGCCGATTTTACGTTGATATTACGCTTTTCGCCAAATTTATGATATTCTATTTTGGGGCCAAAAGTGTTATTGCTCTCTTCAAATGGTGTGCGATTGCGTAAATCTATGTTTGTATTGGCACTGATGATGCCCGAGATAAAAGTAAATGCTATGATTAGAAATTTTAGTTTCATTGTTTAGTATTGTTTTTTTGTTAGATGACTTTTGTTGTTTGTGTTTGACTTGTCTGACCTGTCTGACTATTTTATCGCAAATTTTGCCCAGTTATTAGCATTGCGGACGATATAAGTTCCTGTAGGGAGAGCGATGTTGATTGTTTCGCTATTTGCAGTTTTATTGTAAATCATGCGACCCATAGCATCAAAAATCATAATAGTTTCGCCAATAACAAGATTGTCGATAGTGCAATTTTGAGCATTGCCGAATACAATGATTTGATTTGCTGTTGGTGTGAAAATATCTACCGTAGTTTGAGGTGCAAACGTAAATGTAAGAATAAAACGTTTGTCAATTGAACCTTTTTCGGTAGTAAATGTGTAATTATCAATTAACAAATCAACAGTTTCGCCAGTTAATGTGTCAACTAACATAACAGATTGTGCATTGATATTCTCACCTTCGAGAGAGATTGTGTATTCACCTGCTTTTTTCACACGACCGCCGAGTTGTATAACTTGGTTTTCGTTTTTGCGGTGGTTGTATGATAGAGGTTCTTCGCCGTCTATGCTATAGAATTGGTAGCCGATAGTGCCACCATCGGCAGTTTTGGTCATATAGAAGAAGTCTTGACCAGCTGTGTAGCCTTCTGTACCATTTTCTGCCATAAATATCACGGTTTTGTCGTTATAATTGTCGCTGTTGATATTTAATTGGTAGCGTTCGGTTGTATTATTGTTAGCTATGGCAGCAGGTGCATTTTGACGAGCAGCTGAAGTCTTGAATGTATATTCGCCACCATATTGCATGAAGAAAGATTTATATGGTGAGAGTACAGAGAAATCGTTGTCGTAGTAGTTGTAATACGATTCGCTACCAGCTTCGGCGCGAACAGCGAAGAATACTGTGCTATATTCGTTATTTGAGAAGTCTAATCCACTTGGAGTTTCAAACAGACCAGTACCTACGACGTGGTTGTTTGCCAAAGTAGGGTATTCTGATGTGTAGTTGTTGATTTCGGTTGAATAGCCTTGATTATTTGAAGCATTTTCGCTGTTTACTGAAGTAAATGTAATAGTGAAATCGCCTTCGTAAGAGCGAGGGTCAACGCCGAGGATGTAGCCTTTGCCTGCATAAATTGTAGGATTTCCAGCTGAAGTTTGCACATCTACCCATGGTTTATTTGCACCAGTTGCACGAGCTGCAGCATCATATTCTTTCAAGAGGTAGCAAGCCTCTGGTGCAGGATTGCCTTTCCATGTGAGAGGAATATCGATATCGCCAAATTTAACCGATACTGTAGCATTGAAAGGCGATGAAATCCACAACCAATCAGCAAGTTCAGTATGTGAGCGAGTGATAGTACGAGTGATAGAGCCGTAAGTCTCTGTTTCGTAGTATTTCGAAGGTAATTCGTTTTCGGTTATTTTTACATTTTTAGCTGTTATTGTTTTAGTGATAACAGAAGCGGCGTTATAGTTTGCATTTCCATTTTGTGTTGCAGATATTGTAGCGTTGCCAACAGCACGAATAATTACGTTGTTACCTGATATATGAGCTACATTTTCGTCAGACGAAGTATAAGTTACGTCTAATCCCGAAGAAGCTGTAGCTGCGAGTTGGTAAGTTTCGTCAACAGTGAGGTATTGATTGAATTCTTGATTCCAAGTAATAGATTGGTTGAGTTTTGCTACAGAGATAGATTTTTCTATTGGCGTAGCAGCCTCGAAGTTTTCGTTACCTGTTTGTGTTGCAGTGATAGTGGCAGAGCCAGCACCCACAACAACGAGTTTGCCACCTTCGATACGAGCCACATTTTCGTTTGACGAAGAGAATGTTACTGCTAAACCCGAAGACGCCGAAGCTGAGAGGTCATAACTATTGCCTTGAGTAGGATTTAGAGCAGCAAGGTCTTGTGTCCAACTGATGAATTGAGGAGTTCTGATAGCAGTGGCAGTGATAGGCACAATCAAATCTGCTTCGGTTGATGCTCCTACATATAATGCGAGGTTAGCAGTGTATGTTCCTGGAGTTGTTGGTTTAAAATTGAGTTTAACCGTAGAGGTGCCATAATCGCCACACGAGCCACCGAAGAGGTTTGTATTATCGGTAATTGCGAATACTCCAGCGGCATCGTCAATTACTCGTGCTGATATATAGTCTGGTTGATTAGCCCAATCGAAATTGATTGAAGTATTACCAGTTTTTCCACTTTCGGTTGCTGGGAACGTGATAGTTTCGTTTTTCTTTTCTAAATAGATAGCTGGGGTAACCAATATGTTTGAGAGTGA
>JAFTSS010000029.1 GCA_017467185.1 Paludibacteraceae bacterium | reverse complement strand
CTGAAAGCATCTAAGCACGAAGCCGACTTCAAGATTAGATTTCCCTTGAGGGTCGTCGAAGACTACGACGTAGATAGGCGGTAGATGTAAAGGCAGTAATGTCAAAGTCGAGCCGTACTAATTACCCGATAACTTCTTTAAAACGACTTATTAAAGTTAATCATACTGGTTTAATAATTTTTCTCTCCGCATTATGCCACTCCAAAAGTTAATAATGAATAGTTATTAGTTATTAACGGAAGAGAGACATAACGTGCAATACCTAAAGATAAGTTATATAATTAGTGACGTTAATAACTAAACACTACTAACTATTAACTAAAAGAGATATTTAGGTGGTTATAGCAGTGGGGTTCCACCTCTTCCCATTCCGAACAGAGAAGTTAAGCCCACTCGCGCCGATGGTACTGCGTTGCATCGTGGGAGAGTAGGTCGCCGCCGTTTTTCAGAAACCTCGAAGATAAGTGTCTTCGGGGTTTCGTTGTTTTTGTAGTAGAGAGTTTATTTGAAAGAATAGACTTTTTTTTTGTATATATTCTGGCGGGGCAGAGGGGCTGGTTATTCTAGAAAATCTAGTTATTCTAGTTGATCTAGAAAATTTAGTAGTTCTAGGCAATTTAGCTAGTTTAGGTATTGTCCCACAAATAACACAAATATTCACAAATTTATAATTGATTTGTGTCAATTCGTGAAATTTGTGGGAGATAGAATATAATTACGAAAGAAAAACTACGCCGCATGGCGACTTTGCAACCTTCAAAGTTGGCTTTGTGTGGTGAATTTTATCGTTAAAGGGTACAAAACTTTGTATACTTTGCAAGTTTTGGTTGTGAAAATGGCGGTTTCCTTCGGCATAGGTTGCTTGCACTTTGCTTGTGGGGTTATCTTATGAAGAAGGTTGCTGTTAGGTAGGGTGTAAGTTGTTGGGGTTGTATGTAGAGGTGGTATGTTAATTTTGGAAATACGTTTGGTGGGGTACGGGATATTTTGTATCTTTGTAAGTTGGATTTGAAATATTATTTGTTTTTAATTTTGGTTATTTTAAATTGTAAGAATATGAGAGTAGAGGTTAATCCGATGGATACGATAAGGGGTGAGGCTTTTGATTTATGGATGTCTTCACCGATGCCTATGGTTACGTTGACAAAAACGTTTGATGTGAGTAAGGTTTTGAAAAAGTGTAAGAATTTAGGAGTGGGCTTTAATGTTATGCTTTGTTGGTGTATTGCCAAGGCTGCATCACAAATGGAGCTGTTTTATTTGCTACTTGAGCAGGGTAAATTATTTAAGTATGATAGTTTGGCTATAAATGTGATTGTTAAGAATAAGAAAGGAGGGATTAATTCGTGCGATATTCCATTTGATGGGGATATGAAGAAATTTATTGAGGAATATAAGGTGTTGACGAGTGGGGTTTCGGAGGAGTGTAAGAGTTCTTTTTTAGAGGAGTGTATGGTTGTGGGGACATCTGCTATGATTCAGACAGAATTGGATTGTATTGTGAATCAATATACGGATAAGTTTTGTAATCCGATGGTGATGTGGGGTAAATATCGTAAGGGGTGGTTTAAGACTTTGTTGCCTATATCGTTTCAGTTTCATCATGTGCAAATGGATGGTGGTGATGGAGCGAGATTTTTGGAATTGTTGCAGGAAGAGATAAGTAGATTATGATTTTTATTAAATATTTTGCTTAATTTTGTTGAACTAAAAAAAGATGTATCTTTGTTTATGTTTTAGGTAATATGTTATGAAATGTATTTTTTATTCGTTTGTTTTAAATTTGCTGTTATTATTTTTAGTTTATTTTTTGTTTAGCAACCAAAGCACATAAGTTTCTTTTTTTTTATTTGAATGTTTGGTATTTTGAGAAAAAAGTTGTACCTTTGTTTATCATTTTAAGAAATTTTTTGTGGTGAAATGAATATATATTGAGGAATAAAAAATATTTAAGTTTGATATTGTAAGTAGGAATTGAAATAAATATTAATTTATAATTATTGAAAATAGGTATGGAATAATTGTTATTAGAATAAAATATTATTATTAACCTTGTGTTAGCTATTTATTCGAATATGTTTGGAACGTAGGAAATTTCAAAATAGTTTAATCTCGAATAAGTCGTTTAATACTTGCGTGTTTTTGCGCGAGTGGGCTTATCAGATTAAACAGGCAATTCCTACGGCCTCAAACATAGATAATGCCTCTCGCGTATTATTTTGTTTGGTGTCGTTTGTTTTGCTTGTTTTTTAGTAATAAGTAGTCTAATGCGCAAAAGTATGTATTATGCAAAAACGACATTTAGACAGAAAAATGTATTTTGAGGAGTTAGCAGATACTTCTCGTGAATTTTATGTTGACTATCTTTCTAAGTATAAGTTAATACAACCAGGACTTAGAGTTTTAGAAATTGGATGTGGTGAAGGTGGTAATTTGCTCCCGTTTGTTGAGTTAGGATGTGAAGTAGTTGGAATTGATATTGCTGAAAATCGTATTGAGCAGGCCAAAACTTATTTTAAAGATGTAAATCAAATAGCTACTTTTATTTGTTGTAATTTTATTACTATGCAAGCGGATGTATTGGGCAAATTTGATATTGTTTTGGTTCATGATGTTATAGAGCACATTCATAAGGAAGAAAAATTAGAGTTTGTTCAAAATATAAAAAGGTATTTAGCCGATGATGGTTTGATTTTTTTTGCATTTCCAGCGTGGCAAATGCCATTTGGTGGGCATCAACAAATTTGTGAAGGTTTTGCATCGAAGTTACCTTTTATACACGTGTTACCTAATATGTTGTATAGAGGAATATTAAAATTAAGTGGAGAGTCAAAAGAGAAAATAGATGAGTTGTTGGATATAAAGGAGTGTCGGATGCAAATTGAACATTTTGAGTCTATTGTGAAATATCTAGACTTTAAGATAACAAATAAAATACATTGGTTTATAAATCCTCATTATAAGCGTAAATTTGGGTTAAAACCTAGAAAAGTTTATAAGTTACTATCAAAAATATATTATTTTAGAAATTTTTATATAACATCAACTTTTTATTTGTTGGAAAATAGATAGAATTCTATTATATCTTTTTTATATTTAGCAAGATTCGGTTTGCCGTATCTTGCTTTTTGTATAGTTAAATAGGTTGGTTTATGTACTTTCTTACTAGAATGTTTTGTCGTTACAGAAAAATATTGTATTTTTGTAGTTGATTTTGTTTTCATGTGGGCTAGGGTATAATATTAAAGATTTGATGGTATGAAGCAGATATATGATGAAAATATTGGGTATCGTATTCTTTTTCCTTTGGTAAATTGGATGTTTCGTATGTCTTATAGACATATTAAATATGTAGGTAAAGAGAATATTCCAACTGACGGAGCTGTGATATTTGCTCCTAATCATACTAATGCATTGCAAGATGCACTTGCGGTATTGTCGATTAACTCGGAACGTAAGGTGTTTGTTGCACGAGCAGATATTTTTCGTAATAAAAAGATAGCTAAGATTCTTAATTGGCTGAAAATTATGCCTATTCGGCGTATGCGAGATGGGGCGAGTGAAGTGCTTCAGAATGATGAGACTGTGAATCGTGCTATTGAAACTTTACGTACAGGGGTGCCATTTTGTATTCTGCCAGAGGGTACTCATAGAACTAAACACTCTTTGTTGCCTTTGAGGAAAGGTATATTTCGTATTTCGCTTCGTGCAAATGAAGAATTTGGCAAAGAAAAGCCTATTTATATTGTGCCTGTGGGGTTGGAATATGGTGATTGGTTTCATCTTTGGGATAGTCTTGTTATTAATATTGGTAAACCGATAAATGTTACTGAGTTTGTTGCAGAACATAGTGATTTGGACTATCCAAAATTGATTCTTGCTTTGCGTGAGGAATTGACTGAACGCATGCGTGAGTTGATATTATGGGTTCCTGATGATGAAAACTACGAAAAGAATTGGCAAGAACTTAAGAAAAATCCGCCAAAAGAGTTAAATTGGTTTCCTAAACATAGTATGCCTAAATGGTTGTTAATGTTCTTATTGATTGTGTTATCACCATTGGCATTAGTAGCTGGAGTTGTAACTTGGCCATTATGGTTGGCTTGGTTAATTATATGTTGGATGGTAAAAGATGATGCATTCCATACTTCGGTACAATTTGTATGGCAGTTGATTTTTATTCCATTAACATGTTTTATTACATTGCCATTTTGGATGTTTTTGCAAGAGTATATGTATCTTGCACGTAAATTTAATAGACGAAATAATAGATAATTATGATTAAAGTATATATTATTTTAGCGTGTTATATTTTAGTCCCTTTATTGATTATTGAGGGATTTAAGCGATGGACTATTGTTCAAAAAATAGGTACAGTAGTGTTGGCGTATGCTGTGGGAATTATCTCTTCGTTATGTGGAGTTTTTACTTTTGCAACTCCTGAAATAGCGGTTAGTTTTAGTAAGTTGCAATCAACACTTATGAATGTGGCTGTTCCATTGGCTATACCTTTAATGTTGTTTAATTGCGACTTTAAGTTATGGACTAAAGCACTACCTAAGACCGCATGGGCACTTGTTTTAGGGCTTGTGTCAGTGGTTGTTGCTGTAGTGTCAGGTTATTTTATATTTCGCGATTATGTTCCTGAAACGGATAAAGTGGCAGGTATGATGGCAGGAATATATACAGGTGGAACTATGAACTTTAATGCACTTGGAGCTTCGCTTAACGTTGATAAATCGGTGATGGCGATTGTTCTTGCATTTCAGATGGTAATTACCACTCCGTATGTATTCTTTTTGTTAGGCGGGGGTTATAAGATTTTCCGTAAATTGTTGCCATATAAAGATGTAACTTGGAGGGGACGTACAGATGAAGATACCATAGCGACGACAGATGTGGAAAACTACCATAATATGTTGGAAAAGAAGAATTTGATTGGTATGTTAAAGGGATTGGGGTTGAGTGTTGTATTCCTTGCTATTGGTGCTGGTCTTGCTTTACTTATTACTGGCACGTTGAATGAATTAGTAGTAATATTGACCATTACTACGTTGTCGATTATTGCATCGTTCTTTAAAAAAGTGAGGGAACTGCCTAAAACATTTGAATTGGGAATGTTTTTTATTTTGATTTTTAGTGTGATAGTGGCTTCAATGTTTAATATTCATAGTGTGAATGGCGGTTCGTTGTATGTAGGCGGTTTTGTATTTTGGATTATTGGGGTATCGGTAGTATTGCACTTGATACTTTGTAGAATAGCTAAAGTAAGTGGAGATTTATTCTGTGTGAGTCAGGTGGGTTTGTTGTGTTCGCCTCCATTTGTTCCACCTATTGCAGGTGCTATGAAGAATAAAAAAGTGCTTATATCTGGTATTGTGGTTGGATTAGTGGGATATGCTGTAGGTACTTATTTAGGAGCTTTTTTGGCATGGGTATTGGGATAATTTAATGTATTAGGCTTATGAAACGCTATATAGTATTTATATTTGTGGCATTGTTAGCAGTGTCATTGCAGGCTGCAAAAAAGGAGAAGGTTCAAGCGACAGATTCTTTGGGTAGAAAGATAAAGAAGGGTTGGAACTTTGGCGCTCTTCCGTCAGTGGCTTTCGATGCAGATTTAGGTTTTCAAGGTGGTGCGCTTGCCAATGTTTATTATTACGGCGATGGTTCGCAGTATCCAGAATATATTCACTCGATTTATGCAGAGGCAGCATATACGACTAAAAATTATGGCATATTTCGTGTAAATTATGATAGTAAGTATTTGATACCTAATCATCGTTTGACTTTGGATGCGACTTACCAGCCAGATGCCATGTGCGATTTTTATGGTTATAATGGTTATCAGTCGGTTTATGACCAAGATTTTCATAAATGGAAGAAAGATCAGAATAAGATGAATGATCCTGCACAGTATCAATCTCGTGCTTTTTATAAATATAAGCGTGACTTATTCCGTTTTGCAGCAGATATAGAGGGTACGATATGGAAGAATATTAAGTGGAATGCAGGTATTGGAGTTTTGGGTTATATGATTGATGAGTGCGATATAGCTATGCTTAATGGTAAGAAAGAGTATGACCCTAATATTCCATTGGCTGACCAAAAAGCAATGAATGATCAAGTAGAAGGGTTGTATGAAAAATATGAGAAGTGGGGATTGATAGATATGAATGAGGCGAATGGAGGTTGGCATCCATATCTTCGTGCAGGTTTGACGTATGACAGTCGCGACCAAAGAACTTGTCCGACAAAAGGAATATATGCAGACGCATTTTTTACTTATACCGCAGCATTTAATGCTAAGTATGGACAGCAGGCAGATGCAGGATATAATCATTTGCAATTTAACTTAAATTTCCGTCATTATGTGCCGATATATCGTGATAGAGTAACGTTTGCATATAGAGTTGGAACACAGAATAATATTGCAGGTAAGTCGCCATTCTATATGAATACATATCTCAATACGTTGTTTATACAACGTGTTATGTATGAGGGATTAGGTGGTGCAAATTCGTTGCGAGGTATTATGCGTAATCGTATTTTGGCAAATGGATTTGCCTATGCTAATGTAGAGTTGCGAACTAAAGTAGTGAAGTTTGATATTGGCAGACAGCATTTTTATATTGGTTTAGCACCATTTTTTGATTTAGGATTGATTACACAACCATATAAATTGGATTCTCAGGTAGTAAAAACTGCGTATGCTGCGGATAAAGATCCGTTGAAGAAAGAACTTAGCGAGTATTTTGTTCTTGATGCAGAGGGTAATATAGATCAATCTAAGGTGTATATACCACACATGGCGGCAGGTGTGGGATTGAAAGTGGCTATGAATGAAAACTTTGTATTGTCGGTGGATTGGGCAATGTCGCTCAATAAACAAGATAATGCAAAGTGGGCTAATTTCTATATTAAGATGGGATATTTGTTTTAAAAAAGATAAGTTCGCCTGTTGATAAATTTATGTAATTATGGTAGGTAAGAAAGATAGTCCTAAATTTGACACATGTTTTTTTGAGCGTTATGCAAAAATAACGTTAGAGACTATTTTGGGTGTTAAATATTCAGATTTGATAAATAGGGATAGACCAGATTTGCAGACAGATGATGGTAGGATTGGTATTGAGGTAACGCGAGCATTAAAAGAGTCGAAGGTAGAGGCTATTAAGTTGTTGAATGAGATGGCAGTGGCAGAGGTTAAGAGCGTTTCGGGTTTGAAAGATAAGCATGGTATAGGCTATGCGTATGGCTTGGTAGATGTGAATTCGGTGGGAAGTGAGGAGTATAGGTATTGGCTTGAAGCTTCGCCATTGAAACGTGTGATAGAGAATAAGGTAGCTAAGGTGATGAATGGTTTTTATGGGGATTTTGAGGAGTTTGGATTGTATATATTTACTAAAGATGATTTAACGCCAGATGATTTGCTGTCGGCTATGAAATGGACTATGGAATTGCAAGCAGGAGCGGAGCAACAATTTCAAACTCTTTATATTTCGGAGGTACAGATGTTGTATGTTTGTGATGTGGCTACTTTGTCGTATAAACAATATCCGATTTCGGAAGAAATGTGTAAGAATTTTTTTATAAAATCAATTTGATATATGAAAAGATATTTAAGTTTATTTGTTTTTATTTGTTTTACGATTGCGATAAATGCGATTGAAATAGTTTCACGTACTGTATCGGTAATAAATGAACGTGAAGTAGTTTCGGCTTATGGTGCAACAGGTAAAATAGAATTTTATGAAAAAAAAGGAGGTGATTATATTCCTTTGAATAGTATAAATTCTATTGTTGCAAGTGGAGGTGAAATAATCTCTCCTTTTATATCTTTTGATGGAAGAAAATTGTACTTTTCAGCAAAATATCAAGGAAAAACAAATTTTGATATTTATTATTCTTTGTATGAAGGGGGAGTGTGGGGTACGCCTAAAGTGTTGAGTGTTGTGTTGAATACAATGTTTGATGAGATTTGTCCATCGGTATCACCAATGGGAACAGAAATTTATTTTGTACGTCGTCAAATAGATAAATCATCAAAATCGCCACAAGAGATAAACTCTGTTTTTACGTCATCACGAGATTTGAATGGAAGATGGGATATACCTAAAAAAATTATTATATCTAATGATAATGATTTGTATCCTATGATTTTGCCAGATGGCGAGACTTTTATTTTTCTTTCGATGCGTGAAGTAGATGGCAAAAATTTAAAAAATCCATCTTTATTTTATACCAAAAGATTGATGAACGATAATTGGATGGATCCTAAACCTTTATTTGTGGATGACAAATATTTGTTGACATATCCATCTTATTTACAAAAAGATAATTCAATAATTTATTTTATAAAGGAGAAGAAAAAAGCACCTTTTGTTGAAAAAAAAATTGATTTTAGTGTAAAACAAAATCCAAATGTATTGATTACTGGGCATGTGTCAGAAGAAAAAGCGCTTAATGCAAAGATTTCAGTTTTCGATAATCTTACAAATCAGCCAATTTTGTTTACACAGGCGTATGAAGATGGGTGGTTTGCTTTGTCTTTGCCTAAAGGGCGGGATTATTTAATTGATTTTTATGATAATGGTTGTACTCATTATTTTCATCGTGTATATACATCAAATTTAGAAAAAGATACAGAATTAAAATTGGATGTTAAATTGTCAAAAACGTTAGATTTAACTTTTTCTGTTTATGATGGTCTGATATATTCTCCAATTGAGGCAAAATTGAAAATAACTGATATAAATAATAGGTTATACCCTCAGCTAAAGGCAAAAAAGGTAGGAGACAATAGTTATAATATAGTTTTACCTTTGGGTAGAGATTATAAGTTGTTTTTCGAACGTAAAGGTTATCAACCTTATTGTATTGAAATATCAAAAGAGAAATCAATTCAATTTAATATTTCAGAATTGGATGTTGAATTGATGCCAAATATGAAAAATATTGTGTTTAGTGTAGTGGATATAGAAACTAAGCAGCATATAAATGATGTTGCAGTTGATTTAAATAATCAAAATATTAAGGAGGAATTTGTTTTTAATTTGGATTTAGGTGTTATTGATACAATCTTACGAGAAAATGATAAATATCAAGCTAGGGTTATGGCTCCTGGTTATATTTATAAGATTGATAATTTTGATATGTCGCAAGTTTCTAATAATGACACTTTGATAATAGAATTATTACCTATTAAGGCAGGTGTTGTTGTTCAGTTGCAAAATGTTCAATTTGCGTATAATTCTGCAGAATTATTAGATGAAAGTATTTCTGCATTGAATGATATTGTTGATTTTATGTTTTCAAATCCCGAAGTTCGTATTTTGTTGGCTGCTCATACTGACGATATAGGGGGTGCGAATTATAATATAAAATTATCGCAAAAGCGGGCAGAGTCGGTAAAGAATTATTTGGTTAAGCAGGGTATAGCTATCGATAGATTGGAGTCGGAAGGTTTTGGTATGAATGAGCCTTTGGTTCCTAATGATAGTGAAGAAAATAGAGCCAAAAATCGTCGTGTAGAATTCCGTATATTATAGAATTAAAAAAAAGTAGATATGAAAAAGATATTGTTTGTTATATTATTGTTGTTGCCTTTTTCTTTGATGGCACAAATTAAGTATGATGAGCTTGTGCGTGAGATGCAAACTCAATCAACAAATGTAGCTTTTTATAATTATCAAAAATTTCAAAAACAATCGCCTGAAATTGGTAATGTGTATTTTCAAATGGGATTAATTTCTTATGAATATCTTAAAAATGTTAATCCTATTATTGATTATAATTCTTTTGAATATTATGCATATAATGCTAAATTGTATTTCGAAAGTGCGTTGCACTTTGCTGATGATGCAGAAATACGTAAACATGCTGAATTTTATAAAGAATTATCAGCGACTGGGAAAAAATTGAAATATGAAGATTTGAAGAATTATATTATTCCTCGTTTGGATACAATTAAATATTTATCTAAAAATGGAACGATTTTATATGAAAATTACAGCCGTTTATTTTTTAATTATGATAGATGTATTTCATTGTTTTACCAATTTAACGAGAAATATTCTAATGTAAATGAGGCTTTGCTTTTAGTTGATAATTCAGATATTGAAATTCTTAAACAATTAAAGGTCGTTTCTGATAGTTTGGATTGGAATATCGAAAAATATTTAGAAGCATTAAAAAAGTATGAAATAAAAGGATATAATCCGCAGTTCTTTTTTTATGATATAATTTTATATCGTGTTGATGGGTTATGTAGTGTTGATTTCCTAAAAAATAAAGTTATTTTATATGATTATTCAAAGTGGGTTGATTTGTTTATTTCAAAATATGAGCGGGTGAATAAATTAAAAAATGAAATATTTGAAGTCTATGGTGATTTGTTGACACAAAAACAAGTCGCACCTTCCGTTTCATTAGTTAATGCATTATATCAAATAGATGAAAATTCATATCCTGCAACAATGATGTCTTTGTTAGGTTTATATAATCAATCAGAGCAAATAAAATCAGAAATAGTAGGTTCGCCTGATTTTGATCAAAAAATCTATTTAGCATATAAAATGTCAGGTATGGTTGATGATTCAAAAAATCTTTTGGGAAATTTGAATCAATTGAGCGGTGATGATTATTCTAAGTATAGTCAATTTAATCAAAAATATTTAGGTGATCAAAAGCCTTTTGATATTCTGAAACATTATGTTGATTCTATTGATACACGTTACGATGATGTGTTAGCTTATTTGCAAACGGAGGTAGATTCTTTACAAGAAAATGAGCAGAATTTGAAGGAGGAAAATCCTATAATTGATAATTTTGATTATGCTACAATGTTGAACAATTCTAATATTGAAATTTTGTATGTGTATCGTTATCAGCAAAATTCATCTTTTGTTTTGTATGTTTTAAATGGGAAAGTATATCTTCAAAAAGTTATTTTTTGATGTAAGAAAAATTTATTAACTTTGTCTTATAATTATAAGTGTAGTTATTATGAAACGATTATTTTCTTTTTTTATGTTTGTAGTTATAGCAATGACTACGTTTGCTATTTCGGTTGGTTCTCCTAATCAACGTATTAAGTTAGTATTCGACATTGATTTGAAGGATAGTGTTCCTACTTATCAAGTGTTTTTTGATGAAAAAGAGGTGATTGCTAAGAGTGAAATGGGATTTTTGCTTGATGGCGATAAGGATTTGAAATATGGTTTTTCGCTCAATAATGTAGATATAAAAGATTTTTCTTCTATTTGGAAACCTGTTTTAGGACAATATGCCGAGATAGAAGATAAGTATAATCAATGTGTAGTTAGTTTGACTCAGAATTCAACAGGACGTACTATGCGTATTGTTTTTCGTCTTTATGATGAAGGTATTGCATTTCGTTATGAGTTTGATAAACAAGACAAATTGGGTTATTTTCGTATAGCTGATGAGGGTACACAGTTTGCAATGACAGGAGACCATACTGCATGGTGGATTCCTGGTGCGTATGATTCAAATGAGTTTTTTTATACAAAAAGCAAATTGTCTAATATTGATGCAACAAAAGTTGATGGCTCTGGCATTGGAACAAATAAAGTGTTTGATAAAAATGCTGTACAATCGCCAATCATGATGAAAACTTCTAAGAAATTGTATTTGAATATTTTCGAGGCAGCATTGGTTGATTACCCTGCAATGCATTTGCTTTATAATAAAAAGAAAAAAACATTTACAGCTGCTTTAGCTCCAACTCCAATTGAGGGAGTGAAGGCATTTATGCAAACGCCATGTAATACACCTTGGCGTACGATTTTTGTTACAGATGATGCTCGTGATATTTTGGCTTCAAGTATGATTTTGAATTTGAATGAGCCATGTAAGATTGAGAATACAACATGGATTAAGCCTATGAAATATGTGGGAATTTGGTGGCAAATGCATGCTCCAGGTCAAGGCTCTTGGAATTATGCCGACGTACCAAATATTAAGTTGGCGGATACAGATTGGTCTAAATTGACACCAAATGGGCGTCATGCAGCGACTACAGAAAATACTATGCGTTATATTGATTTTGCAGCAGAACATGGTTTTGATGGAGTTTTGGTTGAAGGATGGAATGTTGGTTGGGAAGACTGGGCAGGTCAATGGAAAGAAGAGGTGTTTGATTTTGTAACACCTTATCCTGACTTTGATGTGAAAAAAGTTACTGAATATGCTAAATCTAAAGGTGTAAAAATGATTATGCACCATGAAACTTCGGGCTCAGCAACAAATTATGAGCGTCGTATTGATGAGGCATTTGATTTTATGAAAGACTATGGATATAATTCGGTTAAAACAGGTTATGTCGGTCGTATTATTCCTCGTGGTGAATATCATGATGGTCAGTGGATGGTTAATCACTTTAATCGTGTCGTAGAAAAAGCTGCGGATAATCGTATTATGGTTAATGCACATGAGCAAGTGCGTCCTACTGGTTTGAATCGTACTTATCCTAACCTTTTAGCATGTGAAGCTGCTCGTGGTAATGAATTTAATGCATGGAGTGTAGGTAATCCACTTTCACACGAAATAGATTTGGCATTTACTCGTTTGCTCGGAGGAGCGATGGATTATACTCCAGGTATTTTTGAAATTAAGATGGATTATTATCAACCTGGTAATCCTTGTCAAATTCATACAACATTGGCTAAACAATTGGCACTATATGTAACAATGTATAGTCCATTGCAAATGGCTGCAGATTTGCCTGAAAATTATGAGCGTTATATGGATGCATTCCAATTTATTAAAGATGTGGATGTAGATTGGCTTGATACAAAAGTGCTTGAGGCAGAGCCTGGTGAATATATTACTATTGCACGTAAAGGTAAAAAACACGGACAATGGTTTGTGGGTGCAATTACAGCTGAAAAAGCGCGTAAAGCGGTTATAGATTTTTCATTTTTACAGCCTGATGTAAAATATGTAGCAACGGTATATTCTGATGCTAAAGATGCTGATTGGCAAGAAAATCCAAAGGCATACGAAATTAAAAATTATATTGTAACAAATAAAACTGTTGCAAAAATACAATTGGCATCAGGTGGTGGTTGTGCAATTTCGTTGAAGGTGGCAACGACTGAAGATTTAGAGAAAAAATATAAGAAATTGTAATTTAGACACGAGACACGAGACACGAGACACGAGATACGAGACACGAGATACGAGATATGAGATACGAGATACGAGACACGAGATACGAGACACGAGATACGAGATATGAGATACGAGATGTTTTATGGCTTGTATCTTAAATTCTAAAAATTGAAATATTATGTTGAAAGGAAAGAAAATTATTTTAGGAATATCGGGAGGCATTGCCGCATATAAATGTGGTGAATTGGTGCGTCAATTTATACAAGCAGGAGCAGAAGTGCGCTGTGTGACAACACATAATGCGTTGGAATTTATTACTCCTGTAACATTGCAAACTCTCTCTCGCAATAAGGTTTATACTGAAGTGTTTGAGCCTGTTGGTGTGTGGAACCCGGAGCATGTGAGCCATGCCGATTGGGCTGATTGTATGGTGGTTGCACCTGCAACGGCTAATATTATTGGTAAATTTGCGAGCGGAATTGCTGATGATGCTTTGTCAACTACGTTCTTGGCATTCGACAAGCCTGTATTTATAGCTCCTGCAATGAATACCAAAATGTATGAACATCCTATCGTTCAGCGTAATATGGCTATTTTACATGAAATAGGGGTTGATTTTATAGAACCTACTGATGGTGAATTGGCATGCGGTGTCATAGGTAAAGGTCGTATGGAAGAGCCAGAAAATATTGTAGCATATTTGGCTAATAAGATATGAGACACGAGACACGAGATATGAGACACGAGATATGAGACACGAGACACGAGATGTGAGATATGAGACACGAGAAAGGTTTTATATTTCGTTTATCACTATTAAAATATAAAAACATGAAAAAAATATTGATTACGGCGGGTCCTACATACGAAAGGATAGACCCTGTGCGTTTTATAGGTAACTATTCGACTGGTAAAATGGGATTTGCACTTGCTGAGGTATGTGCAGAGGTGGGGTATGATGTTACGCTTATTGCAGGTCCAGTGCAGATACAATTGGCAGAGGAGTGGCGCGATAAGATTCATCGTATTGATGTGGAGAGTGCAGGTCAGATGTATGAGCAGGTGATGAAATATTATCCTGAGATGGATGGGGCGATATTGTGTGCGGCAGTGGCAGATTTTACTCCGATTGTGGTTGCAGATAAGAAGATTAAACGCGAAGGCGATAATATGATTATCGAACTTTGTCCAACTCAAGATATTGCTGCATCGGTAGGTAAAATTAAGCGCAATGACCAATTCCTTGTAGGATTTGCACTTGAAACAAACGATGAAGAGGCTCACGCTTTGGATAAAATGCGTCGTAAGAATTTCGATTTTATCGTGCTTAACTCGTTGAATGACAAGAATGCATGTTTTGGTTATGATACTAATAAAATAATGATTTTGAAGAATACAGGGGAAAAATTGATGTTTGATTTGAAACCTAAAAAAGAAGTTGCGAGGGATATAGTGAAAGAATTAACAATTAAGAATTAAGAATTAAGAATGAAAAAGATTATGATTGTCCTATTGTGCATTGTGCATTGTGCATTGAAATAGAGGCGCAAGAGTTGAATTGTAATCTTACAATCAATACTCCGCAGATTGAAGGTACGAATAAGCAGGTATTTGAGACTCTTGAGAATGATTTAGAGACATTTATGAATTCTTATCGTTGGACTGATTTGATTTATGCCGACAATGAGAAGATTGATTGTAACATAATGATTGTGGTGTCGAATGTGGAAGATGATAAGTTTACATGCGAGTTGCAAGTGCAGGCTTCGCGTCCTGTTTATGGCTCATCATATACAACCAACTTGTTGAATGTGCGCGATCAAGAGTTTGTTTTTACGTATAAAGAGTTCGACCCGATTGATATAAATAGAAGTACGTATGAGTCTAATCTTACGGCAGTTATGGCATATTATGCCTATTTGATTATAGGTTTTGATTTAGATTCTTATAGTCGTTTGGGAGGTCAGTCGGCTTTTGCTACAGCTGAGCAGATAGTGAATATGTGCCAGTCGCGTAGTGATGAAAATGAATCGAAAGGGTGGAGGATGGAGCTGGGCTCGCAACGTAATCGATATTCGATTATAAGTAATATAATGGATGATAGATTCAAGCCATTGCGAGAGTTTTATTATGAATATCATCGTTTAGCTCTTGATAATATGGCAACTAACGTAGATAATGCACGTGCTAAGATAGCAGAACAGATTAGTGTGTTGCGAGATTTGAATCGTCAGAATCCGAGTGCTCCGTTTATTTTGACATTTTTGGATGCGAAGAACGATGAATTGATAAATATTTTTGCAAAAAGAGGATTGTCGGACGAGAAAAAGTTGGTGCATGAGGTGTTGACTGCGGTTAATCCAACATTGTCAAATAGATATGATGAGATATTGAAATAGATGGCTAAAGCTTTGGCGCGTTATATTTTTTTTTGTAACTTTGCATATGCTTTTAAAGTAAGTTTATTATTAATTTAAAATTTATATAGTTATGAAAAAGAATTTTTATTTATTAGTGTTATTATTATCACTTGTTTTTGTTGCTTGTAACAGAAACAAGATGGAAGAAGAATTTGGAGAAACATCAAATCCTGAGAAAAAAGAATTGACAGCTCAAGAGCAAAAACAAAAATTGCAAACTGTTGCAGAAGAGTTGATCGGAGTGTTTAATACAAACGATCAAAAAGATGTTATTGCTTTGGCTGATTATTTGATTTATAAGTATGAAGAATATGATTGGGATGATGTATATGATTTTTATGCAAATAAGTTTGATTATGTTCAAGCTGCGGTAGAGGGTGTTAAAGCGCTTTCACGAGGTGAAGTATCTGCAAATGTGTCATCTAAAGTTTATAGATTCTCTAATTTTACAGGTATTTTCAAAGCTAATGATAAAACAAGAAGTTGGGAATACGAAGGTGATTCAGAAAATATTGTACTGTTGTTTGAAAATGAAGATGGAGTGGAGTGTCGAGCTGAACTTAAGGCAACTGGCGTAGAATATACTTTTGATTATGAAGATGACTATGATGATGATTATAATCTTACAGTAGAAGTTCCATCTGTAATTTCTTTCTCTTTGAAAGAGGGTGATGTTGAGCATATTTCACATACAATAACATTGGATATAGAAGCATCTACTTCAGTTAAACAAACTACATCTGTTCGTTTTACTAATATTACTATATCGACAGAAGCTACTGCTACTAAAAATAATGTTAATGGTAGTGTTTTAGTAAAATATGGCGATAGAACAATTTTTGAGGGTTCGGCTTCAGCTCCTAATTGTAAATTAAAAGATAAAACTGATGCTCAAGAGTGGGAAGATTGGTTTGAAATGTATGGTGATGCTTTGTGGAACGAGGATGCAACTATTAAATATGGAAATTTGGTAGGCTATGCTAATATTTTAGAACAAGTTCAAGTGAAAGTTGCAGTTTCTGATTTAACTGGTTATTACACAGCTTGTGATAAATTAGATGAAGAGTATGATGACAAATATGATGACTATGAATGTTATCATAAAGCTTATTGGAATTCTTATGAATATAATAAAGATTATGCTGATTTATTGAATAATTATTTAACAGGTATAATTTATTATAGTAGCAATGTTGAACAAGCTCGTTTACAATTTGAGGCTGATTCTTATGAAGATTATTGTTATGGTTATGATACAGGTGAGCATTATGCTGATTTTTATGATGTAGTATCGGTAATTTATTTCCCTAAAGATGATACATCATATTCTTTTGATGATTATTTTACAGAAAAGGCATTTAGTTCTGTTATTGATTTAACAGAAGAATTGGCAAACAAATATCTATTGTTGTTTGATTATATTGAAATGGAACGAGTTGATCTTAATTGATAGATGCGTTTATTTACGGTATTTTTAAGTTTATTTATATTTATCAGCGGTGAGAGTATGGCAAGTGCTCTCTCCGCTGATAGTTCATATATATATGAAAAAACATTAGATGATGTAGTTGTTGTTCATAAAAAGAAAAAGCAATTGATTAAGGATTCTGCAAATCAAATAGTTGTCAGTTTACGAGGTTTGGAGGTGATGCCAAAATTTTTAGGTTCAGCGGATCCTATCCGTTATTTGCAAACAATTGCAGGAGTGCAAACTAACGGGGAAGCTCTTTCTGGTATTTATGTACAAGGTTGTGATGATCATCATACTTTAACTACGATTAATGGGGCACCTGTTTATTATCCCAATCATCTTTTGGGACTTTTTTCTACTTTTATCCCCTCTCATTTTGAGAGTATGACTATAGAAAAATCTATTCATGACGCTAGTTTTTCCAATCGTTTAGCCGCAAAAGTGCAACTTCAACCATATACTTCGTATGATAAAACAATTGGAATAGAGGGAAATGTTGGTTTAATTGAATCGGATTTAACTTTGCCGATTAAAATAAACGATAAAAACACACTTTATCTTTCTGCTCGTTCTTCCTACATAGGATTGTTGTATAAGTCGTTGCTTAAATTTGAGGGGATGAATTTAGGATATGATTTTCAAGATTTTAATTTAACCTATTCTTATACTCCTTCAGAACGAGAAAAACTGGTTATATCAGGTTATTACGGAATGGACAATATTGTTCTTGATGATGAGAGTGGGATTATGGATGTTGGTGTGAGTTGGTCTAATTTAGGAACATCATTGTCTTATAGTAAAGATTTTGATGTTTGTAATTGGGCTACTTTTGTTCATTTTTCTGGATTTCAAAATAAAGTCGATGTCAGTGAATCTATTATAAATGTTGATGCAGGGTCTAAATTGGCTTCTACTGGAGTTAACTCATTTGTGCAATTCCCTTTAAGGGATAAGTTTTTATTGAAAACAGGAGTTGATTGGAATTCTTATTTTAATGAAGAGCTGTCGTTTGCTTCTACGGGTATTGGTTTGACAAGTAATCATGATGCCACGTTAGAGACGATGCACGAGGTATCGGCTTTTGTTAATTTTGAACATGAGGTAGTATCTTGGTTTAATTACTCAATAGGTATGCGTCCATCATTGTGGAAAAATAAGGAACTTTTTTATGGCATCGTACCACGAGTGACAATGAATTTTCCAATAAATAATGAGCATCAAGTTAAAGTTCATTATGGTATTTATCAGCAAGCATTGCATAAAGCTGGACTTACCGATGGAGGTTTGCCTACTGATTATTATTTTTTAGCAAAGGAGCAAAATAATCTTACTTGGTCTCATTCTTTCTCTTTGGGTTATGAAGGTTCTATTTTGAAAAATGCCTATTCTTTTTCATTAGATTTATATTTTAAGCAATTATATAACACTATTGAATCAACATCTAATATCATAAATTTAATTTATACAGGATTTAACTATCAAGATGGGTTGATATATGGTGATGGACGTAACTATGGATTGAATTTGATGTTGAATAAAAACAAGGGGTATGTAAAGGGTTATATTTCGTATTCGTTAGGCTGGGCGATGCGTAGTTTTCCTGAATTAGCTGATGGTTATGTAATTAGAGCTCGTCATGATAGACGTCATAATTTAGTGGTAATGCTTAATTCAGAAATTACTAAACGTTGGTCGTTGGGTGCAATGTTTGTTCTTGCATCCGGAGCTCCTTATACACCTTGGGAGAGTGCGTATATTCTGAATGGACAGGTGATGTACAAGTATGGATTGCACAATTCGGCAACTATGCCTTTATATCATAGATTAGATTTATCGGTGAATTATTATATCATCCGCAAAATGAATCAAGAGTTGGGCATTAACTTATCGTTGTATAATGTTTATTGTCGAAAAAATGTACAATTTATGTCGGCAACTGCAGCTTTTTATTTTAAGGGTGTTACGATTTTGCCTTTTGTTTTGCCTTCGGTTAGTGTGTTTTTTAAATTTTAGTCTATGTGGCATTGGGTTCGGTATTTATTGATTATTGGGTTATTAGTTAGCTGCACAAAACCAGATATTGTTCAGCCTGAAATTGTATTGGAAGGTTGGATTGAAGATGATGGTCATCCGTTTGTTATGATTCATAATTCTTATACTGCGAGCGAACGATATAATTCTGTTCAAGAGGTAATAGAAAATAAAACTATTTTTTGGGGTAAAGTGACAATATCAAAAGATGATTATTCTGATGTTATGACTGGTCACTTAGATACTATGTATCTTCCTCCTTATTATTATTCGTCAGTTGAAATTAAAGGTAAATCTGGGAATTCATATCAAATAAAAGCAGAATATGATGGTCAATTTGTTACTGCAACTACAACTATTCCTTCTCGTGTTGAATTTGATTCTATTTCTATAGAGGTTATAGATGAAAAACGAGTTAAATTGATGGGTTATTTGCAAGATGTAGATAGTGCAGATAATTATTATGTGTTATTTTATCGTTATCGTGGTGATAAACAATATGTAAATTGTTTTTTAGGCGTTGTTTCTGACAAAGAGGCTGATCAAGAGGGATTTATTAAAATACCTATTTATAATAATATATCTGTGAATAATTTGAAAGAAAACGTACAACAACCATCTCGTTTTTTTGCTCTAAATGATACTTTAGACATAAAATTATCGGCTGTTGATAAAATTTCTTATGAAATATGGATGGATATATCGTCTTTATCAACAACCTCTTCTATTGCATTTATGCCAGTGTATAAAAATATCAAAACTAATATAGTTGGTGGTAAAGGTTATTGGTGTGGTTATGCAAGTAGTGTTTATCGATTGGTGTTAAATAAAGATACAACTTATGGTTATAATATTGTAAAAGATTAAATTTTTATGCTTAAACATTTGTATATAAGTCAGTATGCTTTGATTGATGAGTTGGAACTATCGTTGGAGGATGGTTTTTCGGTGATTACGGGTGAGACTGGTGCTGGTAAGAGTATCATTATGGGTGCGCTTGCACTGGTGATGGGGGCTCGTGCCGATTCGAAGAGTGTGAGAGAGGGGGCAGCGAAATGTGTTGTTGAGGCGACTTTTTCAATGCACAATGCACAATGCACGATGCACAATGCACAATTATTAACCCCCTCCGCTTTAATTGCGGACGCACGAGCCGTGCGTCCCTACAAACAGGAGGACAATATTGGTAACGTACAACTTTTTATCGCCAGTGGCTCAAAGACCTTCGGTTCAACTCTTAACTCTCAACTCTCAACTATTTTTGAGGAGTATGGGTTGGACTGGGAGGAGGAGTGTGTGATTAGGCGTGAGGTGACGGCGGCGGGTAAGTCGCGTGCGTTTGTGAATGATACGCCTGTTACGCTACAACAGATGAGGACGATTGCCTCGCTACTGATTGATATTCACTCGCAACACGAGAATTTGTTATTGAATAACTCTGATTTTCAGTTGAAAATAGTAGATATAATTGCTCAATCGGGGGCTGAACGTGAGGCGTATGGAAAGGTGTATGGCGAGTGGCGTGCTACGACAGCGAAGTTGGCTGAGGTACGCGAAATGGCAGAGAAATGGGCTTCGGAGAGAGATTATGCACAATTTCAATTCGACCAATTGAATGATGCAAATTTGATTGAGACAGAGCAAGCGGAATTGGAAGCAGAATTGGAGGTGTTGAATCATGCAGAGGAGATAAAGGTGGATTTGTCGGATGCATCGAGTAGATTGGACGATGACGGCTATGGTGTGGTGATGCAGATGCGTGAAGTGAAACAGAGGGTGGCACATGCTGCGCGATATATGAAACAGGCAGAGGCGTTGACGGAGAGAGTAGAGTCGCTATATGTAGAGTTGAAAGATGTGGCGGCAGAGGTGGCAGATATGTGTGGTGATATGGAATTTGACCCTCAGCGCAAGGCGTGGGTAGAGGAGCGGTTGAATACGATTTATGCGCTTGAGCAGAAACATAGAGTAGATACAGTGGCGGAATTGATAACTTTGAGAGATGAGTATGACGCTAAATTGCAACGCATTGACTCGTTTGATGAGGAGATAGGTGCGTTGGAGAAACAGGTGGCGCAATTGGCGTTGGACTTGGCATCGGCGGCAGATGTATTGACCGAGAAACGTGGTGGAGTGAGAGAGGCTATAGCCGAATATTTAGTGGCAAGATTGCGATTGTTGGGTATGGAGAATGCTCGCATTGAGGTGAGAATATCGGGCAAAGATTATAGTGCAGATGGGCAAGATGTGGTGGAATTGGCGTTTACAGCCAATAAAAATGCTGAATTGCGTCCGATAGCGTCTATAGCATCGGGCGGTGAGATTGCGAGATTGATGTTGGCATTGAAATGCTTGATAGCCAAGAGTGCCGAGTTGCCTACGATTATATTTGACGAGATAGATACGGGGGTGAGTGGCGATGTGGCAGGCAGAATGGGCGAGATGATGGCAGAGATGGCGACAGATATTCAGGTGTTGACAATCACGCATTTACCACAGATTGCGGCACGAGGTGGGCAACACTTCAAAGTGTTTAAGCACGATACAGAAGATGCAACAGTGACGCAGATAGTTGGACTTTCGGCGTCGGAACGTGAGTTGGAGATAGCAGAGATGTTGTCGGGCAAGAATCCGTCGGAAGCGGCAATCAGTGCAGCGCGCGAACTTTTAACAATTCATAATTCATAATTCACAATTCATAATTTTGTCGTTTAACGAGTTAAAATATAAGGCAATTAAGCGAGTAAGTCTCATATCTCGCTACTCGCTACTAAAAATCTAAAAAAATGAATGAAGAAAAATTGAATGCATGGTCGCATGCTGTAGGGTGTGTTTTTGCGGTGGTGGCGTGTTGGGCGTTGTTGGCGAAATGCACGGCGTGCGATTGGGCGTATAAGGTTGGTGTAGTGGTGTTTGCAGTGGGGGCATTTATGCAATATTTGGCATCTACGTTGTATCATTGGGCAGAGCCAGGAGAACGTAAGGCTCGGTTGAGAATATTCGACCATGTGTCGATATATGTGCTTATAGCGGCGAGTTATACGCCTGTGTGGTTGTCGATTCTCGGTGGCATGGGTGGATGGATTGGATTCGGTGTGATGTGGGCTGTGGCAATAGGCGGTATGGTGTATAAACTGTTGGCAATAGGGAAGTTTCCAAGATTGTCGTTGATAATATATTTGGCAATGGGCTGGAGTGTGGTGTTTGTGGCACGACCAGTATGGGAGGCTACGCCTGTGGCTGGATTGTGGTGGCTGTTAGTTGAAGGTGTGGCGTATTCAGGAGGAGCTTGGTTTTATGCTAATGGTGATAAATATAAATATTTTCATGTGATTTGGCATCTGTTTGTGTTGTTGGGTACAGTGGCGCATTTTATGTTTTTGTGGGAAACATTGTGATTTGTTTTAACATAAGAAGACAGAATAACATAAGAACATAAAAATATGGTATAATAAATTTTGTTATTATGTTATTATGTCTTTTTCGAACTTTACATATTATGATATCAGTAGAAAAATTAACGATAGATTTTACGGGGACACCGCTATTTGAGGAGGTGTCGTTTTTGGTTAATCCGAAGGAGAAGATTGCTCTTGTGGGTAAGAATGGTGCGGGTAAATCGACTATGTTGAAGGTATTCGCTGGATTGCAACAATCGTCGGGTGGACGAGTGTCGATGCCAAAAGATTTTAAGATAGGGTATTTGCCACAGCATTTGTTGGTGAACGATGATAAGACCGTGATGGATGAGGCAAAGAGTGCCTTTGGCGATGTGTTGGATACTCAGAAGCGAGTGGAGCGATTGACTCAAGAGTTGGCGGAAAGAACTGATTATGAGAGTGCAGAATATGCGGAGTTGATAGAGCATTTGTCGATGGAAAACGAGCGATTGACCGTGATGGGTGCCGACAATATGATGTCGGAAATAGAGCGCACGTTGATAGGTTTGGGATTTTTGCGTACAGACTTTGATAGACCAACATCGGAGTTTTCGGGCGGATGGCGTATGCGTATAGAATTGGCAAAAATATTGTTGTCGCGACCAGACTTGCTGTTGCTCGACGAGCCGACTAACCACCTTGATATAGAATCAATTCGTTGGTTAGAACAGTTTTTGGCTACCTCGTCATCGTCGTTGTTGTTAGTGTCGCACGACCGTGCCTTTTTGGATGCTGTGACATCGCGTACGATAGAGATATCGTTGGGGCAGATTTATGACTATAAAGTGCCTTATACAAAATATGTTGAATTGCGTAAAGAGCGCAGAGAACAACAGTTGCGTGCATACGAAAATCAGCAAAAGATGATTGCCGATACAGAGGATTTTATTGAAAGATTTCGTTATAAAGCAACAAAGGCAGTGCAGGTGCAATCGCGCATTAAGGCATTAGAGAGATTGGAGAGGATAGAGGTGGATTTGGAGGACAATTCGGCATTGAGATTGAAATTCCCGCCAGCACCACATTCGGGTGTATTGCCCGTTGATATAGAGCATTTGACAAAAGCGTATGGCGACCATGTGGTGCTTGATAATATTGATATGCAGATACATAGAGGCGAGAAAGTGGCGTTTGTGGGTAAGAATGGCGAGGGTAAATCTACGCTTGTGAAATGTATAATGCAAGAGATAGAGCACAGCGGAATGATGAAGTTGGGGCATGGTGTGAAGATAGGGTATTTTGCACAGAATCAGGCATCGCTATTGGATGAGAATTTGACAGTGTTTGACACTATTGACTATGTGGCAGTGGGTGATATTCGCACGAAAATACGCGATATATTGGGTGCGTTTATGTTTGGAGGAGAGGCATCGGAGAAGAAAGTGAAAGTGTTGTCGGGCGGTGAACGTAGCCGTTTGGCAATGATAAAATTGTTGTTAGAGCCAGTTAATTTATTGATACTTGATGAGCCTACAAACCACTTGGATATGCGTTCGAAAGATGTGTTGAAAGAGGCGATACAGGCGTTTGATGGTACGGTGATATTAGTGTCGCACGACCGTGATTTTCTTGATGGATTGGTTACTAAAGTGTATGAGTTTGGTGGCGGTAAAGTGAAGACACATCTTGGGGGGATTGAGGAATACCTACGGAGTACAGGTGATAGATTACAGATTACAGATTGCAGATTACAGATTACTGATAATAGATTGCAGGGTGGTGATAGCAAAGAGTCTGTGGTAGAGAAGTCGGAGGGTAGAATAAATTATGAATTGCGTAAAGAGGTGTCGAAGAAGATACGCAAAATAGAGCGTGATGTTGAGGGGTTGGAGCGTGATATAGAAAAGTCAGAGGCACGTATTGGAGAGATAGAAGCGAAGTTTGCTGAAGGAGTTACAGATGAGGCTTTGTTGAAAGAGTATGAGCAAGTGAAACATGCGCTCGACACAAAGATGTATGAGTGGGAATTGTTGTCGGAGGAGGTAGAGAAATTGAGGTCAGAATTGTAAAGTTTTTTTGTAAAAAAAAGAGAGAGGCTATGCCAGAATTTACATCTTGGCACAGCCTCTCTCTTGTTATAATGAAGTATTTTTGGGTATATGATAGATTTATGATAGTGTAGATTTTTTTACACCATTGAAGATTATTGATACGTTGTTTAATAATTTATTGCAAACAAGTTCATTTAATGTTTTTATTTGTGATACTTTGGTTAAATTCTTTTTGCAGATAAATAATACGTTATCAGTATAATTATCGAGTAACAAAGAATCAGAAACTAAACTGATTGGGGCTGAGTCAATAATTATGTAGTCATATTGTTCTCGTAAATGAGAAAATAATGTGTTTAAGTTGTCACTATTTAATAGTTCTGTAGGATTATTCGGGATGGCACCAGAAGTTATAACATCTAAATATTCATTATTGTGGTGCTTTTGAATTATATTGTTTATATTACATTCGTTATTTAAATATTCAGACATGCCTATAGAATTGTCTAAATTTAAATATTTACTTAGTGAAGGTTGTCGCATGTTCAAGCCTATGAGTATAGTTTTTCTTTTTAAATTTGCAAAAGATAAAGCCATATTTATTGCTATAAAACTTTTTCCATCATCGTTGGTTGTTGACGTGATAAGTAAAGTTTTATTATTAGGTTTAAGTTTATTTGATAATTGAATGTTTGTCCGTATTGCACGGAATGCCTCTGTTCCGATTTCATATCTCGAATCGCCTATAATTTCAGTTTCTTCAAGATTATTCATATTAGGTATAACTCCAATGATAGGAATATTTGTATTTTTGCTTAATTGTTTTTTATTTAATATTTTTTTGTCAAATAATGATTCAATATATACATACCCCAAACCGATTATAATTGTTATAATAATGGCTATTAATAGTGCGATTTTTGGTTTTGGAGCGACAGCACTTTCAAAAGTATAAGCTTTATCAACAACCATCTCTGTCGTATTTGTAGAACTCATTGCAAATTGAGTTTCTTCTTTTTTCTGTAACAAAAATAGATATAATTTGTGTTTTATTTCTTGTTCTCGTTTGATAGATACATATTCTCGTTCTATGATAGGGACATCATTTATTTGTTTATTTATTTCTTCGTTTCTGCGTACAATATCTTCTCTGCGTAAAACAGCCCCTTCTTTCATATTTGTTATTGTTTGTAATATATTTTTGCGAGAAAGTATTATTTTTTCTTTTAATTGATGTGCATATGGGTTATTTTCTGTTGTTGAGCGTGTTAGTCTTAAATATTCCATTACATCATTGTTGTGCGTTATTATCAATTTAGATAATACCTCATCTGTTATTCCTGTGTTTGTTGGAATGAGTTCTAATTCGTTAGATTCGACTAAAAATTTTTCAATGAAAGACATAACAGTAAATTCCATGTCAACTTCGGTTAATAATTTACTGTATTCTCGTGATGATTCCAATGCGCTTTCCGCTTGTAATTTTAAATCAGCAAGATTGTTGTTTACTCTAAAATTTTCTATTTTACTCTCTATTATTTGTAATTCTTTGTCTATAATATCAATTCGTTCGCTTATGAAAGACTCTAATTTAATGGTATTTTGTAATGTTTGTTCAAAATTAAATTGTTGATATAGGTCTATAATAGTATTTACTATTGTTTCATTTTTTATTTTATTTCCACCTATGATAGAGATATTTATAGCATTAGCTTTTTTGTTTGACGCTGATATATTGAGTAGGCTATTGTATAATTCAATACTAGATTTTAGAGGTAATATTTTGTATGTTAAGTTGTAATTAGAATATTTACTATCAATGAATTCTTGTTTTTCAATGAAAGAGAATTTACCCCACTGAGTATCTATAGGTTTTGATAAGTCTGTTAGAACATATTTTTGTTTAATTTTTTTATAACCTACCTCTTGTATAAATTCAAAAATCCATTTATTATCATCTTTTTTCTTTACTTCAATGGTAAGACCTTTTGTTTTTTGTCTGAAGTCTTCGGGATATGTGATTTGTATAGGTTCGTTTTTGTACAATTCAATTTCTACGCCAAGACGTTTTTTGTAGTAACTCCTAATTTGAAGGTCTAATTTCTCAACCATTTGTTGAGATATATTTTTTGATTTTAAAATAATGATTTCGTCATCAACTTTTTTTTCTGAATTAAATAAAAATGAAGCTAAAGAGAATTGTTGCATAGCAACAGATAGTGCATCATCTTTTTCTTGTATAATGATGATGCCTTCTGTTAGGTATGAAGGAGCAGTTGATCGTATCGAGTAAAGTGCCCATGACAAGGCTAACATACCAGTTATTACAAAAATATACCACTTACGTAAAATGGCTATAACTAATTCTTGTAAGTCTATTTCTTCTATTGTTGATTGTTTTCGATTTGTCATGTTCTTATTGTTTAGAGAGAATTTTTATATAATATTTATGTGTATAAGAGAGTAATCTTGTTATTTACTCCTTCTGCGTGTTATTGGTTCAATGTATAAAACATCTCCAGATTGAAGGTAAAAATATGGTGATGAAAAAATATTTGTTTTTGTTAAATCTATGCGAATAAAATCTTTTTTATTATCTTCTTTGTCTCGTATGAGTAGTATATTTTTTCGTTTACCATAAATTGTTATATCTTCAGCCATTCCTAAAGCCTCCAAAATGTTTATTTGTTCATTATTGACAATATATACTCCTGGTTTATTTACCTCTCCTAAAATAGTTATCTTAAAATTCATGTATTGTATAGTAACAACTGGATTTTTTATGTATGGGGTAAGAGTTTCTTTTATTTTTTTTGTGGCTTCGCTTTTTTTTAATCCTCCAATTTTCACGTTGCCTAGTACAGGTAAAGTTATGTTTCCCTCCTGATTAACTAAACAAGTTTGCACAGATTGCGATCCGTTATATGAAAAATTTGTTTGCTCTAGGTCTTCTATATCATTATTTTTTATGGAAATAGAGTTAAAAGGAGCAATTGCTAATGGGTCATCAGCATATATTGTTATTCTTAGTAAATCATTATTTTTTATTGTAGGTTCTTCGTATATAGCAGTTCCCGTTTCGTATAAGCCATTGACACCAACAAAATATGTTACATCTTTAGTAGAAACACACGATGTTAGTATTGTTATCGCAATTATTGTCAAAATCTCTTTTGTCTTCATTTTTATGTTATATTTTTTATATAAAGATTAACTCTAATAAATAACTGCAAAGTTACTTTATTTTCTTCTAATATCCAAATTATTTTATATTTTAATAGTTGAAGTTTGTGACGGCTTGTTTAATTTGTTCAAAATTAGCGTATTATATTGTTTGTTTCGTTTGTATTATTTTTTGTTAAAATATTTTCCTCAAATCATTTGCCCAAATGCAAAATATTAGTTATCTTTGCGCAAATTATGTCTATGTCACATTTTTATAATTAATTAATATTTACTAACCTTAAAAACTTTAATCTCTATGACTTGGTTATCAAGTTCTTCTATCGGAAGAAAAGTTGTAATGAGCGTTTCGGGTGCAGCCTTGGTGTTGTTCCTTTTGTTCCACGCTACAATGAACATTTTCTCTATTACAGATGCTTTGTTCGGTGTGGAATATTATAACGCTATCTGTAAATTCTTGGGTGCAAACTGGTATGCGCTTATTGCTACAGTAGGTTTGGCATTTCTTGTAGTTGTACACATTGTGTATGCTTTCATTATCACAGTGCAAAATTATCGTGCTCGTGGTAAAGAACGTTATGAAGTAACAGATCGTCAAAAGGACGTAGAATGGGCTTCTAAAAACATGTTGGCTCTTGGTATCATTATCGTTCTTGGTATTGGTCTTCACCTTTGCAATTTTTGGGCAAAAATGCAATTAGTAGAATTGCAACACATGCTTGGTGCAGATGTTTGCCATACTGCACTTGAAAATGCTACAAATGGTGTTCTTATTATTAAAGAAACTTTTGCTAATCCTATTTATGTAGTTCTTTACATTGTATGGTTGGCTGCTATTTGGTTCCACTTGACACACGGTGTTTGGTCAGCTCTTCACACTATGGGTTGGAACAACAACACTTGGATGCCACGCGTAAAATGTATTTCTAACATTGTTGCAACTCTTGTAGTTCTTATGTTCGCAGCAGTTGTTGTATTCTACTTTGCTGCTAGCTTTTGTTCAGGTGCTTGCTGCGCAGCTTAATTGATTTTTTGAGAAAATAAAAAAAATAATAATAAAATACGAGTTGAAATTTGAACCGAAGGTCTTTGAGCCTTTGTCGATAAAATGTGAAATTTGAAATTTATCATAGGGTATTAATTTTCAACTTTCAATTCTCAACTCTCAACTTTTTAGAAAATTATGGCTAAAATCGAAGAATTGCTTAAAGGTGATATTATCACTGCTAAGATTCCAGAAGGTCCTTTGGCTGAAAAATGGACTAACTATAAAGCTCACCAAAAATTGGTGAACCCAGCCAACAAACGTCGTCTTGATGTTATCGTAGTTGGTACTGGTCTTGCAGGTGCTTCTGCTGCAGCTTCTCTTGGCGAAATGGGATTCAACGTTCTCAACTTCTGTATTCAAGACTCTCCACGTCGTGCTCACTCTATCGCTGCACAAGGTGGTATCAATGCTGCTAAAAACTATCAAAATGATGGTGACTCTGTTTATCGTCTTTTCTATGATACTATTAAAGGTGGTGACTACCGTGCACGTGAAGCTAACGTTTATCGTCTTGCTGAAGTGTCAAATGCTATTATTGACCAATGTGTAGCTCAAGGTGTTCCTTTTGCTCGTGAATATGGTGGTTTGCTTGACAACCGTTCTTTCGGTGGTGCTCAAGTATCTCGTACTTTCTATGCTAAAGGTCAAACAGGTCAACAACTTCTCCTTGGTGCTTACTCTGCTCTTAGCCGTCAAGTACAAAAAGGTTCAGTAAAACTTTATACTCGTTACGAAATGCTTGACGTTGTTATTATCGACGGTCGTGCTCGTGGTATTATTGCTCGTAACCTTGTTACAGGTGCAATCGAACGTTTTGCTGCTCACGCTGTAGTTATCGGTACTGGTGGTTATGGTAACGCATTCTTCCTTTCTACAAATGCGATGGCATCTAATGGTTCTGCTGCTCTACAATGCTACAAAAAAGGTGCTTGGTTTGCTAACCCTTGCTTCGCACAAATTCACCCTACTTGTATTCCAGTTCACGGTACATTCCAATCTAAATTGACTCTTATGTCAGAGTCACTTCGTAACGATGGTCGTATCTGGGTTCCTAAAAAGAAAGAGGATGCAGAAGCTATCCGTGCAGGTAAAAAGAAACCAACTGAAATTCCTGACGAAGATCGCGACTTCTACTTGGAACGTCGTTACCCTGCATTCGGTAACCTCGTGCCACGTGACGTAGCTTCTCGTGCTGCTAAAGAACGTTGCGATGCTGGTTATGGTGTAAATGCTACAGGTCTTGCTGTATATCTTGACTTCAAATATGCTATCGAACGTCTTGGTCGTGACGCAGTTGAAGCTCGTTATGGTAACCTCTTCCAAATGTACGAAAAAATCGTTGATGATAATCCATACGAAACTCCAATGATGATCTTCCCTGCTATCCACTACACAATGGGTGGTATCTGGGTTGACTATGAATTGCAAACATCTATTCCTGGCCTCTTTGCTATTGGTGAAGCTAACTTCTCTGACCACGGTGCTAACCGTCTTGGTGCTTCTGCATTGATGCAAGGTTTGGCTGATGGTTATTTCGTATTGCCTTACACTATTCAAAATTATCTTTCAGACCAAATTCAAGTTCCACGTTTCTCAACAGATGCTCCTGAATTTGCTGCTGCTGAAAAAGAAATCAATGATAAAATTGATCGCTTGATGAAGATTCAAGGTAAACGTTCGGTTGATAGCATCCACCGCGAACTTGGTCTCGTTATGTGGGATTTCGTAGGTATGGGACGTACAGCAGAAGGTTTGAAACAAGGTCTTGCTCGTATTCAAGAAATTCGTAAAGTATTCTGGTCTGATGTATTTATTCCAGGTAGCAAAAACGATTTCAACGTAGAACTCGAAAAAGCACTTCGTTTGGCTGACTTCATCGAAATCGGCGAACTTATGGCTCGCGACGCTCTCAACCGTGAAGAATCTTGTGGTGGTCACTTCCGTGAAGAGTATCAAACTCCAGAAGGCGAAGCACTCCGTCAAGACGATAAATTCTCATACGTTTCTTGCTGGGAATTCCAAGGTGAAGGCAAAGAACCTAAGATGTATAAAGAACCTCTCGATTATGAATTCGTAGTACGTCAAACTCGTAACTATAAAGCTTAATAAGTCATGGAAAAAACAATAAATATCAAAGTAAAAGTTTGGCGTCAAGCCGGACCAAAAGCCAAAGGTGCTTTTGTTACATACGATTTGAAAAATATTTCAACTGATAGTTCGTTCCTTGAGATGCTCGACGTACTCAACGAACAACTTGTTGCTAATCGTCAAGAGCCTATCGCATTCGACCACGACTGTCGTGAAGGTATTTGCGGTATGTGTTCACTCTATATCAATGGTCACCCACACGGACCAGACTCTGCAGTTACAACTTGCCAACTTCACATGCGTAAATTCAAAGATGGCGAAACTATTACAGTAGAACCATGGCGTTCACACGCATTCCCTGTAATTAAGGACTTGGTAGTTGACCGTCGTGCATATGATAAAATCATGCAAGCAGGTGGTTATGTATCAGTAAACACAGGTGGTGTGCCTGATGCTAATGCAATTCCAATCAGCAAAATTGCAGCTGACGAAGCTATGGATGCTGCTTCTTGTATTGGTTGTGGTGCTTGTGCTGCTGCTTGTAAAAATGGTTCAGCTATGCTTTTCGTAGCTGCTAAAGTTAGCCAATTGGCACTTCTTCCACAAGGTAAAGTTGAAGCTGCTCGTCGTGCTAAAGCTATGCTTGGCAAAATGGACGAACTTGGTTTCGGTAACTGTACTAATACAGGTGCTTGTGCAGCTGAGTGTCCTAAATCAGTTTCTCTTGCACACATTGCTCGCCTCAACCGCGAATTTATCTGTGCAAAACTTGGTGATTAATATTTGTCACTATATATTGAAAATAGGCAATCCGATTGTGGATTGCCTATTTTTTATTGATGTCCGATAAAAAATATGACAATTATTATTCAAAACCTCATTAAACAAAGGTAGTGTGAGATATTTTTAAGAAATAGGGCATGTATTTTAACGTCAGTTCGATATAACTTTATAGCACACGGAACCAACGGTCTTGAGCCTTGGCGAAAAATGCACGGATGACACGGAAAATTATTTTTTCGCTCCGCTCAAGAAATTGTCTGCGCTCGGCATAGTCCAAGCAAGCTTGACTCTGCTCTTGCTTATTCCAATTTTCCCACAGATAGCACAGATTTCTCAGATATTTTTCTTCTTTTATTATTCGATTTTTATCAAGATTTTGTTTATATTCGGCATAACCCAAATAAATTTGGCTTCTGCTCTCACTTATCACAAAATTCGCTCTTTTGCTATGCAAAAATAACTTCGTTGAAATTGCTTTCGTTCGGCAACTGAAGTAAACTTCGTTGCTCTCACTTATTCTCAATTTTCGCTCTACGGATTACACGGATGCCATGCGGATTCTTATATCGAACTGACGTTAAAATACTAAACAATTATTTTGTTATTACAAAAAACAATAAAAACACTCAAAACCCTTTCAAACAAGTTTGATGAGTTTTGAGTGTTTTCTGTTATTATTTTTTCGCTTTGCTCAAGAATAATGCGTTACTTGGCAATAAAATACTAAACAATTATTTTGTTATTACAAAAAACAATAAAAACACCCAAAACTCTTTCAAATAAGTTTGATGAGTTTTGAGTGTTTTTATTGTTTATTTTTTGCTATTGCAAAAAATATTGTTTAGTATTTTATTGCTCTCGTTTGTTGCATTATTTCATAATAACGCGAGCCATTTCGAGGACTTTGTTTGAGTAACCCCATTCGTTGTCGTACCAAGAAACAACTTTAGCGAAGTTAGCATCAAGAGAGATACCTGCGTTAGCATCGAAGATAGAAGTAAGAGCACAACCACGGAAGTCAGTTGAAACAACAGCATCTTCAGTGTAACCGAGTACGCCTTTCAATTCGCCTTCAGAAGCAGCTTTCATAGCAGCGCAGATGTCTTCTTTAGTAGCTGGTTTTTCGAGAACAACTGTCAAGTCAACAACAGAAACGTCAGAAGTAGGAACGCGGAATGACATACCTGTCAATTTGCCATTAAGTTCAGGAAGAACTTTACCTACAGCTTTAGCAGCACCAGTTGAAGAAGGGATGATGTTTTCGAGGATACCACGACCACCACGCCAGTCTTTTTTAGAAGGACCGTCAACAGTTTTTTGAGTAGCTGTTGCAGCGTGAACAGTAGTCATAAGACCTTTAACAACACCAAATTTATCGTTCAATACTTTAGTGATAGGAGCCAAGCAGTTAGTTGTACAAGATGCGTTAGAGATGATGTCTTGACCTGCGTAAGAAGTGTGGTTAACACCATAAACGAACATAGGAGTTGCGTCTTTAGAAGGAGCAGACATGATAACTTTTTTAGCACCAGCAGTGATGTGTTTGCGAGCTTTTTCGTCTTCGAGGAAGAGACCTGTTGATTCAACAACAACGTCAGCACCAACTTCATCCCATTTGAGGTTAGCTGGGTCCATTTCTGCTGTCAAGCGGATACGTTGACCATTAACAACGAGGAAATTACCTTCGATAGCAACTTCGCCTTGGAAACGACCGTGAACTGAGTCGTATTTCAACATATAAGCTAAATAATCAGGGTCGAGCAAGTCGTTGATACCTACTACTTGAATGTCATTGCTAAAGTTTTGAATAGCAGCACGGAACACCATACGTCCGATACGGCCGAAACCGTTAATACCAAGTTTAATCATAATAGTTTATTTTTTAAAATGTTAATAATATTCAGTGTCTTTCACCTTTGAACTGCAAAGGTACAAAAAATATTTTATATACTGATATGTTTTGTTGCAAAAATGATGCAAAAAATGACAAAGACGCAAATTATTGCGTCTTTGTCATCTATATTTTGCGACGAATGGCAGTGTAGAGTAGTAAGAAGAGTAGAAGAGGGAGGATTGCATCACCAATAGGACCATCTGAGGTATCATCATCTTCATCCTTTACCTGTTCTCCCCAACCTTCATTTGGATTGGAGTCATATCCCACAGATTGAATATCTCCCGTCTCCACAAATGGTGTATTAGGCATACTGCTAATAGCGTTACCTTTGCGCATTTTCATTGCTATATGCTCATTATACTCCACTCGGCTCGTCTCACTTATTTCACCTCGATAATTATAATATTGTACATTCTGTTGCGAAATCACAACACGACCATCAGTTGCTTGATTACGACTTTTCATCAACACATCATACGAACGTCCGTCGCGTAATTTAATGTTTTGTTGCGCTGGCACAACTTTAATTGCTTTTTTGGCTGGACGCTGATACATCTGAAATTTTCCAGGCATATCAGTGTCATCAAAAGGACGGTACTGTGGAGGAGTGGCTCTTAATGCCACTTCTCCTACAAATACAAATATCACTAATAAAAATATTACTCGTTTCATAATAATCAATATACTACTTTAGTGTTAAATACTCGGTTATCTTCTGTACAAATGGTGATATTATAAACTCCTTCAACCACCAAATTCAAATTTACCTCACTATTAGTTGTTTGTTTGTGAATCAATTTACCTGCCGAATCGTAAACATAAACATTACCATTTTGAGGCATATTTTCAACAACCAAACGTCCATTTTCGATATAAACATCACAATCATTATCAATTACATCTACGCCGGTCGTTGTTTGTTGTTTAACTCTGATTTCAAAACGTTCGTTATATGTACCTTTAGTGAAATAAATCGTT
>JAFTSS010000028.1 GCA_017467185.1 Paludibacteraceae bacterium | reverse complement strand
TTGCTTATTAACTCTACATTTTACGCTCTTTGGGGGCTGCGCGCCCCCAGCCGCTTGGCAAACCCGCGGGTTTTTTCAAAGTTTGATTGACTGGCGTCAATATAAATCTAAAAATTTTGCACTTCGATTTTGAATTTACATCAACAACTATTTCACAATAATTTTTTCTTGATGAATATATGAATCTTCTATAATAATCCTCACTATATAAACCCCGGATTCGAATGGAGTTTTTATCACAATAGGGAAATCTACATACTGATTAGTAAATACTAATTGTCCAGTCAAATCAAACATGTCAACAACTAATAAATCATCATCTTCAATTTCCTCATAACCCAACAAATAAATATTATCTCCAGCTGCTACAGGATTTGGCACAATACTTAATTCATCTACAACAACATTCTGAACCGCCACCTCTTCAGCCTTGATAACTTTTAAATTCAATGTTATTGTTGAATCGCAATCATCAACAGATTTCAAAGGCAAAATATATTGTCCAGACTCAAATAACCCGACAAAACCATTATCATTATAGCGTTCTCCCTCTATTATTGTCTCGTTAATGGTCTGACGATAATCGGGCAACACCGTAGCATGAAGCGTTACAATAGAATCACAACCTTCACCAAATGTAAATGTTTCTACATAAGTTCCAGTCTTATCTATATACTGTGTTCCAAACTGATAACCATCACCATAACAAATATTCCTATATTGCTCAACGCGAATTGCATTTCTCACATTTAAGACAAACGTAACAATAGAGTCACAATGCGTAATATTAGAGACAAGTGTATCAATATAGACTCCTGTTTTATCATATTCTTTTCCATTCCAAATAACAGAACTTCCCGAACAAATCGTATCAACAAAAACTGTCCGCATTGAAGGTGTCAATGATAAATTTAAGACAAAAACAGAGTCGCAACCATCCGAAGATGTAAGTTTCTGCTTATAACAACCGGCTTGAGTTAGAGCTGGGAATCCTGCTCGTTGATATACATCCCCCTCACAAATAGTTACATCTAACTCCTCTCTCAACTCAGGAAGAACAGTAATATCAAAATAATTATATACATCAGATGCAGTTGTTGTTGATTTTTCAATTATCAACAACGAATTTAATCCCACATTGAGACTATCTGCATAAAAATCATGCTGACCATAAGAATAATATCCTGCATTACAAAGAGTTAAATCTATATTCTTCTCAATAAATGTATTTACATGTATGTTATCAATATGTATCTCAGACTGCGAACCTGCTTCGGTCGAACCTACATAAAAGGCAATCTGAATTGACTTACCAGCATATTTTGCGAGGTCTATCACAACCTGTTCCCCTGTAGATGAAATATTATTATAGACATAATCATCAGTATCTACCCCCCAAATAGTAGCATTCTCTCGCTTCCAAGTTTGACCAAAGTCATCAGATATAACAACAGCAAATTTATCGTCACAATAAATACTATCTGCCTCAAAAACTGGATTTTTACTGTTTTTTGCAGTTAATGCCAAATCAAAAATAAGACTCAATTTTGTTGTTTTAGGCAATTCTATAAATGGAGAAAATAACCAATACTTATATGTATAACTCAATGGCGCAGATATGTGAGGCGAAGAGAATTTTCCTTTATCAAACAACCCATCATTAAGAGTCCAACCATTATCAGAAGTGGTACTCATATAAGTAAACTCCAACAATGAATTATTAAATTTTTCATCAAGCAATGGAGCTGAAGCTCGTACCCACGTACCATTTGTATAATCTTCAAAATCGCATGTAAATCGAATAGCCTCTGCGGTTGTAAACTGAACAGGCATTGACCATGCCGATTTTTCTGCATTAGAACAGATTGATCGTACTCTAACATAATACGTCGTTGATGACGTAAGATTTACAATTGTCGTTGGTAAAGTCTTAACTGTTTTAGTTACTATGTCGTCAATAAATAGTTTATCTGTAGAATATTGCAATTCAAAACCTTCCGACAAGTTATCAATAGCAACTTTAATATTAGCCGAAGTTGACCTAATCGAATCAACAAAAACTCCATTTGGTGTAACACAGCTAAATTTAGTTATCTCAATATCATCAATATAAATATTGTTATATTCTTTATCATCGTAACTATCATTCTTAAATGCTATATATTTACCTTTTGCATCTGCTAAAGGCACAGCACATTTCACCCAATATTTGTAACCATTTGGGTCATCTGAAGCCTTATCCGATGAAGTTAATAAGCCTGAAACATAAGGATATTCAACTACAGCCAAAGGCTCAAACGAATTAGGATCTGCTGGATCTGTCATCGTTCCAACCGTAATTTTACGAGCATAATTTTTACCAATATGTGTAACAGTTAAATTATCCGTTGACAACGAATGATAGACCGAACGCATCCAAAATGTTAATTGACGATCTGTAAAATCTTCTTCTATTGCAGGCAAAACTAATATAGCTCCTGATTTAGAATCATATTTACGATAAAAACGTAAAGCATAATCGCCTGAACGAGAATATTGCAAAGCCGATGTATTTTTAATCAGATATGGATAGACTTCTGCACTATTTGAAGAGGTAAAAGGAATATCTGGATGCAAGGCACTAAAACATAAAGGCAACGAATATGAAGTATTTACATTGGTTCCCTGATGATATACTGGGAAGTAATGACCATCTTCAACCTCAAAATCAAACAAAGTGTCTATTGGCAGTGGATTACAATATGTTGTAAATGCAATAGGCTCGGTCCAAATACTATAATTATTTTTAGTGCAAACCGAACGTACATAAACGAAATACTGAGTATTACCCTCCAAACTATCAAGTGTAATAGATGTCGCTTCTACCTGTTTACATTGCACTATTTGCTCTTGATGCACAGTATCCACATCTAAATCTTCCGACAAAACAACAATTTCGTAAGTGTCAGAAATTTCACTTCCTAAAGGTTGCCACTCCAATGTAACCGAATTAGCCTCAAGAGAAGTAACTTCTAATGAAATTGGAAGATTACAAACATCTTTAGATACAGATATATTATCTATAATAGCCGAACGCTTTTCGGCATATTCACCACCCGAATTATCATTTTTCCAATATGCTATTAAATTGTAATAACCCACTTTATCCGGCGTAACAATCAATGTAATATCTTCATGTGACCATTGTTTTGCCAACACTTTTGTTGTATCTGACATATTGAGGCGATAATAAACACTTGAAGATGAACCTTGAACTTCTGCCGAAAGTTCAATCCAACCTAATGGTTGATTTGCTTTAGTATAAGTCATAGAAACAGAAGAGCCATCTTGTGCTATCACTTTATTACTTCCGCTCTCAAAATAAGAACTGATAGGTAACATTCCAACCCTGACGTAATCAGAATTTTGTTCTCCATGACAAGTCCAATCATACGATATACGATATACACCTTCTCCTAAATAAATATGTCTATAAGCCCACGAATAAGAAGTTGAATGCTCATATTGCGCCGAAAGTCCTCCATCTTTAGAAATAAACAATCCTTTATTACCATTATTCAACGAATCTGAAACAACATAAGCGGTATCAACACCAATGACCCACTGATTTGCCTGATTCTCTTGAGCAAAACGCCATTTATTATTTTCATTTGTATCTTCAAACGTACAAACGTATGGATACACCGACACCGCTTCCGCAATAGTTGCACACGAACCTGCATAAACCCAGTCCGAAAAATCTACACTATTACATTTTGCTCTAACATAAAAATCATATTCTGTATCAAAATCAAGATTTGATACCATAACAAATGTATCTTTAACATTGATTACTAATCCTGCATTGGTATAATCAAAACCTTTATGCCCGTATTTAACCTCATAAGACTCTGCGCCCTTATGCACAAACGACAAAGCAATACTTTTATCTGTATAACCTTCAAACTTGAAATAATCAGGACGAGCACACTTAGGTATTTCTTCTACAACAATATCATCAAGATATACTGTTACAGAAGAACCACTCAAATCATAATCAAGCTTAAATGCCACATGTTTTGCCGAACCTCGATAAGATTCAAAAGAGACAATTTTCTTAACAAAATCCAAAGTAGAAAGATTTATCTCAATTGTATCTATTGGTTCAAATTCACCTAAATCACTAACTGCACCAACAATCAAAACATGCTTCTTATCTTTAGTTTTAGGACGCAATTTGAATGATACTTGACATTTAGAAAGGTCATCTACATCAAACGCCTGAGAAACCAAATAACTCTCACCTGTATAAGCCGAATACATATAAAGGCTATTCTCTCCTGAAGCAGAATAAGAATTTGTGACATAAGGATATGTTGTTGATGTAGAATTATAGAAAGTGTACCAACAATCTGGCAAAGCTCCTGAACCTACTGTTTTATTTCTATCAAAATTCTCAGTAAAAGGCAACTGCAAATTATCATAACAAATAGTATGAGCCTCAACAAAATTACTCCATTCACCATAACCATCACCACATATTGCACGAGCATAAAAATAGTAAGTCGTATTGTAATCTAAATTACGCACAACAAAATTTTTATCATTAACCATTAACATTGGTAATGATTCTATATTCAATAACGATGTATCACATTTTTCAGTTGAATACTTCAACTGATAAGATATACTATCATCCAAAAATTTAAGTCCTATACTATCGGCGCCTATAGTTTCGACATCGAAACGTGCAACACATTCTGGTATTGTATCTAAACAAACATCATCTATATAAGCATAATTTGTTTTCTCAAAATCAGACAAGAAAATTACATATTTACCCTTTTCTCCATTATAATCACATTCATATTCATCAAAATAAACTTCATATTGTTGGAACTCATTCTGCAAATTTAATGTATCAATAACAACTAATGTAGAAAAATCTGTAGGATTAGTTATTATACCAACAATCAAACTACGAGCATGTTCATTTGAAGCATTAGATTTTCCTGCCGAAGCCCATAATTTCAAACGCAACAAAGATATGTCACTGATGTCGATACGAGGCATTATAGCATACGCACCATTTTTGGCTGATGTCGAATAGAAGCACAACGAAGCGGCACCCGAATATTTATACGATGTACTACAATAAGGTATATATGAAGATGTTGCGCCAGTCATATTACCGACGGTATAACACGATGGAGATTTACCAACACCCGTACCATAAGAATCAAAATTCTCAACTCCTAGTTGCGCTACATCGACAATAGAACAAGCCGTAGTAAAAGATATCGGATTTGACCAACGTGAATTTTCAACACCACAAATAGATTGTACATATACAAAATACTCTGTATGCTCCATTAAACCTTCTATCACACATCTTGTTGAGCCAACAGTGTCAATCAAAGCTATAGTATCATTTAATGTTGGATTAAGAAGCTGTTCTGAAGTCAACTCTTCTGTAGCAAATAAAACTCTCCATTGATTATTTGCATCATTCACCCATTTGAGCGTAACCGACTTATCATCAAAATCTAATACATCGACATTTTCAATACGACGACATTTATCAATATAATCAACCTCTATATCATCAATATATATACCCGAACGAGAAGACCAAGAATCTCCCGTCGAAATTGCTATATACTCGCCCGTACCAGTGTATTTATCAAAGGTAACAATATGCTCAACCCATTCTCTGTAAATTTTAGATTTAACTATTGCTACTGTTTCAATATTAGCAGAATCTAGCTGGTCTGTCATTACACCAACTTTTAATGGTTGCTTAGAATCATTAGCATAAACTTTAAATGTTATTTGCAATTTGTTTATATCATCCATCATTTTAGGCAATGCTATATACAAATTCGTTCCCATTGGATGCCAATCTGCATATTTTGCCATATACAACGCATTTTCGCCACTCATTGACTCCGAATTTGTTAGATAAGGGAAATAACGCCCACTATAATATATCTGTTGCGTAGTAATACATGGTATAGTAAACCCAGCAACATTAGATGCTGTACTATAAAGCGGATTATCAAAATTTTCAATGTATGGCAAAGCCGAACGTTCATAACACTTCGTGTCAAAATAATTAACTTGCGACCACTCTCCTACCTCGTTACCACAAATAGGTTGCACCCAATAATAATAACGCATTTTAGGAAATTTTAAATTTGAAAACTGTATTGAATTAGAGGTAACCGTTATATCATAAAGATAATTATTAAAAATCTGATCAACATATAACGAATCATAATCACATTCATATTCCGATAAACGCACATTCCACGCTGAAGCACCTTTAACATTCCACGACAATTTCACTTTCGAAGGATCTTCTGTATATTCTACATTAAACTCATCTGGTGTTTTACAAGTTGGAATATACGTAAATCTTACATCATCAATATAAACCTCATTATATGATTTCCCTTGAAGTGATGCAGGATCAATATAAATCACAAAAAACTTACCCTTATCTTCATACTTATCTAACTCATACTCTAAATATTTATATTCAAAATCATCAATAACAACAGTATCTATAGGATAAATAGAAGAAAAATCAGAAGGATCTGACATGACTCCAACATAAAAAACCGACGCATAATAACTTGATGTCATGTGCTTACCTGCAAAAAATGTAACACGAGTATTTTTTACATCAAGCATTTCTGGCATTACTGCAGCCATTTTAACTCCAATAGAAACATCAGAATATAAACGCAATTCATAAGGAGAACGCGATTTCAAAGGTGTTGATGATGAAGTATAAAATGTATTAGAACATATTGGATAATCGCTATAATTAGAGAGAAACAAAACATCATTCGACAACCTATCTATAGATTTTCTAATACCCTCCATAGGATTATAAAAAGTGGTTGCATCAGAAGTTTTTATCTCAAAATCAACCTTATAAGGATATTTGTCAATCTTAGCTGGCATACGAACTAATTTTGGATATGTAGTCCACTCTCCTTTATCAGAACCCGACAATGCTCTTGCATACAGATAAACATAAGATGCTGAGTTAAGACCATTAATCACGCCCTTATCTTGTATTTCACATCTAACAACATTAGTCGCCACATCTAATTTATCCTCAGTTAGCGGCTGCGATGATGCTATAACTTCATATTTGGCATATTTTTTATCAAAAAATAGTTGTAATGATGTTGCCGATTGTATTTTATAATCAAACGAAACTTTAGACACTTTTGGACGATAACCAATCTTCAGATTATCAAGAACAAATAAATTAGATTGATAAAAATAAGAGACTAGAGCTATAAATCGGCCTTCGCCTTTATAATTCTCTAAAGATACTACAAATTCTTCAAACAAATACTTCGATTTAACATCAATCGTATCAATTGGAATCAAAGTAGATAAATCCAACGGGTCAGACATTACACCCACTATCAAACTAAAACGCTCTGACTTATTAGGGAAATAACGAATTGTATTAAACGACAGTTGCAACAACGACAAATCTTCAACATCTTCTAATTTTGGCAAAGCAGCATAAGAATAACTGGCAGGAGCTAAAGGTACATTAGGAATACAAGCATACTCTCCATTAAAACACAAAGCAAATGTAGTATCAACTGATGCTTGATACTTAGGAACAGATGTACATGTATTTACATACGGAGCGGCATTAGACCCAAATGTGTACCATCCAGTCATATAGGTTACCTCTTTAGATGTGCTTTCAAAATCAAATTTTTCATAATATGGAAATTCTAAAACATTTGATGTTTTAAACACAAATTCTTCACTCCAATCGCTACTTTCACCATAACAATTCGAGCGAAGATAACAATAATATTCACTATTCACATTTAATCCATCTAAATTAAAATCCCACACATCTGCCAATAGAGTATCAACGACATCAGCCACAAGAGTATCACTATTTAATTGTTCTACCGAAAGAGGCACTGAAGAAACTTTCATTACAAAAGACTCTGCATCAAAAGCCCCCAACCAATTGATTGTAGCCGATTCTGTTGACAGATTACTAACATACAAACTATAGGGAACAACACAATTAGGCGTAGTCCGAATCTCCACATTATCAATAACAATACCTCGACCTAAATTATCAGTTGCTTCAAAGGCTATTTGATAGTTATGCGAAACACCTATCAAACGCACAGTATCAACTTGCCAATTGCTAATAACCTTATCAAAAACCTTTAATTCAACCCATCTACTATCTGGTGAATTACGATACAAAATTTTCAAAGTATCAAAATCGCCCATCCAAGCATCTTGCGCATGGGCAAAAACGAGTATAGGTTGATATAGATTGCTAAGATCCATCGAAGGCAAAACTAATCTTGTCTTTGATTTAGTAGTTACATTTGTATTATTACGAAAAACAAGACGTTTTTTACCATCAAAAATAGTATTAGGAAACCCAAAATTAGCATTTTCCTCGACCCAATTACAATCTCCAACCACCTTTTCTTGAGTCCAATCTGCGGAAATACCATTTTCAAAACTCTCCAATAAAACTCTACGATACTCTTGCGATGAAAGAGATAACGAAGCAAACAAAGCAAATAAAACGACCGATATTCTAAGCCAATATTTTAACATAATCTTAAAAAATATAAAAATAAATATTAATGTCGCAAATTTACTAAAAATATCTGAAAAATAAAAAGATAACAAGCAAAAAAGACCAGCAATTTTCATTGCCGGTCTCAATTTTATTTATTAGAAATAAATTCTACTATTTCACTACAACTTTGCCTTGGTAAACTTTACCATTTCCAGCTGTAATTCGTACCAAATATACGCCTCTTTGAGTCAAACCATTGATTTCAATAGGATAAACATAAGGTTTATCACCATAAACTTTTTGTCCAATAGCATTAAATACTTCAACGAGTAATCCCTCAGTTTGTTCTTTAGTAAACTCAGCATTTACAAACAAAGTATTACCTGACTCAATTGGGTTTGGCACAAGTATCAAATCAACAGTATTTACATTACCGATAGCTACTTCTGTTGGATCTATCACCTTAAGATTAAGTGTAATTGTAGAGTCACAATCACCAACTGTAGATTTCAATGGCAAAGTATATTCACCTGATTCTGACAATCCAACGAAACCATTTTCGTTATAAATTTCACCTTCGAAGATAGTAACATTGAGAGTTCTACGGTAATCTGGTAATACTGTTGCATGAAGTGTAACAATAGAGTCGCATCCTGTCGCAGTTTGGAATGTCTCGGTATAGTCGCCTGTTGCAGTGATTGTTTGACTACCAAATTGATAAGATTCGCCGAAACAAATGTTTTGATATGCTTCTGTACGAATAGCATCTCTAACGTTAAGAACGAGAGTAACAATAGAGTCACAACCAGTAGATACAGATACTAATGTATCAGAATAAACTCCAGTACGATCATACATTTGTCCATTCCATTCAACAGAATTACCGTAACAGATAGTATCAAATACCATATTTTTAACAACTTCAGTAACTGACAAATTAAGGATAACTACCGAGTCGCAACCACAAGCTGAAGGAAGTTTTTGTTTATAAACTCCAGGTTCAGTTAATTGAGAGAAGTTATTTTGAGCATAAACATCTCCTTCACAAATAGTTTCAGTCAGATTAGTTGTAACCATAGGAGTTACAACAAGCGACAATGTATGATAAACATCCGATACACCTTTCTCATTAGATAAAACTAATTCACTGAATTTATTTTCACCAACAACTAAATCATAAGAAGATACTTCAAATATATCATCTTCATAATCTTCAGTTTGACAAATAGTTGTAACTAAAGGAACTTCTTCGTATGAATTGATATGAACATTATCCAAATGTATTTCTATTTGAGCTCCATTAGAACTTTGTGTCGATTCTACATAGAATGCGATTTGAATTGTTTTTCCTGCATATTTAGTTAAGTCCAAATCAATGCGTTCACCAACATTAGGAATATCAAACAATTTATACTCATCAGTTGCTTCATGACCCCAAATAATAGCATTTTCTTTAGTCCAAGTTGCACCTCCATCTTCCGAAACAATTACTGCAAATTTATCATCTTGCAACAATTTATCATCATCAACTACAGGAGTATTTGCTCCTTTAGCAGTCAAAGCCAAATCAAACACAAGATGCAATTTTTCATTTTCTGGCATCTCTATAACTGGAGTAAACAACCAACCTTTATTTGTTGTAATTATAGTAGAAGAAATATGGCGAGTTGAGAATAAACCTGTTTCAAACAATGCAGGCTCTGAAGACCAAGTAGAAGATACTGCTGTAAAATCAAGTTTTGAGAATGCAGCTTGAGTCTCAAATCTATCTTCAAGAGAAGGAGACGATGCTCTACTCCAATCAGCAGGACAATAACTTGCATTAGAGAATGTTTGATGATAACTAATTACTGTACTAGTTGTAAAATCTGTAACTATAGACCATTTAGATGTTTCTTCTACAGAACACAATGAACGTATTTGCACATAATAACGAGTTGCTGGAGTCAAACCTTTAATCTCTGCTGGCAAAGATGAAACAGTATCATAACGAAGATTTTCAGTCAATTCCTCATTAGTAGCCAAAGCTATTTCATATTGTTGTGCATCACCATGGATAGCATCAAGTTTAACTGATGACGATGTAATAGAACTAATCGCTATATTACTTGGAGTTATACAAGATGCCGAAGCAATAACAATATCATCAATATAAAGTTTATTGTTAGTTTCTGTTCCATAAATTTCATTTTTGAATGCCACATATTTACCTTTTGCACCTGTCAAAGGAAGTGTTACCTCAACCCAATATCCATTACCATTAGGATCATCTGTAATATAGTTAGAAGTAGTAATTGATTTATTAGGATAAGGGTATTCAATAGTATCAAGAGCAACAAAAGTAGTAGGATCATTAGGGTCTGTCATTGTTCCAACTGTAACTTTACGTGCATAAGTAGTACCAATATTAGTAACATTCATCTTAGATGTAGAAATAGTTTCATATACTGCACGCATCCAGAAAGTAAGTTGCATTTTCTCTAAATTACCATCAACAGCAGGCATTGCTATTGTACCACCAGGATGTGTTGTTTTATTCGTGCGATTCATAAATAAAGCATAATCACCTGAACGAGAATACCTTGATGTCGAAGTATTTTTAATTAAATAAGGATGTGCTGCAGCATAAGTACTAGTGAATGGCATAGTATCATGGGTAACAACAAAACAATTAGGTCGCATATAAGTAGTACTTGCGGCTGTACCATCTTCATAGATAGGAAGGAAATGTTCTGTTTCATCGTCAAAATCAAACAAATGCTCTGCTGGCATTGGATCACAAAGAGTAACAAACTCTATTGGCTCTGTCCACATACTCTTATCTGCTTCTGAACATACTGATCGTATATAAGTATAATACTTAGTACCTCCTGTTAAACCATCCACATGAACATTATTGATAGTGAAAGTCTTAACTAAAGCTATTTGCTCTGCTTTAGCAGTATCCGGATCTACCTCTTCGTATGCAAACAATACCTCGTATGCACCTGGTATTTCTGCAATATTATCCCATTTCAAATCAACAGATTTATGATCACAAGTAATAAATTCAACATTTATTGGCTTATTACATTTTTCTTTAATAATTGAAATATTATCAATTACTGCACCACGTTCTGAATAATATCCATTTGCCGATGTATTACTAGCATCATTTTTCCAATATATAAACAAATTATAAACACCTGCCATTTCTTTAGATACCTCTATAACTTGTTCCATATTTTTCCATTGATCTACTAAAGCTACCGTTGTATCAACAAGATTAAGTTTATAATAATTAGTTGTAGAACTATAATAAACCTCTTCTGATAATTCAATCCATCCAGTAGGCTGAGTTGCCACGGTATGAGTAAAACTAACTGACGAACCATCAATCGATTTAATCGTATTAACTCCTGATTCAAATTTAGAAGTAATCGGCAACAAACCTACACGAATATAATCCGAATTAGCCTCACCACGACATGTCCAATCATAAGAAATTGTATAAATACCAGCTTCGAGAGATATAGGACGATAAACAAACGAATGAGATGTTGCTGCGACACCATCCTCATCTGCTTTTTCTCTATAATTAGCAGTAGCTCCACCATCCATTGAGATATAAAGAGCTTTACCTCCATTATTCTCTCCATTATTTACAACATTATCATCATCTGTACCTATAAACCATTGGTTTGGTTGATCGTCTTGAGCAAATCGCCACAAAGCAGTTTCTGTTGCATCAGAGAAATCAAACTCATAAGGATAATTAACTACAGGAGCCACAATGGTCTTATACGTACCAACAAATTGCCATGGAGACATTTCTGTTTCAGAGCAATAAGCCCTAACATAAATATCATAAACCGTTTCAGCAGTAAGTCCTTCTAAGGTAAATTCTTTTGTTGTAAATTCTTTAGATGTACCTGCTGTTTCTACAGCAAATCCTTTTGCTCCATATTTAACCTCATATTTTAATGCTCCTTCATGAGCAAATGCAAATTTCATTGATTTATCTGTTATATTTTTTGGTTCAAAGAAATCTGGTTTCGCACAAGAAGGTATCAATTCTATACGAACATCATCAAAATAGAATCCACCTGCAGCATTTGCATTCAACACATAATCAGACGCAAATGCAATGTATTTACCATCACCAACATACTTATCAAGAGAAACTATATGTTTAGAATATTTTACTACTGCTTCATTTAAAATAATAGTATCAATTGGAGTAAATGTTGTTGCTATCTTTTCAATATCACTTACCACACCAATAATAACAGCCCTATCTTTAGATGCTACATTAGGTTTAGCATAGAAACTAACTTGACATTTGTTTAAATTATCCACATCTACTTTTTGTGATACTAAATAAGAAGGATACCCCTTAGCTGCATACACGTAAACACCACGAATACCTTCATTTGCAGTTGCATGCACCTGAGGATAAGTATTATCAGTGGCTTTGTAGAACGTATTCCAACATGCTGGATTTATCTTACTACCTGTAACAGGATTTTTCTCAAAGTCATCTACAAATGGTAAAGACAACATAGTTGGACACTCGGTAGTAACTACGACAGCATTAGTCCATTCGCCATAAGAACCGCCACAATTTGGACGTGCATATAAATAATAAGTTGTATTATAATCAAGACCATTAAGAACAAAAGTATCTTTAGTGATCTCAATTATTGATAATGCATCGCCATTCAAAACATCTTCTTCAACTAATTCTGTAGCATATTTTAATTGATAAGATGTTTTATCTGAAGTAAAGGCAATAGTTGCTGAATTTTCAGTAGTACTAACCACCTCAAAAGTAGCTCTACAAGTAGGTATTGTATCAAAGACAACATCATCGATATATACTTTATTTGCCAACGCAAATTCAGATAAGAACATTACACGGTTACCTTGTTTCCCCTGTGCATCACTCTTATACTCATCAAACAATACTTCATACGGAATTGATTCAGAAGAGAATTCCAAAGTATCTATAGGATAGAAAGTTGACAAATCCAAAGGATCTGTAATAATTCCAACCACAAGACTTTTTGCATAAGTTGAACCGATATTTTTATCTGCCGAACCCCATAATTTCAAACGCAACATAGAAATATCAGTAATATCAATTTCTGGGGTAATAGCATAAGCAGCATTATACTTTGTTGTAGTATTAAATAGAAGAGAAGCTCCTCCTGAATGTTTCCAAGAACTTGAACATTGAGGTATAGTAGCCACAGTTGCACCTTCAACTTTATTTCCTACAATATAACAAGGTGGATATTTACCATTACCAGTTCCATAAGAATCAAATCTTTCAACACCAAGTTCATAAGTGTTCAATACCGAACAATTTGTACGGAACGCCAACGGACTTGTCCATGCACTTGTTTCGTTATCCGAACAAATAGCTTGAACATAAACATAGTAAGCTGTATTTGGTTGGAGTCCTTCGATTACAAATGGATTTTCATTTGCTACATTTACATAAGCAATAGTATCACAAACTGCAGGATTATTCAAATGTGGCAATGACAAACGTTCAGTAGAAACAAGCACTTTTGCTTTATTTGCATCTGATGTCCATTTGAGTTTTAACGAATCAGTTGATATTTCCAAAATGCTAACATTCTCAGGACGCTTACAAGGATTGATTTTATCAATCACAATATCATCAATATAAGCACTTGAAGATGACATTTTCCATTTATCTGAAGTCATCAAAGCAATATATTTGCCCTCACCTTTATAAGAATCTAACGGAATAATATAATCAAGCCAATCCATCGTTCCAGTCGGTTCAACATAAGCTACATGCTCAAACGTAGTAGAATCGAAAGGATCTGTCATAACACCAACAGAAATAATTTGCTCCTTATCACTAGAATACATTTTAAATGATATCTGAAGTTTATTCACATCTTCAGCCATCAAAGGCATAGCAACATACAAATTCTTACCTTTTGGATACCAAGACGAGCTCTTTGTAAAAAGCATAGATTTATCACCACTTGCTTTTTGATATGTAGATAGATAAGGATAATATGTTGTTGATGAAGAATAAGAATAAGTTACTTGTTCCGTCATCATACATGGAACTGTAAATCCTGGAGTTGACGTAGATGTAGAATACCAAGCTTTATCAAAATCCTCAATATATGGCAAAACATGAGGATTAGAACAATCTGTTTTAAAACTATTAGATACACTCCATTCTGATACCGAAGTTTCACATTCTGCTTTAATCCAATAATAATATTGTTTACCTGGATATTCAAGATCTTTGATTTCAGCAGATGCAGATGTTACCTTTTCGTTATAAACAAACTGATTACCTGGATTATTTAAAGAATCTCTATCATATTCAACATCTGAAACTCTTACCGTCCATGCTGTAGCTCCATTTGCATCCCAAGACAATCTAACTTTTGAAGGTTCTACATTATCCAATTTTACTTCAACATTGTACGGATTTCTACACATTGGAATTTCTGAGAATTGAACATCATCGACATAAACATAAACATAATTATTTGAACCATCCAAATCCTCAGGATAACCCATATCATCAACAAATATAGCAAAGAATTTACCACTACCTTTATATGTATCAAGATCATAAATATAATATGAATGTTTAAATTCTGGATAAATAGTATCTATTGGCTCAAATGTAGAAATATCATTTGCATCTGACATCATACCAATAGCAAAAGCCGACATCGATGTTGGTGACGATGAGTGTTTACATGCCCAAAATCCTACACGTGTATTTTTTACATCTTTTAACTCTGGGAAAATTGCTGCGCAATATGAACCTTCGTATTGAATATACCCAGTCATAGTCAACTCGTATGGTGTACGAGATTTTAGATTTGCTGTACTACTTGATTTAAAATAAATGTCATAAGATTCTGGCACTTCATCATAACCTTCAGACTTATGAGTTACATCATTAGGCAAATAAGTTGAAGTTCCATAAGCAAAAGAACCATACCAAGGTTTATAGCAAGTAGCAGGATCACTTTCATCAATTTCAAAATCAACAAGATATGGATAGTTGCTTATTTTAGCAGGCATACGCACATGTTTAAATAAACTCCAATTTCCTTTATCTGCTCCTTTTATAGCACGAGCATAAACAAAAATATCAGAAGCAGCTGGCAAATTAGTAATTTCTTCCAAATTTACAACTTCCTTTAAAACAATAGGAGAAGCAACAAATTCTCTATTTGCATCAATTCTTGATGCAGTTATCATCACCTCATATTTATCATATTTTTGATGAAAATCTAATTTAATAGATGTTGCAGATGGAATTTCAATATCAAAATCAACAACGCTAACTTTAGAACGATAATCTACCTTAAGATTATCCATTCTAAATAAATTGTCCTCTAAAAAATCCGACATGAATGCAATAAATTTACCCTCGCCTTTGTAATTTTCTAAAGAAACTACATGATGTTGAAGCAAGCGCAAATCAGTAACAGCAACTGTATCGACAGGGACAAAAGATGCTTTATTTTCAGGGTCAGTCATAACACCAACAATTATACTGAAAAGATCAGGACATGAAGTACATTTAGACCAACGTATAGTGTAAAACGAAACTTCCAAATCCGAAACACTCTCAATATTTACAGCAGGTAATGCAGCGTATGCGTACTGTCCTCCAGAAATTGGTTCATTTCCATTAGAATTATTATTTCCACAAAAACACAAAACAAAAGACGAATCCACTGACATTTGATATTGAAGAGAACCTGTATAATTTGAATTTACATAAGGTAGAATATCCGAAGTAGCACCAAAATACCAATTGCTTGGACGAGTAACAAAACCAGGCGTTGACTGATGATCAAAACCATAGAAATAAGGCAATTGTAAAAAATTAGAAGTTTGTATTGAATCACAAACCCAATTAGAATTTTCGTTTTCACAATTTGATCTCATGTAATAATAATACTTAACACCAGGCGATAAACCTTTTATAGTGTATTCCCAAGTATCTTTTACCTCTATATCCAATACATCTGCCTTAAAAGTATCATCTGCAAGTTGCTCATTTGTAATTTTTGTAGTTGAAACTTTAAGCGAAAAAGACTCTGCATCAAATGCACCTAACCAACCTAAAGTTGCTGAATCATTTGAAAGATTAGATATCATGAAACTATATGGTTCAAGACAGTTTGGGGTTGAACGCACTTCTATATCATCTAAAACAATACCACGACCAAGATTGTCTGTTGCTTCAAATGCTATTTGATAAGTTTTATTAGCTGCAATCAAACGAACTGTATCAACAGTCCATTTTGCGATATATTTATCATAAACTTTTAATTCAGTCCAATTCGCATCAGCAGATGTACGATACAATATTTTTAATGTATCGAAATCATCAGTCCATTTATCTTGCGCATGAGCAAAAATAAGAATTGGTTGATACAAAGAGGAAATATCCACTTGAGGTAAAACCAAACGTGTTTTCGCTTTTGTTGTTTTTCCACTTGTATTACGGAAAACCAATCTTTTATCTCCTTCAAAAGCGCCATTAGGTCTTACCCCTCCGTTTTCAACAATCCAATTAACATCACCTGACATTTTTTCTTGAAGCCACTCTTGAGGTATTCCATCCTCAAAACTCTCTGTTAGAACACGACCGTATTCCTGTGAGAAAAGAGCAAAAGGCAATAATAAAATTGCAACAAGAGCAATCATTTTTTGTAAATCTCTTTTCATAGATTAATAGATTTAGTTAAACATATAAAATAAAATCACATTTAGGTCGCAAATGTACGAAAAAGAAATAACAAAACAAAATTTATATTAACTTTTTTTTTATGTTTTTCAGCATAAAAAAGGACGCCCATAATAAGCGTCCTTTTTAATATAACGTCAGTTCGATATAAGAATCCGCATAGCATCTGTGTCATCTGTAGAACTATTTTTGCGTAGCAAAAGAGCGAATTCAGCAAAAATCCTTCTCAATGTAGGGACGCACGGCTCGTGCGTCCGCTCAATATGTCTGTATAACGGAGGGGTATGTGATAAAAAAATCGTGTTATCCGTGCATTTTTCGCCAAGGCTCAAGACCGTTGGTTCCGTGTGCTATAAAATTATATCGAACTCACGTTAATATAATAAACTTGCAAAATACCAAGCAAAACCATATAACGGCACATCTACAATCTTATTTACTTCTTCATACGCCTGAAGTGATGTACGAACTGCTATTTTTGTAGAATATTTATTTACAAATAACCCTAAAGATTTTGCCCTTAAATTACTTCTGCCTTAACCTCTATTGGAATCACTTGCGATTTACATTGCACTACAAAATCAACCTCTGCTATACTTGCTTCTGGCGACCAATAATATACAGACACATTCAACAAAGCTTTCATTTCTTGTAATACACAACAAAAACCGCAAAATCTTGACGAACGTTTATAGAAACACAACAAAAAACTCCTATAATCACACAGACCATAGGAGTTTTTATATTTTTATCGACAAGATTTTTCGCTGCGCTCAAGATCTTGTCTATGCTCAACAGAGTAGAAATCTCTTATTTACAAGCCTCTTCGATAGCAACTGCCACAGCAACTGTAGCACCTACCATTGGGTTGTTACCCATACCGAGGAAGCCCATCATCTCAACGTGAGCAGGAACTGATGAAGAACCAGCAAATTGAGCATCACCGTGCATACGACCCATAGTGTCGGTCATACCGTAAGAAGCAGGACCTGCAGCCATGTTGTCTGGGTGAAGTGTACGACCTGTACCACCACCTGAAGCTACTGAGAAGTAGTTTTTACCTTGTTCCATACACTCTTTTTTGTATGTACCAGCAACTGGGTGCTGGAAACGAGTTGGGTTAGTTGAGTTACCTGTGATTGAAACGTCAACTCCTTCAGAACGCATAACTGCTACACCTTCGCGAACATCGTCAGCACCATAGCAACGTACTTTAGCACGAAGACCTTCTGAATAAGGTTTTTCGTTAACGATTTTAAGTTCGCCTGAATAATAATCAAATTCAGTTTGAACGTATGTGAAACCGTTGATACGAGAGATGATTTTAGCAGCATCTTTACCAAGACCGTTGAGGATAACGCGGAGAGGTTCTTTACGAACTTTGTTAGCCATTTCAGCGATTTTGATAGCACCTTCAGCAGCAGCGAAAGACTCGTGACCAGCCAAGAAAGCGAAACATTTTGTTTCTTCGCGGAGAAGACGAGCAGCAAGGTTACCATGACCGATACCTACTTTACGATCGTCAGCCACAGAGCCTGCAATACAGAATGCTTGCAAACCTTCGCCAATTGCTTCAGCAGCATCAGCAGCTGTAGTACAACCTTTTTTGATAGCAATAGCAGCACCTACTACGTAAGCCCATTTTGCATTTTCAAAACAGATTGGTTGTGTTTCTTCACACATTTTATATGGATCGATACCTTTTGCATCGCAAATAGCTTCTGCTTCTTCAATTGATGCGATACCGTAGCCGTTCAATACTTTGAGGATATTATCGATACGGCGTGATTGTGATTCAAATTTTACTTCGTGTTTAGCCATAACTTTTAATAATTTGAAATGTGAAATTTGAAATTTGAAATTTACATTGAAAGTTTTTATCCAAACGATATATGATATCCGAATGGCAACTTTCAACTCTCAACTTTCAACTTTCAACTTTATTCGTTACGTGGGTCAATATATTTAACTGCATCTTTGAAACGGCCGTAAGTACCTTTTGCTTTTTCCAAAGCTTCGTTAGCATCTACGCCTTTTTTCACCATATCCATAAATTTGCCAAGGTGAATGAACTCATAACCAATAACTTCGTTGTCAGCATCGAGAGCCATACGAGTACAATAACCTTCTGCCATTTCGAGGAAACGAGTACCTTTAGCCAATGTACCGAACATAGTACCCACTTGTGAACGAAGACCTTTACCCAAATCTTCAAGACCAGCACCAATTGGCAAACCACCTTCAGAGAAAGCTGATTGAGTACGACCATATACAATTTGAAGGAAGAGTTCGCGCATTGCTGTGTTGATAGCATCGCAAACCAAGTCAGTATTCAAAGCTTCGAGAAGAGTTTTACCAGGAAGAATTTCTGATGCCATAGCAGCAGAGTGAGTCATACCTGAACAACCAATAGTTTCAACAAGTGCCTCTTGGATAATACCTTCTTTTACATTAAGAGTCAATTTACAAGCACCTTGTTTTGGAGCACACCAACCAATACCGTGAGTAAGACCATTGATGTCTTTAATCTCTTTAGCACGTGTCCATTTGCCTTCTTGAGGAATTGGAGCAGAAGCGTGATTAGCTCCTTTAGCAACAACACACATGTGTTCTACTTCGTGAGAATAAATCATACTTTTTTTAGACTTTTAGCAGCAAGTTATTAGCAATTAGACCAAAAAACTCGCCAATGTTAATATTTACCTTAAAAAAAATAATTAGTTAATTACAACTATAATTGTACTTCGTACAAATATCGTGCAAAAATGAAGCAAACCGAAAGCAGAACTAAATTTATTTAAGTTTTGCCGAGGTATAGCTCATTTTCGAAATCCATTGCAAAGTTACAAAAAATTATTGATATGAACAACCCCTAAACTTTTTTCTTATTTTTACAAAATTTTTACCAATATATAAATAAAAAAGCGTACTTGAAAAAGTACGCTTTTTTATAAAATCATCATTCTCCCCAAATAATTTTAATAGTTTCACACACGATTGATTTATCAGGCAAATCAAGCTCGTCAATAATATCAAATTTCAAATCTTCCAAATTAATTGGTAACGACTCAATCAAAATAGGCATACGTTGAATATGCTCTTTACCTTCAAAATCCTTACCTTTATAATCTACTAATTTCACAAAATTTTTTTCATCAACAACGAACCACTTTAAATTATTAGAAGAAAAATCAGAAAAAGAATCACCATTCGCGAAATGTGATTTTTGAATATCTTTATCTCTATTTAAATTAACCTTTTTAGTATGTACGCAAAATTTTTCTGTGTTATCTCTGTAATAATAACGCTCTAATTCTAAATTGTTCCTTTTAAAGAATGGTTCTATTTCAGCCAAATAGCCACAATCATTTGCTATTAAATACAATGAAACTTTTGATTTATCTTGCAAATTCCAATAAGGCAAAACCACATTTTCTATATATGTCAAAACATCAGGAAAACAAGGAGAATATTCAACAATAATCTTAATTTTCTTGTCATTCTTCAATAATTCGCTCATCTCACTCACTGCCATAGGCGTTAACGTAGTAAACTCTAAAGAACTATCAAATTTTTTCTTAGTTTCCCTACAATCTTGAATCACTTGAGAATTAATTACATTTCCAAATGATAAACAAGATACAAACAAAATCAAAAAAAACTTTTTCATAACAATAATAATTTAATGGTTAATAACAGAAGTGATAAATCTTAAAAATCACATTGCAAATATACAAAAAAAAATCAAAAAAAACAATTTTAATATTTTTTAACTTGATTATTTAACAAATTTTTCAACTCGTTCGCCAACTTTTACGATATACACACCGCTAACTAAATTTTGCACAGGCAAAATTGTCAAAGGACCTTCAACCTCTTTTGTCATCACCAATTTACCATTCGTGTCAAATACTCTAATCTCATCTTCTTGTGCTGACTCATTCATGAACACCGACACTTGATCTATTACCGGATTTGGAAATAAAAAGAGTGATAATTTTTGATAATCAGTAGAAACTGTAACATCTGCATTTTCATCAATAAAACTAATTGGTTATGTACAAGTTTCGCCATGCGCATTTTTGATAAATGCACGAACATAAGAGCCTTGATAACCAGCATAACTAAATGTATTACCAATAGCAACAACCGTACTGCGTCGAGATGAAGCTGCATCTGAAGTTTTATCTGTTCCATAAATCCATTGTACCAAACCATCGGCTTCAATAGTAATTGTTTTTTGTTCTTCATCAACCACAACAGATGAAATACGAGGTGCTTTGCCTTCGCCAGAGCCGTCTGGTTCATAACAGAAATACGACTCACCCCTGAGCATTGCATCTTTCATCTCTTCGGTAGTCAACTCTTCCATCAACATAAAATTGTAATTACGGAACAATTGGTCGTTATTATGTGAATCGTCACCCGAATAACCAAATACCGCCACATCAGGCATTGTGCGCTCTAATATCTGATCCCACAAAATGCGGTCATTTGCTCTACGATCACCCTGATTATAAACTTCTAAACCAACCAATGAAGGATAAGTCTTAAAATTATTTGCATGCCACCCTGGCCCATTTTTGTCTGTTTCACTATACGTATTATTCAAACTCCAATATTGTCCTGGGTGATTGATTATCTGCATACCTCCTAACGCATATGTATAAGCATAAGACTCGGCAAGCGAAGCAAATTCTTGACCTTGACGCCCTGTAAAAAAGTCGTTATGATGATTAAATTGTCCTCCTATGCGCTCATCCCAACTATTTGTATTATCTTTACTCAACTCATTACCAGGGATTGCTAACATACCTAATTCTACAGGATCGCAAGCCTCTACACTTGGCATAAATTGAGGGAATAAGGTCCACGGATATGGGTTATAATCATGATCGGTAAGTGAAAGAATTTTATAATCAGCTGCATGATAACGACCTACAACGTATGATGTAGTAAATCCATCGGAGGCATCGTTCGATTGAGTGGTATGAGTATGCAAATTACTCTTATACTGATTTATACTCTCCCAATCTATATCACTATAAGGATTTTTATAAATCACTGGAACAACTTCTTCTCCATCTAAAACCTTCACATACACCGCACGATGAGCTTTAGTGGTTGTGCCATTCAATTCTATATCAAGATAGAAACCATAAATTCCGCTTTCGGGATAATTAAGCATATAATACTCCTCATCATTTTCACCTTTAGTCAAAGTAATTGGATTTGACGACAGATTATTATGATTCATTCGGAAAGTTACGCCATAACCATTTTTGTTGGCTACCTTAACCGACATTTTCACAGGTGTACCAACACGTACTACAGCAGGCTCTACCTTGAAATACTCCAAGTCAATATCAGAACTACCAAATTCGGTCTCCTCAATAGTCAATTTGTTGGTCAAATACGAATAAGTTACCTTAGCTTTCAAACAATTTGCTGATGCCTGTGCACTTACCAACTCGCCCATATCGCTACCCGAATTCACACTACCATAGTGCACCGAAATAGTTTTATTGTCGGTCAATGCAACCTCTGCACTCACTGTATAATTCTCTCCAACCAACATTTTCACTCCATTTACAGTAAAATTGGCAGATGATGCAGCCGATTGCTCATAACTGCCATCAGCAAATATAGCTACACGTTGCCAAGAGGTAGTTGAACGTGTGTTCTTAAAACCAATATCTTTAGGCGAAGAGAGTAAAAGTTCGCCATCACAATTTGCTCCACTATTCATATTCCAATAATACGAATACTTCTTTCCATCAACAGGTATCTCCTTCACAAACACTTGTGCTGCAGTTGGAGTTTTACCATCTTTATAGAAATAACCAGCTTGTGTCTTTGAACCCTCACATTCAAGCGTTGTTGTACCCTCTCCTTTCATAAAAGTCCAAGATATATTTGATACATCTGTTGTACGTTTCATAGCTTGTTGAACATCAGAGAAATCAGTTGAAAGAACTAACCCTTTCAAAGATTTGAAAACAGATGGAAATTGTCGTCCCCACGAAATATCATCGTGCATACCATCCGTACTCATTTTTCTAACATTTTTATAACCCTTCTGGTTTAACAAACCAATAAATATATCAATATCATCAAAAGTCATTTGAATATCTTTTGTAGTCGTTGTAAAAAAGAATTTGGTAGTTAATAGCGTTGGAACATAATCATCTACAAAATCGACAAGTTCGCTCCTATTATACCAAAATGAAGGGGCAAACATTCCACACGCACCAAACAATTCAGGGTGTTTGAGCGTTGCATAAAAAGCAAATAACCCCGCCACATCGGCACCCATTATTGTACAAGACTCTTTATTCGATACGATTGAATATTTCTTTTCAAACGCAGGCTTAAAATCATTAACAAAAGATGTTAAAAACTCGTCGGCATCACCCGTACCCATAAATTCATCGTTCGTCCATGGTGTAAACTCAGGCAATTGAGCATAAATCACGACAATAACACCAACATCTACTCCTTGTTTTTCCATCGCCACAACAGAATCTGCCACAGCCCAAGAGTCGGGGTATAAAATTCTATCGCCCAACTCACTATCTGAACCAGCATTGCGATAACGTTGATGACGCCCAAACATATAAGTTACACTATATTCTTTTGTTTTATCATACTCATTAGGCAACAAAATCTGAACATTATAATCTCGACCAGCTATCTTATAAGTCTCAGTAAGCCCAATTTGAGTATATACATTACGCCAACCTGCCACGACATCAGGATTACCCACCGATTTTCTATTCGACATTTCACCGCCCGAAGAGGTCACTTCTACATATTTCCAATCAGGTCCACAGACATACTTATAACCATCTGATGTAGCGACATCCTCCGCAGTAATACCTTCAATAGTAATAGTAAACTGATTTAGTCCATCAACTTTATTCATTGGCACAGCAGCTCCTGCCGCCCACGAACTTAGTTCAGGCAATCCTCCAACCACAAAACAATGTTTTGTACCCTCTGGCACATTCACTCTAAAAGTAACATTTTCACAATGCACAATGCATAATACACAATGCAAAACTAAAAGTAATAATAATCTTTTCATAATAATATCAATTTATTGTTATATCTGTAAATAACATTGAAGGCAATTTCCATGCGGTATAACCCAACGGATCATTCGATGTTTCGACCAAATTATTCCACAACGTCAACATATTCCCGGTCATCAACATCTCGCTTATAGGCTTAACAATCAAACCATTTTCTACCCAAAATCCCTCAATACCAAACGAAAAATCGCCTGTCGTACTGTTGCAATTTCCACCATTAAAACCTGTAATATACAATCCTTTCCCTAAACGGTGTATCAACTCAGCAGTATCACAATCGCCCAATCCAAAATCAATAATAGTTGAACCACTTTGCGTCATCGGCACACCCATTTTCTTACTCATATAATTCGAAATATAATAATTCTTCAATACTCCACCCTCCACAATAGGCATACCCACAACAGCAACACCTTCATTATCAAATAATTTAGCTCCTGCCTTATCATATTGTCGTGGATTATCTACCATAGTCAACTTATCCGACCCAATTTTTTCTCCCTTTTTGTCAAGCAAGAAACTAGATTTCATGTGCAACGCCTCACCTCTCACAGCCGAAATCAACGGACTTACTACCGATGATGCCACTCGTCTATCCACTACAATATCATATACCCCCGACTCTACTCTACAAGCACCAATCTTGGCTATTGTACGATTCAACACCTCGACACCAATACCTGTTTTCTGCAGACGCCCCCAATGTTGAGCATTTACATAGTAATAATCCTCTGGACGCTCATCTCCCTCACCCAACACACTCACCTGAGCAGTCGCCATATACAACGTTCTACGCTTTTCGCCCTCAAAACCGTTACTATCAATCAAATAATTATACGTTTCAGTATCAGCCACTCCCGCCATAGCCGAAATCACACGCTCCCCAACAATCTCATCAAACACACCCTTTGCCACAGAAATTTTCTCATCTACATCAACACTCTTAAACCCTGCATCATATAAACCAAAATCATTCATCTCTCCACGATAATACATCCCCGCCTCAGGCAACGAACGATAAGGATCCTTTTCCAAAAAACGTGTATTTATAATTCCTTTATCAATAAAACGCTCCAACTCGTCTCGCTCAAGGCGATTAGTCGAAATCGTACTATACGCCCCATCTACAAACAGACTTAACGATAACTGACAACCACCCGAATGATGCAATTTATCAACCTTACCATCACGCACCTCAACCTCATTCTCCTCACCAGCAGAAAACAAAGCTCTCACTTGCTGACAGCCCCTACGCAAAGCATAATCCAACGCATACTGCGCCATTTCTTTCTCTTTTTTCATAAACAAATACGTTTTTCCATAAAAAATAACACTACAAAACTACACTTTTCTATTGAAATAAACAAATAAAAAACACACTTTTCCATAAAAAGTATGTCTTTTATATTTTAACCGCCCTCAAAATATGCCGTTTACCTGGAGGGCCTTGCAATTTTTCGACCTTGAAACCTGCCGTTAACATCGCCCTTCGCACATCGCCCTTCGCACAATAGGTCGTCAACACACTACCTTCTTTCATCAACTGGTAAATATTCAAAAAAACCTCCTCACTCCATAATTCTGGCTGAGCATCAGGCGAAAAAGCATCAAAATAAACAACATCATATTGAAAGTTAAAAGTTGAGAGTTGAGAGTTGATACTGAAATCTGACTGGTCAGACGATTGTGCATTATGCATTGTGCATTGCGCATTGCGCAACCACTCCACAATATCACTCTTGCACTTCCTTATCGCAAAATACTCCGAAACTTGTACAAAACCTGCGTTCCACGCCACCTCGTGCAATCTCAAAAACAACTCCTCATCGCCTAACAATCGTCCATAATTCAACTCACGATAAATCACACTCTCCAACGGATACAATTCAATAGTCGTATATTCAATCTTCACTTTATGCTCATTAGCCCACTTAGCCGTCAACAAAGCATTCAACCCCGTACCAAACCCAATCTCCAATACTGAAAGTTGAGAGTTGAGAGTTGAGAGTTGAGAAATAAATATATGATTACTCTCTTGTATTGCTCCATGTGACGAATGATACGTCTGCCCAGCCATTTCGCTAAACAACGTATGCGAACCATCCTCCGTAATCTGAATTTTAGGCATAACAAATAAATTTATGCAAAATTACAACATTTTTCCAACACCACAAAACAAAAGCGCACACTTGTATCACTACAAATGTGCGCACAAACAAAATATCTTATCTATTATTTAATCAACTTATTTAACTTGTATTTTATAACCTACTGTATAATCTGACGTAATAACACGCAAAACATACGTGCCTGCCTGAGAAGGAGCAACAATCATCGAATCAAACTCTTTCACGTGATATTCATTCACTAACTGACCTGTAAGAGTAAAAATTCCAACAACACCTTCTTCCAAATTGTCAATTACAATACGTTGATTCTTTTCAAACAACGTTATAGACAACAACTCGTATAAAGCATAAACATCATCTATATCAGTATCCATGCCAGGACAAATCTCACACGTCCGCATCACAACACCATCATCTTTACGCATAAGTTCCAAATAATAACAATCATCTACAGCAAACTCTTCTCCTATTCCAAGATACAAATAAGACAAAGTATCATCTAACAGAATTTCATTATTTTTATACCATTGATACTCACTTTCAACAAAACTATATCCCCCATTATGTGCCGAATCATAAAGAGCAATTGTATTACCAAACTTTGGCTGGAGAATAGAAGAACTATAATAAACATCAAAAGAAATATCAAAAGATGCATCACCACACATTCCCGTAGTATCTTTGAAAAGAAGAGTTGCGCTATATTTATTAGGACGACAATTTTGAGGTATATCAATCAACAATTGATTATTAATATAATCCATCTCCACTTTTTGCAGATCAACAAATCCATTATCTTTTGCTAAATCTGAAAATAATATCGAACACCCCGAAGGTTGACGAGAACCGCCAATAAAATCATAACCTATACTCAATTTTTTATCATCAGCGCAAACAAACAAAGAACTATCCAAAACAACATCACTCATTGGTTCTATCATTTCCAAATGCAAAACAAAAACACTATCGCACCCAGAATCCATAGGGAATACAAATCTGTGCTCTCCTGGAAGTTCTACATTTTTACCTCTAAAAGAATAAGGTTGTCCGCTACAGATAGTATCATATACATGCACCTCCTCAGGTTGAGGCAATATGGTTAATCTCAACTCCGTCGTACTATCACAACCACACCACTTACTTTTCTCGGTATGAAACACCACAGTGTCATTAGCAAATGCGCCAAAATTTGTTTGGATATAATCTCCCTCACAAATCGTAGTATCTATCACACAATAATCAGAAGAGATAGCAGGAACTACAACGGTTATAGTAGTATCATCTTCACATGCACCACTTGAAATATAAGAAACAAGTGTAACCTGCAATGTTGCACCCTCATTTGGTACTTTATATTCCACATCTTCTGATATATACTCATACACATCCTGTCCATCATCTATTTTCCAATAAAACGTCTCACAAGGCTCGCTTGTCGGAGTATCTACACCATCTATACGAGTATGTACACAACTTTTATTATTCAACATTATCTTATTCTCACAATTTTCTGGTTTCCACACCGATGCAAAATCTGCAAAAGGGAAACGAGGTTTAACCTCAGTATGCAATTCAAAGCCACAACCCTCTATCCCCACATAACTCACCTCACAATAATAAGTTTCAATATCATCTGCAGGAATATCAATTGTTTTAGATGTGCCACCTGGCACTGGCTCCCTATCATCACCACGAGTCCATAAATATTCAAAACCATCAGGAGCTTCCATTTTTATTTCTACAGTTTCACCACAACTTGTAGTTTTAATAGATGCATCGACACAATCCAACGTAAAATAAGCATATCCACAGTGTGCGGTTCTCACACAATCTTGTGTTATCAATCGTATTTTTATACTTTTACCATGATGTGCAGCCAAATTCAATCCAATAGCAGTCCAATCTTTCCAAACAAAACCACCATTTCTATTCCATTTAATATTTTTATTCTGTGGAGTAAAATCAAATGCACCACAATCGGCATCGATAATCATTCCCCCCTCATCTAAAATTTCGAGTTTAAAATAAGGGTCTTCTGTTGGTCCGTGACCTGGATTCTCTAACACAACAGCATATTTCATCAAAATAATATCTGCTTGCGCTGTATCAACAACATAATCAAACACTATTCCTTCGGCTTGTTTTCCAATATCCCAATTTCCAAGACGCACCGATGCCAAATGTCCTTCAGGAATTGTTCGCAACAAATTACCAGTACGAGGGTCACGATCTCCTTGTCGCCAATTCACTGTATGCCGACTACGAATATCCCTCGAACCCTTGTCGTAAGGTCCAGCCCCTGTATTTCCAACCCCAGTTGGAGCCAATTTTATATCTGCAGGATTAGATGCCTCACCCCACAAACACTCAACACCAGGACGATCCAATTCAACAAAATTTATACAATGCCGCTCAGGACAAAAACAAACAACTTCGTTCAATGCACGCCATGCACTAAATTCATTTGTAGTTTCATGCACACCTCGCACTCTTACGTCATAAGCACCCTCTTGAATACCGACCAAAACTGTCTTTTTTTCTCTTGTCTTTGGCAAAGTTTTCCAAATTTTATCGCCCGAAGGTTTATATTGAAACTCATACAATTCAGTAGCGCCATCCCACCAAAGAAAAAGTGTATCACAAGCCGACTTATACCGCAAATTTTCTGGTTCCGGACAAGTTGCAGATGTAATCTGTATGTTATCTATTGACACAGAATATTTTGAAAGAACATTTTGAGCAGTATCAGTATTAGCATTTTGCCAAGCAAAAATCATATAGTACTCAACATTTTCTTGCAAATCTAATTGTTCGCAAGCAAAAACATTCATCCAATCAACACTCCCACTTAGAGAAACTTGAGGACGACTTAATTTTAGAGGTAAAGTTGCTGTATTTGACAAAGAATACAATTCAGATTCAGCAATAGCAGATGCAGGCAAAAAATAAAAATGGCATTGAGAAATATCTTCTATTCCTTCACATTTCCAATCAAAAGAGATATTTACCGATAATGTAGTATCTATTTGAAAACGACGATAAGCAACCATCATGTTTCGCTCGGCTCCGAATGTCGCCGTTTTACCACTATCACAGGTTATAGTCAACGAATTATATCCTTCACTACTATCTATATTACCGATTAACCATTTATCATTGCTATCTTCTGCTGTAGGTCCTACATTCATCTTCCAATGACTATTATCCGTAGCATCTTCAAATCCACAAAAATATGGAACAGACACCATTTGTGCCATCGCAAACTCAGAAAGCAATAAAAATACAAAAATCACAAATATGCCTAACGTCTTTTTACTCATAATTTATGCTGTTTTTATTTAAAATACAACCTGTTGTATTTCCCTTTGATTATCTTCAAAAATAATTTCAAATATATACACCCCATGCATCCCTAACGTATCGACAATATTCACACCCTCATTCAATAAGAATTCTTTAAGTAATACGCCAGACGTTGACCACACTTTAACTTTTGCTTTTTGTGGTAAATCAATCTCTACATTATTATCTTTTCGTGAAACATTGATTGCATTTTCCTCTATAACACCACCAAAATCAACCAAATCCGCACTACACGTCAATAATTTAGAATTATCATCTCCTCGCGTCAACAGCACAGAATATTCAGCATCTAAATCCAAGCCTCCATGCTCATACAAAATAGAAGATGTTGCCCCTTCTATAATTTGTCCATTTTTATACCATTGAAAAGCAACAAAATTATAGCCCCCATTATAGTTTTCATTCATAACAGCAAGCACATCGCCCCAACGTTGAACAAGCACATCCTTAGGATACAACAAGTTTAAAGTAATTGTTTCTGCACCTGTTCCACAAGCCGATTCTCCAAAATCTATTATTGTTTTATAACTATCTGGTTTTAAACCCGTAGGCATTTCAATCAATAATGCATCCTTTTCTACTGAATAGCCCTCACATTCTAAATCAAGTTCTTCAATATAGATTTTGAAATCACCTAATCCCCCAGAGTGTAATATATAAGGCAATGAAATAAACTCATCATCACTACATTGATTTATCACACTATCAATGCTAACATTGAGTGCTTCTAGAATATCAATATCCAATGTTACCAAACTATCGCAACCATACTTCGTTATAAAATTAGCTTGATAACGACCCGATTCTGTAATCAATTTACCATCGAAATAATACTCATCATCACTACAAATAGCTTCAACAACAGTAGTATCATATCTTTCTGCAACATAAAGATCCAAAACAGTTATACTATCACAACCATAAATAGTAACCGCCGAATCAGAATAAAACCCAGACTCAAATTGATACTTCCCTTTTGGAAATTCGTATGGTTCGCCAAGACAAACAGTGGCATGAATAGTATCTGGTTTCGAATCCATACGAGGCAATTTTATAGTAAAAGTTGTATCATCACTACACTTACCATCTGCAATACCTGATAATAATCTTACTGTGTAAGAACCACCTCTCGCTGGATATTCATGAATAGGATTCGCTTCATTTGACATAGTTCCATCCCCAAAATCCCACAAGAAATTTTCACAAGGTTCGCCAGTTATCGAACTATCATTAGTTACTTGATTGATTCGCTTTATATAACTCTTATTTATAAATTCAACCTCATTTGTACAATTAGAAAAATCTGGTTTATAATCAGCAGCAGCACAAGGATAACGCCCAACAGCAGACGCATAAAGCGTATAATAACAATTTCTATTGGTTGGTTGAATTACATCCAATGCGTATGTTAAAGTATCACTTGCTGGCAAAGTTAAACGTCTTTTTTCAGAAACAATTGAGTCGGGATTTGAAGGTAAATACCACCGATAATTAAATCCCTCAGGACCTTCAAATATTGTTTCTGAATCTCCCGCACAACTCAATCCCTTAATTTTTCCACCCGAACAGTTAAGAGTAAAATAAGCATAACCAAAGTGACCTCCTGCGGTACAATCATACGTTGTTAATTTTATTTTCAATGACTTTCCATGATATTCCCGCAAGTTTACACCTACGGTTGTCCAATCTTTATAATACCCTTCTGAATTCGGACCTTGGAATTTCACCCAACCATCAGTATTATAACCTGCTGCAAAATATGCTTCTCCACATCCAAATTTATCAAGAGGTTTCTCGTCATGTGTAATTTCAAGTGTAAAACGAGGTTGATCTATAGAGTCATGATTTGGAGACTCTAAAAGCACAGCATAATCAAGCAATAAAATAGCCGCATCCTTTGTCGTATCTACAATAAAGTTATACTCCACGCTTTCATATTCTGCACCAATATTCCAATTACCTAATCTAATAGAAGCTAATGCACCATCAGGAACAGTTTTCAATTTTCCATTAGTAAATGGATCATATTCTTTTGGATTCCAATGAATAGTATGACGACTATCTACTGCCTGACAACCAAAATCTACAGCCCCATATTTTAGTCCTTCCATAGGATCACCATAAGAACAATTACGATTATTTAAATCTAAATAATCAACACAACGTGTTCCTGGATAAAAAAGAAATTTACTAAGAGAAGTCCAAGTTCCAGCAATATCACCACATTTCGAACGAACATAATAGGTACACATACCTTCTGATAAATCAGAAATAACTTGATAAGTTGTTGTTACATCATTATATTCAACCGATTCACCTGTTAAATTATTAACACAACGTACATCATAAGCATCGGCCTCACCACTCCATGACAAAACCATGTCATTACCTTTAGGGTTAGCCATCAAATTTGTTGGTCTCGAACATCGTCCAACCTCAAGTATATTAAGATTATCAATCATTGCTCCCATAGAATAAGAAGCCAATACACCATTGTTCCAAATAAACACAAGATTATATGCCTCTCCATTTGTATATATGGTATCTAATATTGTATTCCAAGTGCGTTGCGACAAATACAACAAATCACTATTAAAATCAACAGCATATCTTTCTACCCATTCAGGCAATATACTACTTGTACTCACTGATGCTAATTCAATACTATCACGCTCTGGTATCCAACAAACATATAATCCATCAGCCGAAAGACCTCCTGCTTGCCAATCAAACGAAAGTTCATAATCACCCTTACCAAAAGTAAATGTACGATAAGCAAGTGTTGTAGTACCTATAGGGACATAACGGTCTGTTAAACCATAATCTCCTGATATAAACAAACCATGATCGCCTCCATTAGCTCCAAGATTGCCCCAAAACCACTTATTTGCACATTCGTAACCCTCAACAGTTGGATTCAATATCCACTTTGCACGTTCTTCTTCATCCTCAAAGTCAGTTTGGAAACCGATTGAAGAAATAACTGTCTTTGCAAATAAAACATTACAAAATAGCGAAAAAACAACAACTAAGAAAATTTTATCAAAAGTTTTCATCATCAATATCTTATTTAATAATATTATTCAAATAAAATCTTACCTGTATAAACTGTACCTGTACCAGTTATAATTCTAACAACATAAATACCCGATTGATCCAAATAATCAATTGTAATAGGATAATTTCTTGGTTCATCAATCAATACTCTTTGACCCTTAGCATCAAAAACTTCAACATACAAACCAATACGCTCTTCGATAGTAAAGTCATTGAGAATATACAATGTTTGATTTGCTCTGAGCGGATTAGGTACCATCACCAAATCTTTAATCATAACATTATCTATTGCATCTGATAAATTAACTATCAAAGTATGAATAACGACATATTCCATATTATCAAGTTTAACCACAATCGTATCAACGTATGTACCTGGTAACGTATTTTCATCATAATACAAACTTTCATATTCAAAAGGCAAATCTTCTGTTGTAATTTCATTTTTGACATATGCTGTATCTGATTTTAGAACTAAAAGATTCAATGTTATAGTAGAATCACAACCATCGACCGATTTAAGAGGTAAAGTGTATGTTCCTTGTCGAGAAATACCATTAAATCCATTATCATTATATTTCTCACCCTCCTTAATAGCGGCTCTTATTGTTCGACGATAATCAGGTAATACTGTCGCTTCTAATGTAACTATAGAATCACAGCCATCAACCGACACAAATTCTTCTATATAACTACCTGATGAAGTGATAGTTTGACTTCCAAATTGATACGACTCGCCGAAACAAATATTCATTGCTTTTGTAATATAAATTGCCTCATTAACTTTAAGAGCCAACGTAATAATTGAATCACAACCAGTTACTGCTGAAACCAAAGTATCAACATATAAACCTGTTGAGGTGTATTCTTTTCCATTAAAAACAAATTTTTGTCCTGAACAAATAGTATCATCCACTATAACACGAATTGCAGGCTCAACTGCTAAATCAAGCACCACAACAGAATCACAGCCATTAGAAGAAGACAATTTTTGTTTATAAACACCAGCCAACAAAAGTTCTGAGAAGTTGTTATAACTATAAACATCACCCTCACACATTGAGACACTAATAGCATTTTCTGCAATAGGCGACACTCTAATTGTTGTTGCATTCAAAATATCATCCTCTTCTTTTTGTTTTGCTAATACCCAATCATCAAAATAGTTATCACCCAAAACTAAATCAGAATAATGTACATAAAATTCGCCATTCAAATAATCTTCCATCTCACATAAATCCACTTTTGCTACATTTTCTTTATATGAATTTACATGCACATTATCAATATGAATTTCTGTTGTAGTATTCAAATCTACTGCAGATTCGACATAAAATGCCACTTGAATTGTTTTACCGGCAAAACGGTCTAAATCAATTGAATATTTCTTTCCTGTATGAGGGATATCAAAATAAACATAATCGTCTTTTTGATTACCCCAAACTACAGCATTTTCACGCTTCCATGTCTTTCCTTTATCATCTGAAATTATGACCATAAACCTACTTGTTGGAGCATTGATATCATCTGCCCCAATAGGGTCTGCTGTGTTCATATCTGTCAATGCTAAATCAAACACTAAATGTAATTTTTCCTTATTTGGCAAAATCACATTAGGCGACAATAACCAATGTTTAGATGCATTAATCGCAACCCCTCCCATACATGAAACATTCACTGACATGTGAGATGTTGAGAACAAACCATTTCTAAATAACGCACCATTGACCGACCAACCTTCTTGATTATTAGTAGGAACAATATACAAACCAGACCCCTTAAATAAATCAGTCACAGATGTTTTATTTGCTCTATTCCAATCTACAGGGCAAGTCAAATCTACATTAAAATCTTCTGTATATGCAATAGTTTTCAATGTAGTAAATGTTACTACATCCGACCATTCTGATGATTTTTCGTCAGAACACAATGTCTGTATTTGCATATAATATACTGTAGATGGTTGCAAATTTTCTAATTTAACAGGAAAACTTGACACTGTATCTATTCGCAAATTATCAGAGAATTTTTCATCGGTTGCTAATCTAATAACATGTTTATCTACATTACTATGAGCACAATCAACTAAAACAGATTCTGTCGTAATTAAATCAAACTTGATAAATTCAGGTTTTAGACAAGCCACTGAAGTAAGCTTTATATCATCAACATACACTGTATTATATTTTAAACTATCCCCCAATATATCATTTTTCAATACGATATACTTACCTTCAGTGCCAACCAATGGCAATTTACATTCAACCCAATATTCATTTCCTGTAGGATCATCTAAAACATTAGTTTTAGATGTTATCTCCACATCAGTATATGGATATTCAAAAATTGTAATGAGTTCAAATGTTGTTGGATCTGCAGGATCTGACATTGTACCTACTGACAATTTCTTTGAGAATCGAGATGCCATATCTTTAGCTCCCAAAGCTCCAACTTCTCCTGATGATGGATTATTATATAAACAACGCATCCAGAATGACAATTGCAAATCTTCCCTTTCACCTTCAAATTCAGGCAATACAATATAACCACCTTCTGTCGATGACAACTTCGAACCATCTTTTCCCATTGCTATTGTTGATGTACGCTCAAAAATCAAAGCATAATCACCAGAACGAGAATATTGTTTTATCGCAGTATTAGAAATCAAATTAGGGAAATATTTTACAACACTTGAAGTATAATCCATCTTATCATGCCCAACGACAAAACACTTAGGAGTTGGATATGATTTATTTGTCACCGACGAATTAGTATAAGGCAAATAAATATGAGTATCATCATCATCAAAATCTAAAACAGAATCTACTGCAACTGAAGCACATGCTGTTGTAAACAATAATGGTTCTGATTTTTTACCTACATTAGAAGAATCACAAACAGTTTGAATATATGCCCTATATTGTGTATTATCTTTTAGCCCTGTGATTTTCACAGAATTATTTTCAACAAATTCAGAAAAAACAATGCGATTTTCAGTAGGATTTTTGATATTGACAACTGTAGATTCAACTTCTACATTGAAGCCCTTAACCTTATCAGCAACTACATCCCATGCTAGATTTGCATAATTTTCACCTATTTCGGTTGCTTGTAAATTATAAGCCATATCACAAGATTCCTTGACAATGTTTATATTATCTACCACAGCCGAGCGAACATTTGCATAGTCACCACCACTACTATTATTACACCAATAAAATACAATATTGTATGCACCTGCAATCTCCTCATCAACAACAAATGTTATATCGTGCGATTTCCATTGCTCTGACAAAGGTTTAGATTTATTAACCGAGTTAAAGACATAAACCCCTTTTTCTGCTTCGGCTGTAAGGTTAATACATCCGTCAGGCAATACTGCACTTTTTGCAGTATTAAATATCGTAACATTTCCACTTATATTCGTAATCGAATTTGAACCTGCATCAAAAACAGAAGTTGTTGGCAACAATACCACACGGAAATAATCATAATAATCCATTCCTGTTACACTCGATTTTTTCTCACCCACACAAGTCCAATCAAACGAAATTGTGTATGTTCCAGGCTCTAAATTCAAACCTCTATAACACCATGAATTAGAAGCAGAAGTATTATCATAATGCGCTGATTTTCCTCCATCATTCGATATATACAAAGCATTACCTTCTGCTACATTATCTGTTACTATATGAGCTGTATCTGCTCCGATATACCATTTATTAACTTGATTTCCTTGTTTAAATGTCCATTGTGCATCTTCTGCTCTATTTTCAAAATCTATTACATAAGGGTAATCTCTTATTAATACATTAGAAGTGAAATATTTACCTGCATACGTCCAAGGTGATTTATTGGTTGCAGAACAAACACTTCTAACATATACATCATAATACTTAGCGGGTTCAAGTCCAGACAAAGTAAATTCTGTGCCCGTAAATTCAACAATATCTTTTGCTTCATTAACATTAAAGCCTGATTGTCCATAAGTTGCTTCATATTTATCCACACCACTTCCAACAAAAGATATGGTCAAAGAATTTTCTGTATGACCCATAAACTTAAACTGTTTTGGTTTTTTACAGGTTGGAATAAGTTCAATAAGAATATCATCTATATAAACACCCGAAGTTGCTGCAGTTTCGTTGAGCGATTGATAAGAAACAAAGCCAATACGTTTAGCCGATCCCTTATAGTTTTCAAAAGAAACTACACATTCTTCCCACGAGCGCATTTCCTGGTTAATTAAAATAGTATCAACTGGAACAAATGACGCTGCAATGCTATCTACATTAGTAACCACACCAACAACAACCGAATTATTCTTATTCTCATATCTTGGCCAAGCAAAGAAAGTAACTTGACATTTACTCAAATCATCAACTTCTATTTCATGAGAAACCAAATACGAAGGAGTTCCTGCATCTGTTCTCAAATAAATAGCACGACTACCAGAATAAGGATAAAATCCTGGAGTCAAAGCACTTTTCATATTATCCAAAGCTGGATAAGCAATATTCATATCTTGATAATAACTATCCCAACAATCAGGAGCTTGCCCAATTGCAACCTGATTATCAAAATTTTCAAAATAAGGCAATGGCAATGTTTCAAAACAATTAGTTCTAACAATATTTACATTAGACCACTCGCCATATTTACCTCCACATGTTGATCGTCCATAAAAATAATATGTAGTATATGGGGTAAGACCTTCTATCAACAAACTATCTTCTGTTACAATAATAGATGTCAACTTATTTGAATTCAAGAGTTCTTCATCACACATTGATGTAGAATACTTAATTTCGTATGGCGCATTATTTGATCTAAATCTAAGCTTAAATGATGTTGCTGTAATATCATCAAAATAGAAACTTGTAGGACAAGCTGATGCAGGGCCAAAAGATATATCATCTATATAAACCCTATTTTCGCGATCAAATTCTGAACGGAACATAATAAACTTACCTCTATCTCCCTTATAATCATATTTGTAATTATGGAAATGGATTTCGTATGGACGCTCTTCTGAAGATAAAACTACAGTATCAACAGGTACAAAAGTCGCTAAATCCGATGGTGAAGTCAATACCCCCACAACAATTGAGTGAGCATAATGATCTGAAGGATACTCGGTATAACCCCAGAAATTAAGTTTTACATCTGCAATATCATCAACAGCCAAACTATTAGTTATCATATAAGCTCCATTATTTTCCTCATCTGACCTAAAGAACATAGATGCTTGACCCGTATGTTTATATTTAGTGTCACAATATGGAACATATTCTTTGTCTTTTGAATTAGAACCGACAAAATAACAATCAGGATAAGTACCTACACCCGTAGCATAATTTTCAAAACTTTCCACACCCACATTTTCTATATCAATCGGCACACAAAGAGATGTAAATGTAAAATAATTCGACCATTTACTTGTTTCAATATCACTACACATTGATTGAATATAAACATAATAACGAGTACTTGCTTGTAAGCCCCTAAACCATGTATAACTTGAAGTAACAGTATCTATTCTTACAATTCTGCTACTCATTTGTGGATTTGACAAATCTTGTTGCGTAAGCTTATCAAGAGCAAAAACTACTCTCCATCTATCAATTTCTCTTGCACTAGACCAAGAAAGTCTAACAGCATCAGAACTAAAATCAACAAGTTTGATTTTCTCTGGACGAGCACATGGAATTATATTATCGACAACAATATCATCGATATAAGCCGATACAGCAAAATATTCGAATTCATCTTTCAACATCAAAGCAATATGTTCGCCTTTTCCTTTATATCCAGCAAAAGAGACTATATATTCCAAGAATTCATCTGGAGCATCTTCACTCTCTTTCTCTAAAACAATCGGCGTAATAATATCCACCACCTCAAACGTTGCAGTATCAAGAGGATCTGTCATAACACCAACCCAGATTTGAGGTTGAACTTCTATACCAAATGTTTTAAACGACAACTGCAATTCATTGATAGGCTTAGCCATTTTTGGCAAGGCAAAATAAGGATTTTGATTTTCCTCCAATCTCTTTCCTTTTGTTAATACAACTGAATTTGCACCAGATGCCGATTTTTTATTTGAAAGGCATGGAGAAGTATTCAAAATTGATGATTTATAAATAAGTTGCTTTGATATCATACAAGGCACCGCAAAACCTTCAACTTCACCAACCAAATAATCTTCATTGTCAAAATTCTCTACATAAGGTATAGCCTCTACATCATAACAATTTGTTGTTAAACTATCCCAAAGTGTCCAATTGCCTTTTTCTTCTCCACAAATAGGACAAATTGTATAATAATATTTAAAACCAGAAGGACGTAAATCAGTAAATGTTATGCTATTTGTATTTACTGTATTATCATAAACATATTCATAATTTTGTGTATTAGAGAACATCGAATCTATTGGATACTCTTCTCTTGACAAACGAACAGCCCATGATTTAGCTCCATTAGCATCCCACGTAAGTGTCATTTTTGTAGGATCGCCAGGAATAGAAACCAATTCTATATTTGAAGGGCTCTTACATGATGGCACTTTATAAAATCTAACATCATCAATGCAAGCAACATTCTTTTCTGAAGTAACAATTTTAGAATCTACTCTAAATGCCCAAAATTGACCTTTTACATCATATTCATCTAAATTATAAATATATTTTCTCTCTTTCGTACCCAATTTAATTGTATCTATCGCTTGAAAAGTTGATACATCATTCGCCACAGACATAACACCCACTTCAAGATAACCAGAATGTTCTTTATATGGCCTTTTTGCCAAAAAACTTACAGCCACTGATTTAATATCAATTGGCAATTCAGGAAATACAGTTACTGCCCATAAATCATAATCAGCTAAGCCTAAATTAGCATGAAGATGTTTTTCGGGATCATTTACTACATCGTGCGATGAACCTAAATTTATTGTTCCACTTGATTTTTCTTCTGAACATGTTTTATCATCACAGAACATCGAATATGCTCCATTCGATAATGCAATCAATCCTGTAGCTAACATTTTCTTCGGAGAAGATAAAAATTCGCCATAATTGATATAATAATATGAATCTTTATCAGCAGTATTTATTGTAAATGACTCTGTATATGGCAAAGTTTCTATTCTACCAGGAGTACGAATTATACGATGACAGCTCCTTTCGCCTTTGACTGCCCCCTCTATTGCTCTTGCATATATATAATAATTTGTGTTATTTTCTAACCCTCCAACTATACCATGATTAGATATTTCTGCTCTAACTACATCTGTAACTATATCTATATCATTACTTAATAATTTCTCTTTTGCAAAAACAACTTCATATTTAGGATATTCCAATTCAAAATCAATCTTCACAGAAGTAGAAGTTATAATATTCACTTTAAAATCATTAACTTTCATCACTTCTGGTGTATAATCAACCTTAAGATTATCCATGCAGAAAATATTCGATTCTATGAAATCAGACATAAAGGTAATGAATTTACCTTTACCTTTATAATTTTTAAGAGAAACCACACACTCTTCATACGTACGCATACTTTCCACATTTACAGTATCAACAGCCGTAAATGTAGTTTTATCATTAGGGTCAGTCATCACACCAACAATGATACTAAATCTATCAGAAAGGTGAGGATTAAAATTAATTGTCGTAAAAGAAACACTCAATTTACTTACATCTTCTATCTCTACTTCAGGCAAACAAGCATAAGAATACGCACCACCACGAACAGGCACTATCGTTTCTACATCTTCCGAACCATAAAAACACAACGCAAATGTAGAGTCGGGAGAAGAATACCATTTATTAATAGTCAAACAAGTATTTACAAAAGGGGCAACCGCTGCATTAGACGCCGCCACTTTCCACTTTTCAGGAGCAGAAACAACACCACCAGACGTTTTTTTAACATTAAAATCATTGGTATATGGAACAGTAATCATATTTGCTACCACAAAAGAATCAACAGCCCAATCACTATTCTCATTTTTACAGATAGAACGCAAATAATAATAATATTTCGTACCAGACAAAAGACCTGTCAATTTATAATTCCATTCATTACCCAACAAAGTATCTTTCACATTGGCTACATACAAATCATTATTCAACTGCTCAGGCAAAATTCGTTCAGTCGAAACTTTCAATTCAAAACCTTTAGCATCAAATGCTCCTAACCAATTAAGCACCGCACTTCTACTTGTCAACTCACTAACCATCAATGCGTATGGAGTATCACATTTAGGAGTAGAACGTACCTCTACGTCGTCGATAACAATACCACGACCAAGATTATCTTTTGCCTCAAAAGCTATTTGATAAGTTTTTGAAGAACCTACCAATTTTATAGTATCTATTTGCCAAAAAGTGATACATTCATCATAAACTTTCAATTCTACCCAATCCGATTCTGGAGAAAGTCTATACAATACACGCAAAACATCCACATCTTTAGTCCATTGATCCTGAGCATGAGCAAAAATCAACAACGGACGATACAAAGTTGATAAGTCCATAATAGGAGAAACCAAACGTGTTGAAGCATTTTTAGTTACACCTGACTCATTTCGAAAAGCAACTCGTTTTTCACCTGAAAAAGCACCATTAGGAAACATCAAATCACCACTTTCAATAGTCCACATCAATTTATCAGAAACAATTTCTTGAGTCCAATCTTTAGGAATACCATTTTCAAAATCTTCCTTCAATGCTTGTCCATATTGCTGTGCAAACAAAGAAAACGAAAAGAATAAGCCACAAAATAAGCCTAATAATTTTTGTAAATTTCTCTTCATAACAATATATTATTAAATTTATTATAACCAAACAAGTGCAACTAACAATTTTATCTTAGCCACACTCTATCTTTTTAATACTTTTTATTTTATATTCTAAATAAAAAAATATTTTTATATTTTTTCACATTTTACGACATACAAAGTTAGGCATTTTTTCTCATATAATATAATTTTATTACATGTATTTTCAAAAAAAGCAAAAGACACAAATACTTGTGTCTTTTACTAAATTAATTATTGATTTTTGCCACAACAATTTTTATATTTCTTACCCGACCCACACGGACAAGGATCATTTCGCCCAACTGTTTTCTCAGCATGAATAGGTTGAGTAACCTGTCGTTCTCGAGTATCGCGTTGCCCAGCTCTCTGAATATCTGTCAAATCTTGTTTATTTGCGCTATATCGACTATAGTCTTGACGACGTTCAGCTTCGGCTTTACGCACTTGGTCTGGCTCGCGAACTGGTATTTGTGCACGCATCAACACCGACGTAATCTTACGATTCATTTCATTAAGCATCGCTCCAAACAAGTTACTTGATTCAAGTTTGTAAATCAATAATGGGTCTTTTTGTTCGTATGTTGCATTCTGTACAGAGTGTTTCAATTCATCAAGTTCACGAAGATTTTCTTTCCAACCTTCATCGATAGCATGAAGAAGTATTGCTTTTTCGAATGCTTTAACTACGGCTTTCGATTCAGTTTCGTATGCCTCTTTCAAAACTACAGGCACATTATACATACGTTTACCATCTGTAATAGGTATCAAGATTTTTTCGTATTGTGCACCTTGAGTTTCATATACTTGTTTGATTACAGGATTTGCAACCTCTGCCATTTTATCCATCTTACGCACAAATACGTCGTAGGCAGCATTAGCTACAATATCAACAATTTTTTCTGCTTTCATTGAGCGGAACTCTTCACCCGACACAGGAGCACTCATTGCAAACACTGCAAGCATATCGTCTCTAAAACCATCATAATCTAATGTTTGGTGATTATTATTAACAACCATTAGTGCTGTATCATAGAGAGTATTGACAATATCAACACCAATACGTTCACCCATCAAAGCATGACGACGACGAGCATAAATCACAGTACGTTGTTTGTTCATTACGTCATCGTATTCCAACAAACGTTTACGGATACCAAAGTTGTTTTCTTCTACTTTCTTTTGAGCACGTTCGATAGATTTAGAAATCATTGAGTGCTCAATCATCTCGCCTTCTTGGAATCCCATACTATCCATCACTTTAGAGATACGCTCTGAACCGAACAAGCGCATCAAATCGTCTTCAAGCGAAACAAAGAATACAGAAGAACCTGGGTCTCCTTGACGACCAGAACGACCACGCAACTGACGGTCAACACGACGGCTTTCGTGACGTTCTGTACCGATAATTGCAAGACCACCTGCAGCTTTTACCTCTGGTGTAAGTTTGATGTCGGTACCACGACCAGCCATGTTGGTTGCAATAGTAACAGTTCCAGCACGACCAGCTTCTGCTACAATATCAGCCTCTTTCTGGTGTAATTTAGCATTCAATACGTTATGAGAAATCTTACGCATCGTAAGCATACGGCTCAAGAGTTCTGAGATTTCAACCGATGTAGTACCCACAAGCACAGGACGACCTGCCGCTACAAGATCAACGATTTCATCAATAACAGCATTATATTTTTCGCGTTTAGTTTTATAAACGCGGTCTTCCATATCGATACGAGCAATAGGACGGTTTGTTGGAATTACAACTACATCAAGTTTGTAGATATCCCAAAATTCGCCAGCTTCTGTCTCCGCAGTACCAGTCATACCTGACAATTTATGATACATACGGAAATAGTTTTGAAGTGTAATAGTTGCAAACGTTTGAGTTGCAGCCTCAACTTTCACTCGCTCTTTTGCTTCGATTGCTTGGTGAAGACCATCGCTATAGCGACGACCATCCATTATACGACCTGTTTGTTCGTCAACAATCATTACTTTGTTGTCAATTACAACATATTGGTCGTCTTTAGCAAAAAGTGTATATGCTTTAAGCAATTGATTTACAGTATGTACACGCTCTGATTTAATAGAATAATCTTGAAGTGCTGCATCTTTTTTCTCTTGACGTTCTTCGGCTGACAATGACGATTTTTCGATTTCGGCAATCTCTGCACCTACGTCAGGCAATACAAAGAAATTAGGGTCTTCGGTCGAACGAGTCATCGTATCAATACCCTTATCAGTCAACTCGATAGAATTGTGTTTTTCATCAATAACAAAAAGAAGAGGGTCAGTAGCTATATGCATGTGCTTATTATTCTCTTGCATATAGAACTCTTCTGTTTTAATAAGAATTTGTTTGATACCCGGTTCAGACAAGAATTTAATCAAAGCCTTATTTTTAGGCATTGCTTTATATGAACGGAACAATGCCAATGCACCTTCTTCATTAATTTTCTTATCTTCGTTACCTATTTTAGCACGAGCCTCAGCAAGGAGTTGAGTTGCCATTGTTGATTGTTGTTTAACCAACACTTCAACGCGAGGGCAATACTCTTCAAACATTTGGTCTTCGCCTTTTGGTACTGGACCTGAAATAATCAATGGCGTACGAGCATCGTCAATCAACACAGAGTCAACCTCATCGACAATTGCATAATTGTGTTTACGTTGTACAAGGTCGATAGGGGCAGACGCCATATTATCGCGAAGATAGTCAAAACCAAATTCGTTGTTAGTACCGAATGTAATATCAGCATTATAAGCACGACGACGTTCTTCAGAGTTAGGACGGTGTTTATCAATACAATCTACGCTCAAGCCATGGAACATATAAAGAGGCCCCATCCATTCCGAGTCACGTTTAGAAAGGTAGTCATTGACTGTAACCACATGAACGCCATTGCCTGTCAAAGCATTAAGGAATACTGGCAATGTAGCCACGAGAGTTTTACCCTCACCTGTAGCCATTTCGGCAATTTTTCCTTTATGAAGAACAACACCACCAAACAATTGCACATCATAGTGAATCATGTCCCATTTGTGCATATTGCCACCAGCTTCCCACTCGTTATGATAAATTGCTTTATCGCCTTCGATTTCTACAAAGTCATGTTTAATAGCAAGTTGTCTATCGAAATCTGTTGCGGTTACTTCTATTGTATCATTTTGAGCAAAACGACGTGCAGTATCCTTGACGATTGCAAACACTTCAGGTAATACTTTATCAAGTTCGACTTCGAGTGTATCAAGTATTTTCTTGTCAAGGTCATCTATCTCTTTGTAAAGTTTTTCGCGTTTATCTAATTCTGTACGTTCTACTTCGGCACGAATTTCTTCTATACGATTACGTTCAGCTTTTACTGCGTTTTGAAGTTGTTCGCGAATAGCAGCAGTACGCTCACGTAATTTATCATGCGAAAGTTTTTCAATTGAAGGATAAATTTCTTTTATCTTGTTTACAACAGGCGACACCTCTTTTAAATCGCGTTGTGCTTTGTTACCAAATATTTTGGTTAAAAATTCATTAAAACCCATATTTTTAAATTGAGAATTGAAAATTGAAAATTGAGAATTGAAAATTGAGAATTGAAAATTATAGTTACTATGGACACCATAGCTACTATAGTTTCTATAGTTACTATAGTTTCTATAATTTCTATAGTTTCTATTTTATAAATTTAGCATTAAAACAAGAACCATCTGCCAATGTAAGCGAAACGACATAAACTCCATTTGGCATATTTGCTATTGATGTAGTCGGACTACCACGAAGGGTTGCTACGGCTTGTCCATTAACATTATATATCATACCAGATTCATATTCACCAACTATTTCAAGCACATCGTCTTGGTGTGATATTATAGTTATAGATTCGTTTACTACATCGTCAAGATCCACTGTATGAGGACGCACTTGCACTTTTTCAGCATTATACACATTAAAATCTGTGTATCGTTCTTTCACATTAGGTTTTGTAGAATAATTATGAACAAACGCAACAACATTCAAATTATCTACATTCCACTTTGAATCTACTTTAACTTTATACTCTTTTTCAAACCCATCATTCAAAGTAATTTGGTCACCCCAAACATTTGTTGCGATATAACGATTTACATTGTTTTGATAATAAGAGCCTTTTTGTTCACTATTCCAACCTGCTTGTCGTTCGCTTTTAAGATTATCCTCTGTTACATAAATCGTCAATCGAGGTTCACCTTCAAGAGTAGTAACAGATTTACCTGAAGTATTTATTGTCAAGATAGAATCTTCGTCATTAAACTCAACAGCCAAATCAATCCAAGCGTATGCAGGTTTTGCAAGTTCTACATTCAACATATTCCACATATCTGCACTTTCAACAGAGAATACAACACAACTATCGCCACCTTGATATGGATTATGATGTCCCTCTTCTTTCGTGAACAAAGTACGGTCGATAACGCCAGCAGGAGCAAAAGTTGTTACAATTGCAGCATAATAAAAGTTCATGTAAATTGTATCATCAGGCACAGTCCATTGGTCGGTGTAGAAACCGACATGATGACCAACTTCAATAATTTGGTCATGACGACCATCTATTGATGCTTCTATTATTTCATGGCCTTTAGGACAATTAGTACAATTTTCTGTAGAAAAAACTTCTAACAACACTTTTCGTTGAACTATTCGCTCAACTACATTCACTCGCACTGAATGAGAATTATTTTCTGGAGTCAAATCTGATTTTCCATTAAGTTTAGTTATAGTGAAAACCAACTCTTTTTCTCCCAAATCACTCAAAATTATATTTTCATAAGCAAATTCCATTGATTCGAGATAAGGCAAAAACGTATGAATAGTTTTCACTTCTACACTATCTCCAAAATTACAAGATATTTCAATTGATTCAATTGTGTCAGCAGCAACATTCTCAATCATAAACGGAATCGAAAATATTTTGTCTTTTTCAGCATCTATGTATTCAACATCGGATGTCAAAACAACATCTAAACCAGGAAGTTTATCCCCAACTAACGTACCATAAACAGCAACTCCTTTCGTAGAAGTCCAATCTGCAGTAGAACCTTTACGTAGATAAGATTGCACAGGAGAACTATTAGCCACTGCTTGAGAAATCGTTGCATCACTCAACAAATAATAGCCCAAATATAAAGATTCACCCGTGATCAATAATGATTCATCAAGCAAAACTTCATTCCAACCCTCTTGAACCATTGTTACATCCAACTCTTTTTCAAACAAACTAGTTGAATTTAAATCATTTGTAACAAAGACTTTTAAATATTTAGGTGCTTTTGATGCTATATGATAAAAAGATACAGATTTTAATTCTGCACCTATTTTATTTTCCAACTCCTCTGCCGAAATAAAGACAGCAGCACCGATAGTATCATTTTTAACTGTTCCTGTTTGACGAAATTTATCTTCAAAATTCAAGTTGCCAACATACATTTGACGCGCCTGAACTCCAACTACAGCTAAAAGGGCTGATAATGTAAATATTACTTTAAATAATTTCATAATAAAACTTTATTTTAATACATATTAGATTGCAAAGATACAAAAAAAAGTTGAATGTTGAAAGTTGAAAAATTGAAATTTTCTACCTCTTCTCAAATGCAAACATTCCAGCACTTAAAATTGTGATTATCAGCATCACAATAAATACAGCATAACTATTTTGATCCGTTAACACTGTGATTATCGAAAATATTACCGTACCAATAAGCACAAAAATGAATGTCAAAAGATTAAGATATGCCAACACAGAGCCCAATTTACGCCCAATATTAGCACTTTGAACTATTGCCAAACATGGCACTTGAAACATTCCGCCACTGAAAGCCGTTAAAAATATCAATACTCCCAATGCCCATCTTTCAGGCTTAAATATCAATACAATTATTAAGGCAAGAGCCACTCCTATTAGCCCTCCAATTATGAAGTTTTGTTTATTCCTATTTTCAATAAGTTTACCTGCCACACTACACCCAATAGCAATACCCACAGCTGCCATTGATAATATTATGCTTGAAGCAGTATTACTCATTCCAAGTGTGCGCGTACAATGTAATACCACATTCATTTGCAATAATCCGCCTAATAACCACAATAACGAAGCCCCATAAATCGCCCTATTCAAGCCCTTATATTGCGATGCAAATTTATAAGAATCAATAAGAAATCGAATTGGATTCAATACATGTAACGATGCTTGGTTTTGAGCTTCTGAGTTTTGTTCTTGAGAAGACGCAAAGTATTGCGTCTCTACTATGTCGAGAACTTTGGATAGGATAAAACCTATTATTGCCAACACAATCATTATTACAGTAACAATCCACCACGCGTAGTGATCAGACAAATATGCAGCCAACACCGTACCAATCAATATTCCTAAAAAAGCCATCATCTCAAACATTCCACTACCAAAAGCAACACCTTTTTCTCCTTCAACATCACGTATAAGTCCATATTTTGCAGGCGAATAAAGGCAACTTTGTGTCCCCATCAATAATACAGCTAATAGTACAATCCATACCGATTCAATCCAAAATCCCACACCAGCCAACACCACTATTGGCAACTCCAACAACTTCATCATACGCACAATATTCAGTTTCTGAAATCGTTCTGCAATTTTCCCCGAATATGGCGAAAGCAATAAATACGGCAAAACTAATGCCGCACTCACTGCTGATATCAGTTGACTCTGAGTCATCCACTCCGGCATCACCCACCCCACCGACACGAATATTATACAGTGTTTCATGAAATTATCATTCAACACCCCAACAAAATTGAGCAAAAATAGTTTAAACCATTTCATAATATTATCAACTCATAATATTTCAGTTCTAAATTCAAGATAATTTATTTCTATGCAAAGATACAAAAAAAGACTGACTAACAAATATGTTAATCAGTCTTTTTGTAGCGGGATCGAGAATTGAACTCGAGACCTCCGGGTTATGAATCCGACGCTCTAACCAACTGAGCTATCCCGCCAACTTTAAACCTTTAGATATTAGACACGAAACACAAGGTCTCAGTATCTCCTCCAAAAGCGAGTGCAAAGTTACGCATTTTTGGCGAAACTGCCAAATATTTTGACATGTTTTTTATACAAACACATCAAAATGCTGAATTTCAAAGCATTATTTACATTTCAGATGCAATAGCAGCTGCTATTGTAGCCATTTCTGAGGCCTCAAGTTTAAGTTTTGGATTAGAAATAACCATATCTTTTTCGGCATTTATAGGAATTAAGTGCACATGCACGTGAGGCACCTCCATACCCATAACAGCTACACCGATGCGTTTGCAAGGCACAGCAACCTCAATTGCTTTAGCCACACGCTTAGCAAACAACATCAAACCTGCATACATTTCATCATCCATATCAAAGATATAATCACCCTCTTTGTCAGCCTCAAACTTAGGAATAACAAGAGTATGACCCTTTGTCATTGGATCAATATCAAGAAATGCGAAATAACGCTCATCCTCTGCTACTTTATAGCAAGGGATTTCTCCGTTTATAATTTTTGTGAAAATTGTTGCCATAATTTTTTATGTTTTAACAAAAGCACAAATTAAAATTTTGTAACCCCAAAATATCAAATTTGTACTTATGTTGAAATAATTCTATTAAATTGAGATTTCAAGGATTTCAAGCATAAGAGTACCAGCAGGAACTTTTGCTTCTACCACATCGCCTACTTTTTTACCCATCAAAGCTTTAGCAATAGGAGTAGTAACAGCAAGTTTACCTTCACGAATATTTGCCTCGTTTTCAGACACTAAAGTATATTGCATTTCACGACCTGATTTTTGGTCTTTTACTCTTACTTTTGAAAGTATTTGAATAGAATCAGCAGACACCATAGACTCGTCAAGAATACGAGCATTAGCGAGAGTATCTTTGAGTTGTGCAATTTTCATTTCAAGCAAACCTTGAGCCTCTTTAGCAGCATCGTATTCAGCATTTTCACTTAAATCGCCTTTATCACGAGCTTCTGCAATTTGTGCCGAAATACGTGGACGTTCAACAGACTCTAATTGTTTAATTTGATCAATCAATTTCTTGTAACCTTCTTCGGTCATGTAAGTTACAGCCATAATCTTTAATTTAGTTAGTAGTTACTAGTTATTAGTTATTAATTTCAATTCTTAATTCTTAAGGAACAATAACAAAGGAGAAACCCAACCATTTATAGGTTGGATCTCCCATATTTCTTATACCCCTCGTTTAGGTAATGCAAAGGTAGCAACTATTTACGACCTGAGCAAATTTTCGAGGTACAATCCTATAATTTTAACTCAATACATCGTCACGATAACACAAATACACCTCAACAATACTTTTTATTAAATATTTCACTCGCCACAAATGCTCTTCTTGCTTCGTCAACATCAGATAAATTCAAACCAAAAACAGATGAATTTTCACCTTCTACAACCTCAGATTCTATTTTTTGGGGTTCGGCTTGTTGTTTTGCTCGCTCTGCAGCTCTTTGTGCACGAATTGTTTCAGCTTTTCGCACATTTTCTTCTTCAATTTTCCGACGTACCTGCTCTTCTTGAAGTGCTTTTTGCTGTTGTTCCAACGCCTCCTTTTCACGCTGCTGAGCTTCAGCCGCAGCCGCTGCTTCACGCAACATCCGAATCAATTCATTCTCCTCAACATTAGGCTCTTGAGTTGAATGAACTTCAGTTTGCTCCTTTACCTCATCAAAAACGTCAGGAGCATATTGATTTTCTGTAAATATCGTTGTAGGAGCTTGAGTCTGTTGCTGTTTCTTCTTATTCTTCAACAACGACCCAATCCCCGAAAGTGCGAGAATGACAACATAAAATATTATTTCTATAAAATCTTCCATAACAAATTGAGAATTGAAAATTAAAAATCAAAAATATGAATTGTGCATTGTGAATTATGCATTGTGCATTATTTAAGTGCCCAAGATTCTTTGTCGAGGTTGCGATAGTTAATTGCTTCGGCGACATGAGAGAATTGGATGTCGGCAGAATTGTCAAGGTCGGCTATTGTGCGCGACATTTTGAGTATTCGGTCGTAGGCACGTGCTGAAAGATTGTGTTTGGTCATTGCTTTATTGAGCAAATCCTGACCTTTGTCATCCAACTGACAATATTTACGAATGAGTTTTGAACCCATTTGTGCATTGCAATAAACACCCTCTTCTTGAGAGAAACGCTCAGTCTGAATATTACGAGCAGCAATAACACGAGCACGGATTGTGGCACTACTCTCTGATGGTTTGGCATCGGCTAATTGCGAAAATGGCACTGGTACAATTTCGATATGCATATCAATACGGTCGAGAAGTGGGCCCGAAATGCGACTAAGATAACGCTGTACGACACCAGGAGCGCAAGTACACTCATGGTTTGGGTCGTTGTAATAGCCACAAGGGCAAGGATTCATAGATGCCACAAGCATAAAACTTGCAGGATAATCGACTGTCATTTTAGTTCGCGACACAGTGATTTTACGGTCTTCAAGTGGCTGACGTAATACCTCGAGCACAGCACGTTTAAATTCAGGCAACTCGTCGAGAAACAACACTCCGTTATGAGCTAAAGATATTTCACCAGGCTGAGGATATGTGCCGCCACCAACGAGAGCTGTATCACTAATTGTGTGATGTGGATTGCGGAATGGACGGCGTGTGATAAGTCCAGAATTAGCATCAAGTTTGCCTGCGACAGAATGGATTTTAGTGGTTTCGAGGGCTTCGTGCAATGTAAGTGGTGGCAAAATAGTGGCAAATCGCTTACTCATCATACTCTTACCTGCACCTGGAGGTCCTACCATGAGTATATTGTGACCACCAGCAGCCGCAACCTCTAAAGCTCGTTTAACAGACTCTTGCCCTTTTACTTCATCAAAATCAACATCAAAATTATCTACACTAGCAAAGAATTCAGCACGAGTGTCGATTACCATAGGCTCGATATCTTTCTCACCATTAAGAAATTGCACCACATCAAGTATATTATCAGCAGCTATGACATCTAGATTATTTACAACAGCAGCTTCATGAGCATTATCGGCAGGAATGATAAGCCCTTTATAGCCTTTTTCGCGAGCCAAGATAGCCATTGGCAATGCTCCTTTTATTGGTTTCAATGCACCATCTAACGACATTTCACCCATCATCATATACGACCCAACCATGTCGGCTTTTATTGTCTCAGAGGCAGCCAAGATTCCTATTGCAAGAGGCAAGTCGTAAGCAGAACCTTCTTTTCGAATATCGGCTGGTGCCATATTTATAATAACCTGCTTACGTGGAATTTTTATATCGTTGTATTGTAATGCAGAAAAAATACGCTCATGACTCTCTTTCACTGCATTATCAGGCAATCCGACCATTAAGAATCGGATACCTGGCGATACATTAACCTCGATGGTTACCTCTATAGCACTAATACCTTGTACGGCTGCAGCGTATGTTTTTACTAGCATGAATTATGAATTGAGAATTGAGAATTAAGAATTGAGAATTGAGAGTTGAAAATTGAGAGTTGTGAATTATGAAATGTTAAACACTCTGCAAAGGTACAAAAAAAAATGAGCGGATGCAATATTTTGATGAATAAATTGATTTTTTGTCTAACCTTTAGAACGCATCTCTTCCGCAATATACCCCAATACCTAACTAAAAACAAACACAAATTATCGTTAATTATCCATTAAATAATAATTTAACCCACTAAATTCATTATAAAACCAACAAAAAAACACACACTAAAGGAGCAACACCTTTAATGTGTGTTTTTATAATATCACACTCTATTTATTTAAGAATTACTTTAGTAATCATATTAGCTGATTTTACAATATAAACACCTGTTTCAAGATTACCATTACGATTTGTAACGTTTTGACCAGTGATAGTGAAAATAGAAATTTCTTCGTCGGCAACAATCATACCATTACAACCATAAACATTACCCGAAATAATATCATCAAGTTTTACATTTTCTGAATTTTCATAAATAGACCAATTTCCTTCCTCCCAACCAACAACATTATATTGATTATTTACTCCATCATAAGTTAAATCAGATGTTTGATTCCATTTGTTGTCCCAATTATTTTCTGTTGTTTCTGGATTCATACGGCAGAAAATAACTTTTTCACGAGTGCCTTGTGATACAACCTCATAAATTCCATCACCATTTGAATCTGTCATATCTAACCAAAGTTCACCATCGCCACCAAAGAAGTATGCTACAAAACGAGCATCAGACTCTTTCCATTCTGCACTTGGATTAAGATACAATTGTGTTCCATTAGGTATAACTGTAGGTTCTGGTTGTTCCACTTCACCGACCAAAGTTGCTTCACAAGTAAGTTCTGGTGTAGCTGGATTATAAGTAAACACAATATTATATACTCCTGCTACTTGAACCTCGTATTTTTGATTTCCACTAGGATACTCACCTTTACCCCAAGTATTATTTGCTGCAACTTTATACTCGTATGCTTTAGCTTCAAGTGCTACATTTTCATAACTTTTTGTCCAAACACCATTGCTACCTTCAACCATATTGTTACCTGTATTTTCTGGGCTCCAATCACCACCAAAACAAGGGAAATTACCAACAATACTATATGATGTAATTACAAATTCGCCAAACTTATCTAACCCTTCAGCTTTAAGCGTAACTTTATCGGTAGTTTCATTATATGAAATAGTAATATTTGTAGCGCTTTGCAAAGTAAAAGTAATATTACCATTGTTGTCTCCATAACCAGGAGTACTAGTTGTGGCATCAACATTACCATATCCTTTTGAAACATCCCAAGTGCCATTTGTTACTTTAAATTCATGAGAACCAGCAGGAACGTTAGCGTATAATTTTACATAAACGCCATCAGTTAAAGTCATTTTGTTATTGGCGTCATCACAACTCCAAGTGCTACCACAAAGAGCAGAAGTACCAGCTACATAGTAATCTGCAAACGCAGTCATTGAGATTAACAATGCTGCAAAGAAAAAAGTAAATTTTTTCATAGACTATTAATTTTATTGGTTTGAAATGAATAAAAATTTATTTTGAAGTGCAAAAGTAATAAAATAATATTAAACAAGCAAATTATTTTACAAAAAATCTCTTACCTTAAGCCTAAGATAAGAGATTTTTATTTATTTTGATTTATAATTTGTGAATTATAATTTTGGACCAGCAGTTACGAGAGCTTTACCAGCTTCGTTGCCTGTAAATTTCTCGAAGTTTTTGATGAAGCGGCCAGCGAGGTCTTTTGCTTTTTCTTCCCATTGGCAAGCACATTCGTAAGTGTCGCGTGGGTCGAGGATTTTTGGATCTACGTTAGGCAATTCTGTTGGAACTACAAAGTCGAACATAGGAATAGTTTTTGTTGGAGCTTTGTCAATAGAACCGTCGAGGATTGCATCGATGATACCACGAGTATCTTTAATAGAGATACGTTTGCCTGTACCATTCCAACCAGTGTTTACGAGGTAAGCAGTTGCGCCAGAAGCTTGCATTTTCTTAACGAGTTCTTCACCGTATTTAGTTGGGTGGAGTGAAAGGAATGCTGCACCAAAGCAAGCTGAGAAAGTAGGTGTTGGTTCAGTGATACCACGTTCAGTACCAGCCAATTTAGCTGTGAAACCAGAAAGGAAGTAGTATTGAGTTTGTTCTGGAGACAAAATAGATACTGGAGGCAATACACCGAATGCGTCAGCAGAAAGGAAGATAACTTTCTTAGCAGCAGGAGCTTTTGAACCTGGTTGAATGTTGTTAATGTGGTGGATTGGGTAAGAAACGCGAGTGTTTTCTGTCACGCTCTTATCTGCGAAGTCGATTTTACCATTTTTGTCAACTGTAACGTTTTCGAGAAGAGCATCGCGACGGATAGCGTTGTAGATATCAGGTTCGCTATCTTTGTCGAGGTTGATAACTTTAGCGTAGCAACCACCTTCGAAGTTGAAGATACCTTCGTCGTCCCAACCATGCTCGTCGTCACCGATGAGTTGACGTTTAGGGTCAGTAGAAAGAGTAGTTTTACCAGTACCAGAAAGACCGAAGAAGATAGCAGTTTCGCCTTTTTCGTTAGTGTTAGCTGAGCAGTGCATAGAAGCCATACCACGGAGAGGGAGAAGATAGTTCATGATAGAGAACATACCTTTTTTCATCTCACCACCATACCATGTGTTGATGATAACTTGCTCGCGGCTTGTAAGGTTGAATACTACAGCAGTTTCAGAGTTAAGGCCGAGTTCTTTGTAGTTTTCAACTTTAGCTTTAGAAGCATTGAATACAACGAAATCAGGTTCGCCATAGTTAGCAAGTTCTTCAGCAGTTGGACGAATGAACATGTTAGTCACAAAGTGAGCTTGCCATGCTACTTCCATGATGAAACGTACTTTAAGACGAGAGTTTGCATTAGCACCACAGAAAGTATCAACTACATATAATTTTTTGTTAGAAAGCTCCTTAACTGCAAGTTCTTTAAGAGAATTCCAAGTTTCTTGTGAAACTGGTTTGTTGTCGTTTTTGTATTCGTCAGAAGTCCACCATACAGTATTTTTGCTTACTTCGTCCATAACGAAGAATTTGTCTTTAGGAGAACGACCAGTGTAAACGCCTGTCATAACGTTAACAGCACCAAGCTCAGTTACCTGACCTTTATCAAAGCCTTCAAGACCTGGTTTAGTTTCTTCTGCGAAAAGAACATCGTAAGATGGGTTGTGGAGTACTTCAACAGCTCCAGTAATACCATACTTAGCTAAATCAAGATTTGCCATAATTTTTAATATATTTAAAATGTTAATAATTTATGTTTTTATATGTGATGCAAAAAGCTTACCAAAAGCCCCTTGTTGTTCACATTGCAAATTTACAAAAATATTTTGAAGTAAAAAAACAAAAAATCAAAAAAAAACATAAATATCAAAATAACACACAAACAAATAACAATCAATAAGTTACAAATACAAACAAAACAAAAGGCATCTAAAAAAACATGTTTTTTAACAATAAAAAAGCAAACTACACAAAAAAAGAAGGCAAACCAAAGGGCTTACCTTCTTGTATTTATAACAATATTCATCAATTAACGATAATCTTACCTTGATGTATTGTGCCATCGCCCAATATCAATCGTACGATATAAACACCTCGTTCCGACAAATCATCAACCATAATAGGTCCTGAAATAGGGGTAAATTGAGTAACTAATTGTCCCAACATAGAATAAATTTCTATTTGCATGCCAGATAATTCACTAGGAGAAAATTCTCCTCCAATGTAAATAGTTTCACCTAAAGCCACTGGATTAGGATATAACACTAAATCTGAAGTTTTAATATTGTCAACGGCAACATCGTCTTCAATTTCAAGGACAAACTTAACTACAGCTGAACAATTTTCTGCTTCTGCAAAGAATTCTTCTTCATATACTCCTGCAGGAGTATTAATATCATAAACCATATCCATGAAAGTGTAAGGCAAATCATCTAAGGTTATTCTTTGTTTGACTTCAACCGTATCATCATCCAAAAGAATAAGATTTAACACTATAGTACTATCACAACCACCTGAAGAAACTAAAGGCAATGTATAGACACCAGACTTAGGAATACCCTTAAATCCGTGCCCAGTAAATGTTTCCCCTTCACAGATAAACTCATTCAATATAGTTCGGAAATCATCTGCAACATTAAGAGTTAAAGTTACAACCGAATCACAACCTTCTAAAGTTTTGAATGTTTCGGTGTAAACTCCCGATTCAGAAAGGACTCGAGAACCAAAAGTATATGTTTGTCCGCTACATATATTAACATTCAAATCCACAAGAGGTGCATCTTTAACGTTCAACAACAATGTAACAATAGAATCGCAACCCGTTATAGTTGACATCAAAGTATCAACATACATACCAGTACGATTGTACTCTTTTCCATTCCAATTATATACACTACCAAAACAAATAGTATCTGTAAATACGACTTCAGGAACAGGATTCACATCTATATTAACAACAACAACCGAATCACAACCAATATGAGAGGTCAATTTTTGCTTATAAGTACCTGCTCTATTCAAATTATTGAAATTATGTTGAGCATAGACATCACCACTACATAAATCTTCATTAAATGTAGTTACCGACATAGGCATAACATCAACGGTTATGTTGTAAATAGTATCCTCTTGTGTAACTTCATTGGCATATCCGTAATAAGTAAAGGTATTTTCTCCAATATTCAATTCAGAAGACAATTTAATAAAATTATCATAAAGATAATCTTCTGTCTCGCAAATAGTTGATTTAACATCCTTTTGTACTACAGAATTAATACGTATATTACTCAAATGTAATTGAGAAGTTACAGCCGAACGACATTCTGAATAAAATGCAAGTCTAATAACTTTACCACTATATTTAGACAAGTCCACCTCATAAACTCCACCTGTATGAGGGATTGCATTATAATCAAAATCAGCATTACCACTATTAGCCCAAACATACTTATTAGATTCTACCCAACTACGACCATTATCATCAGAAACAACGACATAAAATTTATCATCAACATTACTCAAAGTAGAATCTGGTTTATGAACACCATCATCGTCGGTAAGAGCTAAAGTAAGCATCAGCCTATTTTCTCCTTGAGGCAACTCTATAGAAGGCGAGAATATCCAACAATAAGGGTTTGTTTCACGTGTTTGGAACGAAGTAACATAAGTAGCCAAATGACCATCTTGAACAGTCCAACCAAGAGGACTCGTTGCATCTGTAATCATAGCACTACCTGTTTTGTCAAAAATTTCTGTAGCACTAACACCACAAGAACGTTGCCAATGGCGTGGAGTGAAAGATTTAGTATTGAAAGTACCTAATAAATTAGTAGAATACAAAGTAGAATAAGCAGTAATGCAATTAGTTGCAGACGACCATTCTGACTTATTTGTTTCGCCACAAACTTGTCGAGCACGAACATAATAGTCTTGCCCTGGCAAAAGATTCTCCAACTGAACAGGGAAAGTATCTATCATATCAGTACGCCAAATTTCACGGAAATCTTCTTTAAGTGACAATTGAACTTCATATCCAGAACTACCATTGGTTGTTGCGTTGAGACGTGCAGTAGTCGCAGTAGCTTCCTCTACCATCAAAGATGTAGGAACCATACAATCCGAAACATAATCAACTACAACATCATCAATATACATTTGATTACATTCTTTTCCGTCGTAATATTCATTTTTAAAAGTAATGAATTTACCCTTAGCCCCTTTAAGTAGAACCGAATGTTTACGCCAATAGTTATGACCCTCAGGGTCGTCATATACAAATTGTCCATGCGCCATGTTAGCATCTTCGGTTGTATATGGATAAGATAACACTTGCAAAGGCACAAAAGAAGATGGGTCATCAGGATTAGTCATTGTACCAACAGTGATTTTACGTGCAAAGACAGCATTCAAACCTGTGTGGTCTATATTGTCAGTTCCTTTTATAGCTCCAAACGGACGCATCCAGAATGTTACTTGCAATTCATCGAAGTTTCCATCAATCAATGGCATAGAAATATATGCACCAACTTCCTCTGTTGCATCAGAATAGAATTTCAAAGCATATTTACCCGTACGAGCAATTTGATATATACCACTTGTGTACATGTGAGGATAAGAAACAGTATTCTCTTTAATATAAGGGAATTCTTCGCTATTTTCATGTCCACTAACAAAACAATCAGGAACACGATAAGAAGTGTTTGGTTCGCCATTATTATAATTAGGCAAGTTATAACCCTCCTCTAATTCAAACGAGAATACAGTGCCAAGAGGCTTAGGGTCGCAAGGGGTTGTAAATTTATAAACCTCAGACCAAAGGCTCAAATCGTCGGCGCCATCACAATTTGCTTGTACGTAGATATAATAGTCGGTATTCGCAACCAAATTTCCTATACGAGCAACATTTTCAGTTACAATAGTATCAAATACAGTATATTTTTTAGCATTTACATCGTCTGGTGTCAACTCCTTAGTAAGCGCAACTACATTATAAGAAGTAGGAATATTACCAACAGGTTGCCAACCGAGAACAATAAACGTAGAATTTATATCTTCAATATCAAGTTTGTATGGATATGCACAAGAAGATTTTTCAACGACAAGATTATCAATAGCAGCAGACAATGTATTAGAATTAACAACATCATCATTTTCCCAATAAACAGCCAAACGATAGAAGCCTGCCATTTCAGGGGTAATCATAAACGTTTTTGAATAAGTACTCCAATAAGATGCTGAATTAAATACATTACCATCACGACCTAAATCAATCCAATTTTCTGGATAAGTTTGTTTAGCTGCAGTAAGAGTAACGATTGAGCCATCGAAATTATAAATAGTAGAACTACCTTCTTCAAATTGAGACAAAGCTGGAATCAAAAATACTCTCATATAATCTGTAGCATCACCCTTAGCCTTCCAATCAAACGAAACGGTATAAACCCCTGCTTTCAAATCAAATGTACGATATGCCCATGTTTTAGTTGGTTCTTTTTTATAAATAGCCGAACAACCATCATTTGAAGAAACATAGAGCGAATCGTTGATATACCATTTATTGATAGTTGAGAGTTGCGAATTAGTGGCTGAATTTTTCCACAAAGCATTCTCTGCTTGATTATCAAATTTATTTTCGTAAGGGAACTCTGAAACTGGGACTTCGAAAGTAGTATAAGTTTCGCACAAAGACCAACCAGAGAGATCATTCGCAGAACAATGTGCTCGAACATAGAAATCATAACTTGTATTAGGTTGCAATCCTGAAACAGTAAATATAGTATCTGTTACAGATATAGTAGAACCCTCAGTTTCTACATCAAAACCAGCGACTCCATACTTAACATCATATTTAATTGCACCACTATGAGAGAATATAAACTCTGCATAAGTATCACCAAGTGACTTCAAACGGAAATCTGTAGGACGTTGACATGTTGGTATCAATTCTACCAATACATCATCAATATAGAACCCACCCATAGTGCCACCTTTGTCCGTAACTTTTGCTCTATTTAGATCATGATCTGATTTAAATGCAATATATTTTCCGCTACCAGAATAATCTGCCAATGAAAGAACAATATGATCATATTGTAAAGTTCCATTTACGATAATTGTATCAATAGGAGTAAATGTAGTCTGAATCATCGAACGAGAAGAGACATTAGAAACCACACCTACAACGATTGCACGTTGAGATTTAGCTAATTCAACATCAGGTTTGTATCTAAATGAAACTTGACATTTACTTAAAGAATCAACTTTTATGCGAGGTGAAACTAAATAAGTAGATTGTGCAGCATCAGCAGAATAGAGATATACCACTTTATTTACACCATTATCAACTGCCAACGAAGGATAACGATACTGTCCATCATTATCATCAACAATATAATATCCTATCCAATCAAGAGGATTAAAATATTCACCCACATAGCGATTTTGAGAGAATGAATCATAATAAGGTAAATCAACCTCATTCAATTGAGCTGATGTAAAACACATCACTGGCGACCATTCGCCATAAGCACCATTTTCGCAAGAAGAACGTACGATTAAATAACAATCGGTATTAGGAGCCAAATTTTTAATTTCTAACTTACCATCGGTAACAACTTGTGCTTGAGTAGCATCAAATGATTCTTGCGAATTTTCACCTACCAAATATTTCACTTGATATGGAGCTTTACCTCCATATAATTGAAGCTCTATACTATTTGAAGTAGAATTTACTTCTTGCACTTTTGGAGCTGCACATTCTGGAATAGGTTCGATAACAACATCATCAATAAATACAACATTACTCTTAGTAAATTCTGATAAAAACATCACATAACGACCATAATCACCATAAGCATCTCCTGTATATTCATCAAAGTACACCACATAATCTAAACCATCACCTGGGCGTATATTCAATGTCGCAATTTCTTCACGCGACCCAAGATCATTAGGGTCTGTAATAATAGCAACAGCTAATTTACAAACATATTGAGAAGATGCATAATTTCCAACAGAGGCATGGAATTTTATACGATAACGAGAAATTGAATCTACATCAATTTCTGGAGTAATCGCATAAGCTCCATTAGCTGATATTGTTGACTTCAACACTAAAGAAACATCACCACTATTTGACCACTCGTTAGAACAATAAGGAATATTTGTAGCAGATGCCCCTTCGGTTAAATTACCAACCATATAACAACCAGGTTTCACTCCCTGACCTACACCATAATAATCGAAAGATTCAATCAAACCTTCTGATACATTAATCAAATCACATTCTGTATAGAAATGCTCTACTACCCAATCGCTTTGAGTTGTATCGGAACATATAGCCTGAATGTAAATATGATAAGGTCTATTTGATTTAAGATTTGTTAGATTATATGATGATTGTGTATATTTTCTTTCTACAACCAAAACATCACCACCTTGAACAACAGTAGTATATTCCTCCTCACCTAATTCACGAGCAGAAATTATTAAATTATAAACACCTGCAGTAGAAGACCAAGAAATAGTTGCTGTTTGTTTTGTTACATCTGAAATTGATATATTACGAGGAGCTGCACATGGATTGACATAAGGTTTATCTTCTTCGTCATCATCACCATCGCCACCACCATCATTTCCGCCATCATTGCCACCATCATCATCACCATCATTAGAGGCACGAGAAACAACAACATTATCAATATAATTCATATTTGTTACACCAATAGTACGAATAGCAATATGTTTACCGCTACCAACATACGATTTAAAGTTTACTGTATGCTTACTCCAATCAGTATTAGCCTCAATAGTATCAACAGGAACGAACGTTGCTATATTAGAATTATCAGTCATAACACCAACTTCAACTGCATGCGACAAAGAATCAGCAAGCATAGAAAATGCAATTTGAAGATCGGTAATAGCTGTATTAAATTCAGGGAAAGCGATATAACTATTATAACCTAATACAAGAGATTTTTCGCCAGTAAATTTAATTGTATTCGACAAATGAGGATAATAAAATGTAACATCAATACTATTATCCACAAACTCAGTTTGTTTTGTAAAAAGACAAGGAACAGAAAAACCCCTTCTTGAAGCATCTACAATCCATTCTGGATCATCAAAATCCATTGTATAAGGAATATTCTCCACTGCAAGACATTCAGTTGTAAATGATTCAGGTAGAGTCCAAATACTTACTTCACCTTCACAATTAGACTGCACATAATAATAATAAGTTTTTTCTGCAGTATTTAATCCTGAAATTGTAATATTATTTGTCTCAGTAGATTGTTTTAAGAAATATTTATCAGGAGTTAAATTATCAATTTCGTCAGCCGAATATTCAGTTGTTGTAACGACAACATTCCAAGAAGATGCACCATTATTTTTCCAAGAAATAGTTGCTTTATCACCATTAACTTCAGATTTAAGGTCAAAAGGTTCGCCACAACTACTATTTTCATAAAAACGAACATCATCAATCCACAAGTGAGACCAAGCATTAGTATATGCGTATGCCAACTTTATAGCAAAAAATCGACCCTCAAAATTATACTCACTTAAATCATACGAATAAGATTGATAATTATCCTTAGTCATACTAGCAATAGTTATAGTATCTAATGGTTGGAATGACTCAGGATCATTTGCATCAGACATAATACCTACGGCAAAAGTTGCAGGTTCAATAAGATGTCGAGTTGCATAAAAAGAAATTTTAGTCTGCTTTGGATTAATCATTTCAGGGAAAATTATCAACTGATAATCTGCCTTATTACGAACTTCCATGTGTAATTCCCAACGAGTACGAGCCTCTTTTTCCCACCACTGTTCTGTTGACTCTGGGAAAACTGAATTATTAGACAAAGTCAACAATCCATTAGCCAATTTATAAGTAGATTTTCCAGGATTGTAGAATGTTGCTAAATCAAATGTATTAATATCAAACACCACTGTTGTTGGTGAATTGTAGAATTTTTCTGGCATCAACACAGGTACTGGATTACTCCAAGCTCCAGTGTCACCATCATTAATATGACGTCCGTAAACATAATAATTCACCCAAGGATACAATCCCTCTATACGACAATTTTCTGAATTAAATATTTCACGAGCAACAACTTTTTTGTTATCAATATTAGAAGTTTTCAACAACACATTAGAAACCATCACCTCATATTGTGCCGATTTCTCCTCCAAGAATTCAACTTCGAGCGCTTCTGCTTGAGGCAACTTAACTTTAATATTAGCTTTAGGCGTTGTAGGAATTTCTTCTATCAACAAATTATCAATTACGAAAGCATTTTTCACGCTAAACTCCGACATAAATGTGATATACTTACCATCGCCCTCATAATTTTCAAAAGTAACAAACACCTCTTCAAAATCAGCTACCGACTTAATTTCAACAGTATCTACAGGCACAAAGGTTTTCTTGTTTGAAGGGTCTGACATTACACCCACTAAAATTTTGCAAGCATCGCCCATAGGAACCAAACCATCTGTAACATAATTGATAGTCCAGAATGAGAGTTGTAGACGTTTGATACTATCGATAAAGATTTCAGGTACACAAGCATAAGCATAACCTTTAGCACCAATAGCAGTTTCGGTATCAAGAGCTCCGTGGAAGAAAAGCGCCGTTGTTGAGTCAGGCGAATATTTCAATCTATTACTTTTGGTTTGATGTGTATTAACAAAAGGTGGCACTGCACGTGATTTTGATGAATAAGCAAACCAATTTTCTACCGAAGATGTAGTGTTTTCGATATAATCCATATTAAACGTTTCATAATATGGAAGCATAATCATCTCCGAAGTTGTAAATTGAAAACCATCACTCCAATCACTATTTTCGCCAACACACTCAGATTGTACATAGAAATAATATTCTGTAGCAGGTTCTAAACCCGTAATTTCCATAGAATATTCAGCACCATCAGCCTGAAAATCTTTAATTTCAGCATCAGTAGACTCTACACCCAACAATTGGCGAACCGACAAAGGTTTGTTAGAAATTCTCACATTATATTTCACTGCATCAAACGAGCCTGCCCATTCTACAGCAACCGAAGTACCTGTGATTTTACCAACAGTCAAATTAAATGGTTGAGTACAATTAGGCACTGAACGCACTTCGATATCGTCAAGAACAACACCACGACCTAAGTTATCAATTGCCTCAAAAGCCAACTGATAAGTGCTTGTTACAGCAGCCAAACGGATAGTATCGCGTTGCCAACCTGATGAATATGAATCATAAGTTTTCAATGTAACCCAATTACTAGTAGGTGTACGACGATACTTGATTTTAAGAGTATCAAAGTCGCCAGCCCATTTTTCTTGAGCATAAGAAAAACACAAAATAGGCTGAAACACTTTTGCCAAGTTCATCTCAGGAGAAATCAAACGAGTAACATAAGCTGTAGTTTGATTTGTATTATTACGGAATGCAACTCGTTTAGAACCACTAGTTGTCCCCGATGGATTTTCTAAATCACCAGATTCAACTATCCAATCATAATCACCAAGTATCTGCTCTTGAACCCAAGTAGATGGAATACCATTTTCAAAATTCTCAAATAAAATTACTGTTTTATCTTGAGCATAAAGACAATGCATGATGCAAAACGCAAAATGCATAATTAATATTAAGTGTAATTTTTTCATAATCATTCAGTAATAATAATTTTAGTTGTAAATATTTCGGTTGGAGTTGAAACTTGCAACAAATAAACACCAGGAATAGAGATTGAACTAACCAAATCTCCCTGATATTCAATATATTCTGTTTTTACTAATTGTCCGGTAAGAGTGTATAAATCCACAACCGCACAATCAACATTAGCAATAAGAATAGCCTCACCTGCTTTAACAATAGTATTTTCTACATAAGCCTCTGAAGCAAAAACATTATCAACAGGAGTTCCAGCGCCAAAGCATATTGCACAAGTACGCATAACAACACCATCATCTACACGACGAACTTCAAGATAATAACATTCATTACCAAAAGTTTCTCCCTCTAAATAATAGAACGCTTTATTTTCTTCTGGAAGAAGAGTACCATCTTTAAACCATCTATATTCATCAAATTCATAACCACCATTGACATCTGCATTCAAAACTGTAATAAGATTATCGAATTTAGACTCCAATATAGAAGAACTATAATAAACATCGAATTTAACTGACAACACAACCGCACCACCACAAGAAGAAATTGAATCACCAAGTACAACATTTACTCCATAACTATTTGGTCTACAATTTATTGGTATAGGAATTTCAAAAACTTGAGATGTAAAATCAACCTCAACATCATATAAATCAACAAAACCGGCTGTATGAGCAAGACTATCAAAAACTAAAGAATAAATAAAAGGATTACGAGCACCTTCAACCAAATCATATTCAACAAACAAAACACTATCATCAGCACATACTGATCTATATTCATCACTTACAGAAGCGGCGATAGGTTCCATTTTTACCAAATGCAAAATTACAATACTATCACATTTCAAATCATCACTAGTTTGCAATTTCACTTCATAAACTCCTGACGAATCAAATTTATAGTTACCTATTATATACGGATCGATACTACAAAGAGTGTCATATAGCACCACATCTTCAGGTTTTGATCGCACAGTAAGGTAAAGAGTTGTTATACTATCGCACCCCCAAACATTCAAAGCCGAATCAATATAAGTACCCGATTCCATAGCAAAATTATCACCTAAGATAACATAATCGCCCCAACAAATTTCTTTAGACAACTCTAAATCATGTCCATGAATTTCAGGCACATTGATAATAGTATCAATAACATCTATACATTGTTCATCTTCAAGAAAAGCAGACAAGCGCACTTTCAAAGGTCCACCCTCATTAGGCATCACATATTTAGGATTAACCAAATCCGTTCTAGTTACTTCACCGTTAAACTCAAATTCCCACTCATAATGAGCACAACGCTTACCTTCAACTATTGAATCTCTATCATCAATCTTAACGTAAACATAACTATTATTTTCAAATTTAAGATTATTACTACAATTAGCAGGTTGCCATAGAGCATTAAATTTAGCCTTAGGAAATTGTGGGATTACTGCCGAACTCAAAACAAAGTTACAATCAGTTTTATCAAGATAAGTAACTTTACAATAATAAGTTGTAGTGTCACCAGCTAAAACATCTATACTTTGATTAGTAGTCGGTTTAAAATCTTTGTTTTCGTCATTATACCAATAATATTTAAAACCCGAAGGAGCTTCAAGCGAAACTGTATCACAACCCTCACTACTTATGGTAGCGCTAATACAATCGAGAGTAAAATATGCATAACCACCGTGCTTACCTAAAGTACAATCTTGAGTGGTTAATTGAATTTTAACTTTTTGACCCTTATACTTACGTAAATCTATACCAATTGTAGTCCAATCTTTCCATACAAATCTTACGCCCAAAGAAGGAGTATAATGATTCCACTCTTCAGGATCTTTTGAAGGAGAGAAAAAGGCTTCACCACAAGAGGCTTCCGAATCAATAGGAGTTCCATCCTCTTGTAATATTTCAAGACCAAAATAAGGGTCGTACGCATCACCATGCCCAGGATTTTCAAGCACAACGGCATATTTCATCAAAAGTACCAAATCATCTTGAACATCAAATTCATAAGTTATACGTTCAGCTTGAGAACCTGCATTTTGATTTCCTAAACGCACAGATGCAATTTCTTCGGGAGGAATCATAAGCAAACGATTCCCTGTATTTGGGTCATACATTCCTTGCACCCAACAAGCTACATGACGAGCATCAACATTATTTCCTCCTGTTGATGGCGATGGTTTTGCTTGATAAAACTTATACCCATTAGGATTAGATAACGGATTTTCAATTGCACCACCAATCTCACAAGTAACAATATCTTTATTGTCTAATGAAACAAAATCAAAACAGTGATTATCAGGACACCAAACAACTACAGTATTTAAATAAACATACGCACTTGTATCCTCATCAGCAATAGCACGTACCCTTAAATCATACGCACCTTCGGGCATATCTTCAAAAGTAAAAGAAGGGTTATCAACCTCCCCATCAATATCATATACATTATTCCAATATTTAGAACCAAGAGATTTATAACCACATTCATAAATAGGAGCAAAACCATCCCAAGAAAAATTTATAGTACCACAAGATGCGTCCGCTCTCAAATTTTCTGGTTTTGGACACATTGCTGATGTTATTTGTATATTATCAATACAAGCACCTAAAGGATTAGCTATTGTAGTATCTTGATTAAAGTTTACCCAAACAAATGCTAATTGTAACTTACGTCCAGCAACAACACTAGTTTGAAAAGAGGCATTACTCCAAGTTCGCTTGTCTGACAACGACATCGTTGTACCATCAACTGTTGTCAAAGGCATACAAAAACGACTAAAAATTTTAGGGAAATAACCAATTGTATCGTTTGATTCTAAAATCTCTCCACCAATAGAATAACCATCTGGTAACAAACAGACGAACAAATCAGAAATTGTTGCATAACCACCTGTTTTCCAGTCAAAAGATATATCATAATTACCAGTAGGCAACTCTAAAGTTCGGGAAACGACAACTACATTAGGCTCCGAACCATATTTAGCAGACAAACCTTCATCTGCTGATATATAAAGAGACTGATAACCTTCATTGTATTCAAGATTACCAACCACCCATTGATCAGCACAATACCGTCCTCGGCTACCTAAATTTAGTTCCCAATTATTTATTTCAGGATCACCGTTTTCAAAGCCAAACTGATAGGGCACTTTCAATACTTGTGCATGCGTAATACAGAATGCACAACAGACAAACAATAATAAGAAGATTTTTTTATATGACATAGTGTTAGAATTGAGAGTTGAAAGTTGAGAGTTGAAAGTTGAGAGTTGAGAGTTTAGCGTTGAGAGTTTAGAGTTGAGAATAGGCTGAAAGCCTAATAGTACATAGCCCAATGGCAACGCCTTGGGTGAGAGTTGAGAGTTACTCCCTTCGGTCGTGATTTTTGCTTCGCTCGACAGATTTCAAGCAAGCTTGATTACGCTCTCGCTTATCGCAAAAATTAAAAGTTAGAATACTATTCTTTCTATTATACGAGTATTATTTTCAAAAATAAATTCTAATAAATAGACTCCATGAAGATTTTCTATATTCAACACATTTTCCCCTTTATCAATAAAATACTCGCCAACCAACAAACCCATAGTTGACCAAACTTTTACTTGTGCCGGTTTAGAAGCATCTACAATAACTTGCGAAGAAGCATCAATAGAGAAAACAACGACCGATTCTTCATTTACATCTTCAAAATGAACAGGTTTAATAGCACAAACCATCTCTTTTACACCATCTTCACGAGTAAGCAAAACTGAATATTCTGACTCAACATCCAATTCTTCGTACAATATAGAAGATGTAGCACCATCTATAGGTTCATTGTTTTTATACCATTGATACGCAACAAATTCATAGCCCCCATTGAAAACATCATTTTTCACAGCCAAGACATCGTTCCAACGTTGAGCAATAACACTATCTGGATAATAGACATCAATCAAAACATCTATATCATCACCACCACAAGCCAATTCGCCAAACGACAATGTCGCTTTATAACGATTAGGTTTCACACCTGCAACCATAGGTATTACCATTGCACCATTCTCTGGCGACAAACCTTCAGCCGACACATCAATCATCTCTTGTTCCTGAAAATCAATAGCAAACTGTAATAGTTTACCCGATTTTTCTACAAACGGAATAATAAGATTATCATCAGATGCACAAACCGATATAATACTATCTATGTCAAGCACCAACGATTCGTTAACAATAATATCCCAAACAATAGAATCGCAACCACGCGAACTCTGAACAGAATATCTACCAGACTCCGTGATACGCTGTCCATCAACATAATATTCTTCAGTACTACAAATAGTATCATATATCACAGAATCTTGTAACACTGTAAGATACAAAACTGTTATATTATCACAACCATATTCAGTAGGAATAGTATCGGCATATACACCTGTCGAATCATAAGTATTATCACCTAACACATAAGTTTCACCGGGACAGATAATAGTACGAATTGTATCGCGCATATCCGTAACATTTGGCAAATTAAATTCGAAAGTCTTAATTTCTTCACACTTACCACCACCAATAGAGGCTTTCAAAGTTGCGGTAAATGGACCTCCTGTAGCAGGATAGACATGGATAGGATTAAGATTTGAAGAGGTTGAACCATCGCCAAAATCCCATACGACATCACAATCTTCACCAGAATTCACATTATTTCCTAAAGCATCTTTTTTAGAAACATAACTTTTGTTGGTAAAAGCGACTTTATTCATACATTCTTCTACGTATGCATGAAAATCGCCATCTGCCACTGGATAACGTTGTAAACCCGATGTTTCCAAAGTATAATAACATTCAGTTCGTGTTGGCTGAATTACATCAACACAGTATATCGCTGTGTCTTTTGTCGAAATCCAATGAGTTTGTTCAGTTGACAATGTTTCTCCATCTGATTTTTTATACCAACGATACAAAAAGCCCTCTGGGGCTACAAGAGTGTCATTTTCAACATCACCACAAGCTGTGCTTTTTAATTCACCATCCGAACAATTCAATGTAAAATACGCATACCCAAAATGTCCGAACTCAGCACAATCGTACGTAGTCAAACGCACAACAACCTCTTCACCATGATGTTCTCTAAGATTTATAGAAACAGTTGTCCATTCTTTCCACCATCCTGTCGAAAACTTATGCCATCCATCAACACCCTCTTTCATACCTTTACCAGCTGTAAACTTCGCTTCTCCACAACCATCACTACTAATTGGTTTCCCGTTTTTCAACACCTCAAGTTCAAATTTAGGTTGCCAAATTTCATTATGTTCAGGGTCTTGCAAAACAACAGCATAATTAAGAATTAAAATAGCAGATGTTGAAGCATCAACCGTATATTTATATTCTATACGTTCAGCTTCACCTCCTGTATTCCAGTTTCCAAGACGCACAGAAGCGACTTCTCCCTTTGGCACAGTTGGCAAACCTCCATCTGTACGAGGATCAAGTTCATTCACGTCATAGTGTATAGTGTGGCGACTTTCAATACTTTGATAACCCATATCAACCAAACTAGCAGTAAAACCTACCCCTTGTCCAGAATTATCACTATTATTAGGATTAGGCCCAGTAAAGCAATTATTTTCACTAAGACTCAAAAAATCAATACAACGAGAACCAGGATAATAAATAAATTGAGAAAGCGATACCCAAGTACCATTTATACCCTCACAATGAGCACGCACATAGAAAGTACACATACCTTCACCAACACCTTCAACCACAACAGAAGTATCTCTTACTCCTTGATACTCTTTCCATTTGCCTGTACGAGAATTATAGCAACGAACATCGTATGATTCCGATTCGCCACTCCAAGAGAAAGTAGCATCTAAATCATTAACAACAACGCCCAAATTAGAAGGTTTAGTACAATAACCCTCAGGCATAATCAAGATATTATCGACACAAGCAGCAGGAGGATAAGCACCATTTTCACCATTACGCCAAGCAAACACCAATTTATGAGGCGTACCATCTGCAGTAATGGTACCCACAACAGTATTCCAATCCGACTGCGACAATTTTACAGACTTTCTACCAAAACTAAAAGCCTTTGACTCATCCCACCATCTTGGTAAAGAAGAGTTATTCAAAGAGACCACAGTCTCTGAAGCTGGCAACCAAAAGACATAAAGTCCATCAATATCTGTAATAGAATCTTGCCAACCTGCAGCACGCCAATCAAAAGAAAATTCGTATTTCCCTGCTTTCAAATTATCAAAAATGCGAAAAGCAACAACCGTCAGAGCTGTATTGTCACCACTTGCATAGTCATTAGATTTTCCATCTTTAGAGACAAAAAGCCCATAATCGCCACCATTCGCACCTGGTCGTCCCAAATACCATTGATTAGCACACTCCGATCCTTTAGGTCCTGCATTCATATTTTTTTCCCAAACTTCACGTTCAGCTAAATCTTCAAAGTCGCACTGATAAGTTATAATACTATCATTTTGAGAATGCACAAAACCAAATGTACAATACGCAATCAACAATAAGATGTATTTTTTCATTTTTGTAGTGTTTTATTATAAAGAGAATAATTATTCTATGCCTCTATCTTTGCGTTTCTTATCCCATGGTGTAATTACATTATTTTGCAAACAATTACAATGTTTTGGTTTAGGCATTTCAAACATAATGCTAAATTTAACACCAACCATCCAAGCGCTAAGTGTTGATGGTTTAGCAAAATTAACAAATTTTCCCTCTTCTTTCATTCCGTTGAAATCATTTTTTGAAATACCAAGAGGGATAGTAGAATAGAACGATTTAACACTTTTGAAGAAGTGAGGCAAATCATCAGGCACAAAACCATCTAATGAAGTATAGTCAAACAATTGTTCGGCTGAATTTTTATTGTTATATGCCGACAATACACCCAATTCGCCAAATAAAGCGAACTTAAATCTAAGACGATTTCTTGCTGCAAGTTGAACATCTAACCCCTGCCAACCAATTTCAATCATAGGATTAACTTGAGGCAAAAATTCAAAGTTTTTGTCTTTAGATTGCACATCCGTCAAAGGCAAATCTGTGAATATTCCCATAATTGGCAACTTAGTATCGTAATATAGATTACAATCAGCAAAACCAAAATCACCACCTATTTCATTGTACAAACTAATTCCAAATTTAGCTCCTGCGCCGAAATAAAATCCTGATTCATGTTTATAACCAAACATCAAAGGAACAGCAGCATAAACATTCATTTGTCGCTCGCTCCAATTTATAACAGTGTACTCAACACTAGCTTGTTCTGGAACATCATCTCCATCCATCACATTCTCTATACGATGAATACTATCAGTATGATGCAATCTTCCCAACTTAATTTGTCCCTCAAGTCCAATGCTCATCCAAAATCCACGAGAATGTTGATATTCATATCCCAAACCAAACGAACCGCCCAAAAAAGGCAATATTTTCAACTCTGCAGGATCGAGCACAGTTGGACGAGAATCATCCGTAAAATTTGCATCTTCTGCTAAAATACTTCCATAACTTGGTAGCATAGCATAACCTGTAGCACCACCAGACAATGAAATTGTAAAAAAATGAGAATCTTTAGAATGTAAATTCGGGTCTCCCTTTTGAGCATAAGACGAAAATGCCAAAAGTAACAAAAACAAAATTAACCAAGACCTACTAAATGCAAAAATTTTCATAATAAATTTATGTTTGACTTTTAAATAATAGAAGTAAAATAAAACACAATTAGATACAACAATCCAATGTATAAATCAATGCGCAAATTTAGTAAAAAAAAATTAAACTACAAAAACTATTACTTAAAAAAATCAAAAAAACAAAAAAATTGCATAATTCAAAAAAAATATGTATCTTTGCACCCGTTATTAAACTCATAAGCCACCTTAGCAAGAGTTTCACAATAACAATAATTAACACTTTTATAAACTATAAAAAAAACAAAAATCATGAAAAAACTTACCTCAATTCTTGCAGCGTTATTTTTCGCAATAACAGCTGTATTTGCCGCAGACAACAGCAAAACAATTGAAGTTGATTTAGCTGCTGGAACTAGTGCGGGATTTGGAAATAGTGTCCGACTCGAATGGAAAGATGCAGATAAAACGTATCGCATTCAACAACAAAAAGGAACGGGAACAACAACTTCTTTAATAAAAGACAATGTTGCATCTCCTATTTTAGAAGGCGGTCAATATTTTGTATTTACAACAAGTACAAATGTAATTGACGAGTATAAACAAATCACAAGTATTAGCATCACTTATGATGGTGAAAATTATGGTGATTTAACAATAGGTAGTGCTTATTCAAGTTCTACAGGAGTTGTTACTCTTAACCCTCTATTCAATGCTAATTTGTCAACAACGTCAAATGGTACTCATACATTTACAATTGCTGGAGGTGGTGCTACAGATGTATATATTCAAAATAAAAAAGATGCATCTTCACTCAAAGTAACAAAAATTACATTTACCGTAAATACTCCTGTCGACCCAGAGCAAGAAGAAACTCAAACAGATACAGCAACAGTAACATCAATGCAAGAAGTTATTGCAGCATTAGGCACAAGAACCAAAGTTGTTGTTCTCTACAAAAATCTCAAACCTATTACTAAAACTTCAGGTCAATTCTTCGATGACTACATGCCTGACGGCACTACAAAATTGAACATGGGCGGTTACACACTCCCTGCTGATTTTGACTGCTATGGTACATATTCTGCAGCTGATGCAAGATTCACAGTTGATTCAATCACTGGCCTTCACGCATTTGCAAACCTCTACTTACTAAAAAACTACTACGAAAGCAACAAAACTGACGCAAACATACTAAATCCTCTCAACATCACAGAACCTGTTGTTGTTTCTGGTGTGGATGGCAACAACGTATTCGTTCAATACGCATACGCACGTATCAGCAACGATATGTTCAATGAACATTTGGTAATAAACGGGAACCATACACTCAAAGTTGGAGATCAAATTGCTACATTTACTGCTAAATACAACAAATCTACAAGCCTTACTCTCGACGAAGAAAATACTGTCCTCGTGCGTAATGCTTATTTCTCTGTAGAAGCAACTTCTATCGGTGCTACAACAGCTGACAATACAGTAAAATACAAAGCTTTATCAAGCATCCGCAACATCGCAAATCAAGCTGCCTCTGCTGCTCAACTCCCTGCTGGTGGTATCGTTGTTAAAAATAATAACAACTATTTCTACACTATCGGAACTGAGTCTTTACAACTCCGTCCTGCTACAGGTGTTGACCTCGAATCTTTCGTCGGCAAAGAAATGACACTATCTATCAAAGGTATTGTTGACTACTGCAACACTGCCGACTACGCAAATGCATTCATTGTTAACAATATCAAAGAAATCAACACTAACTACGAAACTATCTCCCAATGGCTCAATGCAGCATCAGAAGGTGAAGGAGAAGGTTCATTGAAAAACCCAGTTGTTGTTACACATAGCGAATACAGAAACTACAAACAATACATCTTCATCGGCGATGCTACTGGTGGTCTCTGCTTAGTTGGTTCTGACACTACAAGCTACAAACACATCAAAACTGGTTACACTCTTTCTAACATCAGCGGCCGACTTGATTTTTCAACTACAACAAAAGCTCCTCAACTCACAATCCCAAACAACATCACTATTGTTGACACTCTCGGCACTCTCGAGCCAGTTGAAGTTACAATTGCTGAACTCTTGGCTGAAGAAAACGATGCTATCAACAATGGCAAACCTGCTATCAAATACGCAAACCGTCTTGTAAAAATCAGACAAGCTAAAAGAAGTACAAGTTGGCTTAAAAACAACGCTCGTTTATACGGTTTAATCCAAAGCAACGACACCCTTCCTTATGCAAGCAACACTTTGAACGCATACCACACTGTTTTCTCAACTACTACTCCTATGAGCGTTACTGGTATCGTTGACTTCCGTTGCATCAACTCAAGTAACTTGTATTCTATTTATCCACGTTCGGTTGAAGATATCAAAGACGACTTCGAACAACCTGTAATTTCACCTGCACCTGGCACATATTACACAGACGAATTGGAAATCACAATTACATGTGACGACCCAGCGATGACTAACATCTACTACACATTTGATCCAACAATTGACCCAACAATCGACGAGTGCGAAACATACGAAGGTCCATTCTCTATCACAAAAGACACTACTATTTGGTATGCAGTTGAGTATGGCGACAGATATAGCGAAGTGTACTCTGCTTCATACAAAGTTAGACCAGAATCAGAAAAAGTTGTTTCTGCAACATGGGATATCGAAGAAGGCGCTACTATTGAGTCGTTCGTTAGTGTAACAGTTACATTCGCTGGTATTGACTCTGTAGGTCGTCAATTAGATGGCGTAGAGGTACAAAAAGCTGTGGCTCAAGGTTCATCAACAAATACATTATTCTACTCAGTTGCAGAAGATGGTACACGTACACCTGTAGCAGGAGGCAATGGCCTTATGTCAGTAAAAACAAATGGTCTTTCTATTACATATAGCGTAACAGCAGATAAAGGTTATAACCTTATTGATGGCAAATTCATGCCAAAAGGTAACTATTGTATCGTAATTGATGCAGGTGATGTGTTATTCACACCTAATAGAACATCTCCACTTCCAAAAGTCTACAACGATAGAGAATATGTATTGAACTTCACAATCGAAAACGACTACAAAGAAGAAGTTGATCCAGTTGAAATTGAAGTTGCATTTACAGCCGATCCTGCAGACAATAGCGTAGTAACATCATTAAGTTCATTTGTTCTTACATTCACAGATAAGACCCCTATTGCAATTGCTGAAGTTGGCGAAACACCACGTCCTGACGCATGGCCATTCTTGAACCAAGTTATGACAGGAAACGAAGACGATGAATTAGGCGAAACAATCGGTGGCTTATCACAAGCAGTAGCTCCAATGAATTGCGAACTCACAGAAGGTTCGTCAATTCGATTCACTATTGCATCAGAATTCATTGGTGGCGCAACTGAAATTACAACTGATGGTTCGTACACACTCACAATCCCTGCTGGTCTTATCGTATTCAGCGAAACTGAAATCAACAAAGCTATCACTTTGAATTATACAGTTAAAGGCACTGGTGTAAATGTGGAAGTTGTAACTACAGAAAACATCTATACTATTGACGGCACTATCGTTGCTGAAGGGGAATTCCAAATCTTCACAGTTACTGGTCAAGATGTAACTAATATGAACGGACGCCTCGCTAATGGTATTTATGTAGTTCGTACTGCAAACTCTGTCAATAAAGTTATTATCAAATAATAACAATTGAATAATCATAAAAAAACAGAGACGCAACATGTTGCGTCTCTGTTTTTTTGTATATCTTAAATATTCGGCAGATTTAAAATCACATCCGATCTAAGATTTTTACTTTGATAGCTACTATAATTGCTATAACCACTATAATTGCTATAGTTGCTATAGCAGCTATAACATATTATTTTGCGTAACCGCCAAGTGGACCTTGAACTGGGTTGTACATTTCTTCGATCATTGCAGCATAGTTTTGAAGTATCACTGCACGACGAAGTTTGAGTGTAGATGTCAACTCGCCTGATTCGATTGTAAAGCCACGTTTAATCATACGGAATTTCTTGATTTTTTCGTATGGAGCCATGTCTTTTTGAAGGACAGCAATACGCTCTTCCATCATTTTGCAGATTTGTGGATTATCCATGAGTTCGTCTACATACTCATATTTAATTCCGTTTTGCTCGGCGTAACCTTTGATTGCTTCGATATTAGGTGCGATAATTGCAGTAACAAAGTTACGATTATTACCAATCACAGCCACTTGCTCAATGAATACGTCGCCACCGAGGATTGTCTCAATTTGTTGTGGTGCAATATATTTACCATTAGAAGTCTTAAAAAGGTCTTTCAAACGGTCAGTCATATAGAGATGTTTACCATCAACAAGTTTGCCGGCATCGCCTGTGCGGAACCAACCATCGATAAAAGAGTTGGCTGTAATTTCAGGCTTTTTATAATATCCTGAACAAACTGTTTTGCCTTTAACGAGGATTTCGCCATCTTCACCAATTTTTACTTGTACGTCAGGCATGAGAGTACCCATTGAGCCAATGGCGTAGTTGTGGTATGGATAGCAACAAACTGTTGCAGTGGTTTCAGTCAAACCATAACCATACATAATTGGCAACCCAAGACTTACAAAGAATTTAGCAAGTTTATCATCAAGGGCAGCACCAGCCACTGGGAAAAGACGGCCACGGTCGATACCCACCACTTTTTTGAGAGTAGAGAAGATGAGTCTGTCGGCAATCTTATAACGAATAGCAAGACTAAGAGGTGCACGTTTTTGATCTTTACGATAGCCTATATTGTACTCTTCGCCCACGGCTAAAGCCCAAGCAACCATGGCTTTTTTGAAAGGCGAGAAAGTATCGATTTTTAACTGCACACCCGCAGCAATTTTCTCCCAAAAACGAGGCACAGCACAAAGAAGAGTTGGACGCACCTCCTTAAGAGTATTTTGAATGTCAGAAGGACGCTGGTTTAGATAGACTTTCACGTCTTGCCTTAGGCAAAAATAGGTCCATGCTCGCTCGAAAATATGAGTGAGCGGAAGGAATGCCATAGAAGTATCGCTACGCTTAATGCTCACAAGACGTTGATCGTGAATACGCATAGCCTCAAGCAAGCACGAGTGAGGCAACATAACGCCTTTCGATTCGCCTGTAGTACCCGATGTGTACATGATTATAGCAAGGTCGTCCTCAGTAGCCGCCTTCGTGCGCTTATCAACCGTTTTTTGCAACGATTGGTCATCGCCTTTACGCATAAACTCCTCGAAATACATAGCACGTGTTTCGCCTTTCAAATCGACAGAAGGGTCGAATACGATGATGTGTTTCAAGAACTTGCTGTTTTTAATTACTTCGAGAGCATTATCATACTGGATTTGCTCGCCTACGCAAAGAATTTCGATTTCGGCATCGTTGACGATGTACTCGATTTGTTGCACTGACGCAGTAGCATACATAGGCACAGAGATAGCACGATTGGCATAATTAGCAAAATCGACCATAAGAGCCTGAGGCATGTTTTGTGAACAGATAGCAACACGGTCTTCCTCTTTAACTCCGAGAGAGACCAGTGCACGAGCCACGCGTTCTACCTTTTCGTGAAGTTCACGCCATGTGATTTCTACCCATTTCGCAACGGAATAGTCACGATAATACAACGCTGCACGAGAAGCTTGTTTCTTTGCTTTAGCGGCAACAAGTTTTGAAAAATGAATTAATTCCATAAGATAGATTTTTAGTAGCGAGTAGCGAGATATGAGATTTACTCGCTTCGCTCGTTAATTATAATTGATAACCTATAGAAACTATAATAACTATATAGTCTATAGAATTTATAGATTTTTATCAGTCCTTCAAGGTCTGCAGTGCTTGTTTAGCAGCGGCTTGCTCCGACTCGCGTTTACTATTAGCCACACCTAATCCCATAGGGCGGCCATCAATAACAACGCGCGATTGGAAACGAATTTTATTATCTTCAATACGAGTCTCTTCAATCAACTCATAATAAAACTCTTTGCGCTCCTTTTGACACCACTCTAAAAGCATTGATTTATAGTTTTTCTCTTTACGCAAGAGTTTCTCCATCTTAATATGCGTTTTATATGAACGCATAATAAAATCCGCCGCCACATCATAACCCTTGTCAAGATATACCGCACCAACCAGAGCTTCAAATAGATTGCCTGTAATATTACTAAAATTATTATTACCCTTACGCATAACAACATATTTACGCAATCCCATTTTTTCGCCCAACTCGTTAGTAGTTTTACGGCGAACGAATAAAGCTCGAGTGGATGAAAGGAAACCCTCTTTTTGATTAGGGTAATATTTATATACCATTTCACTCATCACTGTTTCGAGCACTGCATCGCCAAGAAACTCTAGTCGCTCGTTATTCAACAATCTACCCTTTTTATCACGTTGCGACATAGAACTATGAATGAATGCTATATCATAAAGTTTTGTATTATCTTCGCGAAAACCTAATAGTTCTTGATATTTAGTTGGTTTCCAGAACTGGATTTTACGCCAAAATCTATTAAAAATCTTAAAAACTTTTTCTTTCCCTTGAGCTTTAAACATCACATCTTGCGCCTCATGTCTCGCATCTCGTGTCTCGTGTCTTGTATCTCGTGTCTCGTGTCTCATATCTATTCAAAATCAAAATTTAATGTTTGTTGAGTATCCAACAGACGAAAAGTCATTCGATGATAAGGTGTTGTACCATATTGTTCAATAGCGGCACGATGCTTTTTTGTTGGATAACCTTTATTTCCTTTCCAATCATACTGTGGATATTCATCATGCAATCGGCACATATATTCGTCGCGATGAGTCTTTGCCAAAATAGAGGCTGCTGCGATAGACATATATTTGCCATCGCCCTTAACCACAGTCTGATATGCAACTTTTTTATATGGTTTAAATCGGTTTCCGTCAATAATAATATGGTCAAATTTTAGTTTTTTCTCTACTTGCTCTAAGGCTCGATGCATAGCCAAAATACTAGCATTTAAGATGTTTATTTCGTCGATCTCTCGCGCTGTAACCACGCCAACAGCCCATGCCACAGCCTCACGCTCAATAATCACACGCAACTCATTCCGCTGACGTTCAGTCAATTGCTTACTATCATTCAACAAATCATTTGTAAACTCTTCAGGCAAAACTACAGCAGCGGCATACACATCGCCAGCAAGACATCCGCGCCCTGCTTCATCTACACCCACCTCTATACAATTAGGTTTTAAATAGTTTTGTAACATAAAAATCTAATAATAAGGGGCTATAGCGATTATAGCAACTATAGTTTAATACCCTATTCCTTGTTACTTATTCCTTATTCCTTATTCCCTAATAAACTATTTCCATTAAAACACGACCTACGGCATCAAGTGTTGAAGGGTCGATATTGCGCATATCGTCATTTTGAGTATGCCAATAATCGCCAAATCCAGATTCGGTATCAGGGTGAAACTGAATTATATCAATACAAGGAATACCTGCACGATTGACATTGATATGGTCGTCGGTAACACCGCCACCACGTTGATTTACAAATACATGACTATAGCCCAAATCGGCAGCTTTGTTCCATACGCGGTCAACTACCCATGAGGCGTATTGGTCTGAAAAATATTCGCGATAGAACTGTGCGCCTTGTGCACCTACCATATCAAGCAAGATAGCAAATTGCGCTTGATAACCAGGAATATGAGGTCGCGATGCCCAATATTTAGAGCCTAAAGCCCAACCGCCATCAGCTAGTTTTGATTGCGCCCAATCTGGAGCTCCCCAATCTTCAAGGTCGAACAATATAAAATCAACACCCATTGAGGCATCCTTTAATCCCAACTGACGAGCCAATTCCATAATTACGCCTACGCCACTTGCTCCATCATTCGCACCGATTATTGCTTTACGACGATTGGCAGGATTTATATCGTTATCGGCAAACGGACGACTGTCCCAATGCGCACAAATCATCACACGATTAGGCTTATCTATCCCATACGATGCCACGACATTGCGAATAGGCATTTTAGAGCCATCATAAAGCATAGCTTCACCATGTTGGACTATCACAGTATCAGCACCAAAACGATTAAATTGTTCAACAAAATAGTTGAGACAAGCCGCATGAGCCTCAGTGCCAGGCACACGAGGTCCAAAATCGCACTGAGCCTTTACGTAGTGATAAGCACTATCAGGATTAAAAGTAGGCACAACTCTAACAATCGCATCATCTTGTTTTGTTTTTTCGGAACGAGAAGCAAATCCACATGCCGACAAAAGAGATAACACAATTGCAAAAAAAAGATATTTATAACTCATCGTCAAACGGTTATTTATTAACTACAAAGTCAAGAGCGATACTGCTTTGAGCCACTGCGTGCATGTGTTTTTTTACGATATTGCAGTGATACATATCTTGTTGATAAACATCAAGAGCAGCCCAGTCTTCAACTAAAACTTCGAGAATAATATCATACGAACGAGCAGAGTGTAATTCGTCGCAATTTACTTGAATATCAAGTGCAGAAGGCACTTTGCCACGCATTGATAATAATACATTTTTTGTTTCTTCGATCAATTTTGCTGTAGGTTCAGCCAATTTGAAACATACGATATGCTTTACCATAATAATGAGGAATGTGGAATGAGGAATGTGGAATGAGGAATGTGGAATGTAGAATGAGGAATGAGAAATGAGGAATGAGGAATGTGGAATGAGGAATGAGGAATGAGGAATGTGGAATTAATTTTTAATTATTCATTCTTAATTCTTAATTATTCATTCTTAATTATTCATTCTTAATTATTCATTCTTAATTATTAATTCTTAATTGTTAATTATTCTTCAGAGTACCAGCTGGCGTACATTGCGTAGTTGTGAGCTATTTTCTGGTTGATTTCTTTTGCTTGCTCAGGAGCTACTTCTTTTACTTGTTTTGCTGGCACGCCTGCCCAAATTGTGTTAGGTGGCACGATTGTACCACTGAGGACCAAAGCATTAGCTGCAATGATAGCACCTGCTCCAACTACTGCGCCATCGAGCACTGTAGAACCCATACCAATAAGTGCATAGTCTTCGATTTTGGCACCATGGATTGTGACATTATGGCCAACACTTACATAGTCGCCAATCTCGATTGTAGATTTTTGATAAAGAGTGTGAAGCACTGCACCATCTTGGATATTCACGTGATTGCCAATGCGGATAGAGTTGACATCGCCACGCAATACTGCATTAAACCAAATGCTACAGCCTTCCCCAATCACTGTATCGCCAATGATTGTTGCATTGTCGGCAAGATAACAATCTTTACCTATTTCAGGAGTAAAACCCCTAACTGATTTTATTAGAGCCATTTTTCGAATTGAAAATTGAAAATTGAGAATTTCAATCTACTATAGCCACTATAGTTGCTATAATTTCTATAGTTGCTATAAAATTATAAAATATTACTTAATAAAACAAGAATAAGCATTTGATTTAGTCCTGCAAAAGAGACTAAACCAAATGCTTATATATACTATTTCACAATAAAGTCAAATTAGATTTTTTTGAAAATAACACTAGCATTGTGACCGCCAAAACCAAATGTGTTTGACAAGGCAGCACGGATAGTGCGTTTTTGTGCTTTATTGAATGTAAGATTTAGTTTATAATCTATTTCAGGGTCTTCGTCGCCTTCGTGGAAGTTGATTGTTGGAGGTACGATGTCGTTGGCTACAGAGAGAACTGTAATCAATGCTTCAACTGCACCAGCAGCACCAAGAAGGTGACCTGTCATAGATTTAGAAGATGAAACATTCAATTCGTAAGCATGTTCGCCAAAGAGTTTTTTGATTGCTTTCACCTCAGAGATATCGCCAAGAGGAGTTGATGTACCGTGAACATTGATATAGTCGATATCGTTAACTGAAAGTTCGGCGTCTTCGATAGCGTTTTTCATAACCATGTAAGCTCCGTGACCATCAGGGTGAGGAGCAGTCATGTGGTGAGCATCGGCACTAAGACCGCCACCAACCATTTCGGCATAGATATGAGCGCCACGAGCTACTGCATGTTCATATTCTTCGAGGATAAGGGCTGCACCACCTTCGCCAAGTACGAAACCATCGCGACTCTTAGAGAATGGACGAGATGCGCCTTGTGGGTCGTCGTTGCGAGTAGAGATAGCACGCATAGCCGAGAAACCTGCAACACCACCTACTGTGATAGCTGCTTCGGCACCACCAGCTACGATAGCATCTGCTTTACCAAGACGAATATAGTTGAAAGCATCGATAAGTGCATTAGTTGAAGAAGCACAAGCAGAAGTGGTTACGAAGTTAGGACCGCGCAAACCAAACATGATTGAGATGTGACCAACAGAGAGGTCGGAAATCATTTTTGGGATGAAGAAAGGGTTGAATTTTGGCCCGTTTTCTTTAGTGCGTTCGTAATATCCGTACTCTTCTTCGAAAGTGCGGAGACCACCAATACCTACGCCATAGATGACACCAATACGGTCGAGATTGACTTTAGTCAAATCCATTTTAGAGTCTTCCATAGCCTGTTTTGCTGCAGCCACAGCATATTGGCTATAGAGGTCCATTTTGCGAGCCTCTTTAGGGTCGATATAATCAGCAACGTTGAAGCCTTTTACTTCACACGCAAATTTAGTTTTGAATTTTTCAGTATCAAAATGAGTGATAGGAGCAGCACCGCTAACACCATTAACAATATTGTTCCACATTTCAGGGACATTGTTTCCCACTGGAGTTATGGCTCCTAAACCAGTAACAACTACACGTTTTAATTCCATAGAAAAAATAAATAGCAAAATAGATTTATAGTAGCGAGTAACGAGTAACAAGAAGGAATAAACATTCTCGTTACTCGTTACTTGTTACTATAGGGGACTTCTATAAATTCCCCGTTTTATTATTTTTCATTTGAGACTTAAAAACTCTTGTATAAAATTTACAAGACAATTTATAGAAGTCCCCTATAAAAAAAATTCGAGAGATTAAGCTTTAGCTGCTTCAATGTGAGCAATAGCTTCACCTACAGTAGTGATTTTTTCAGCATCTTCTTCAGCGATTTGGATGTCAAATTCGCGTTCGAATTCCATGATTAATTCTACTGTATCCAATGAATCAGCACCAAGATCGTTAGTAAAGCTAGCTGCTTCAGTTACTTCGCTTGCTTCAACACCAAGTTTTTCAACGATAATCTCTTTTACTTTGTTTGCTACTTCAGACATAATAGTAATTTTTTTAATTAGTTAATAAATTATTTCTATTTTTCTTTGTGAAAGTATAATTCGATAAAAAATCATCAAAAATAACCTTCAACACAAATTCGTTGCAAAGTAAATGTTTTTTTTTCAAAAATCACTACTTTTTTATTAAAATTTTGCTCGTTTTTGCTCAATTCGGGCAATTTGAGAATTTTTTTCACATGCGCATTTCAAATTATAACTATAAAGTTTATTGATTTTTAGTCAGTTATAAAAATGTTTATAAAAGTTAAAATATAGCCTTATTATGTTAAAATATGTATAAATATAAGATACTAAACTAAAAAAGTGTAAAAAAAATAGGATTTTATAATGCCAACAAGAAGCCAAAAAGGGAGAAAAAGAATATTTTTTTACGATAATGATTGAAAAATGCAGAAAAAAATGTAACTTTGTACTTTAAAAAGTTGAGAGTTGAAAGTTGAAAGTTGAAAGAGCCATTTGGCACTATTCTCTATACACAAAAATGCTATACTCTAAACACTATACATTATACTCTAAACACTATACATTATACTCTAAACACTATACATTATACTCTAAACACTATACATTATACTCTAAATATGGATAAGATATTAAAATATTTTCCGAATTTAACAGATGAGCAAAAGGGGCAGTATGCTGCGCTTTTTGATTTATATAAGGATTGGAATAGTAAAATCAATGTGATTTCGCGTAAAGACATTGATAATCTGTATGAACATCATGTTTTACACTCGCTTGCAATAGCTAAGATTTTGCGTTTTCAGCCTGGCACTACGCTTGTGGATGTAGGCACTGGCGGTGGTTTTCCTGGTATTCCGTTGGCGATTATGTTCCCTGAATGTAAGTTTCACCTAGTGGATTCGATAGGCAAAAAGGTACGTGTAGCACAAGAGGTAGCAACGGCGATTGGATTGAAAAATGTTACATTCCAACACGAAAGAATGGAGAATGTGAAGGAGAAGTATGATTTTGTGGTGTCGCGAGCTGTAATGCCACTGTCGGATTTAGTGAAACTAGTAAAAAAGAATGTGAAGCCAAAAGGCGTGAATGCTTTGCCTAATGGGTTGATTTGCTTGAAAGGCGGTGAATTGCAACACGAAGTTGCTCCGTTTAAGAATATTTCCACCTTATATAATATAAGCGAGTTTTTCTGCGAAGAGTATTTTGAAACTAAAAAAGGTGTTTATTTGCCATTATGAAGATAAAACAGATACAAAATAATCCGTTTCAGGAGAATACATACGTGATGTGGGACGAGGCGACTATGGAAGCCGCAATAGTGGATTGCGGTGCATTGTTTCCTCAAGAAGAGGAAAAAATTGAGACATTTGTAAACGAAAATAATCTGAAGATTAAATATATACTCAACACTCATTTGCACCTAGACCATTGTTTTGGTAATGCGTGGGCAGCTGAACTTTATGGAGTTTTGCCTATGGCGCATGAAGATGATGAGACGTTGCTTGCTCGAATGGGAGAACAGGCGCGTATGTTTGGATTGCCTTTTGAGGTGAGAACTGAGAAATTAGGCGAATATCTAAAGGATGGCGATATATTGAAATTGGGCAATAATGAGATTAAGGTGATACATACGCCTGGTCATTCGCGTGGTGGATTGTGTTTTTATATACCTGCGGCAGGATGGCTTATTTCGGGCGACTCGTTGTTTGAGGGTTCGATTGGTCGTACTGATTTGGAGGGTGGCTCGTATGCTACGTTGATAAAATCGATAACCGAACGTTTGTTGACATTGCCAGAGGAGACGGTTGTGTATCCAGGTCATGGGGCATATACTACAATTGGAGAGGAGAAAAAGAGCAATCCGTTTTTGTGATTTTTCTACCTAAATATACAATGAAAATGTGTATTTTCAGATTACAAATTACAGATTACAAATAATTAAAAACAAAATAATATGGAATTTCAAGCTAACGAAGGAAAAAAGTTGGCCATCACAATTGATGGTGTTGAGTATTTACGTATCCCCGTAAAAACTCATGTTGTAATGCGCGAAGATGACCTCGGCGAGGTTGTTGACAAATATACAAAAGATATTCGCCAAGAGGGAGATATCATCTTCTGTAGTGAAAAAATTGTTGCTATCACACAAGGTCGTTCGTTCCATATCAACGACATTCACCCATCGTGGTTAGCTAAATTTTTAGTGAAGTTTGTTTATAAATCGCCATACGGTATCGGTTTGGGCAGCCCATACACCATGCAATTAGCTATCGAGGATGTGGGTATTCCACGCATTTTGCTCGGTTGCTTGGCAGCTGCTGTTACAAAACCTTTTGGCGTTCGTGGTGCATTCTATAAAGTATGCGGGCAACGTGCCTACGCTATTGACGGACCATGCGAATATACTTTGCCACCATATAATCAATATGCTAAAATGGCACCTAAAAACCCTGACAAAGTGGCTCGTCAGATGAAAGATAAATTAGGTAATGAATTTATCGTATTGGATGCTAACGACTTGAATGTTGATATTCTTGGCAAATCAAGTAAATCGCTTGATGATAAGTTTTTGAAAGCTTTGTTTAAGGATAATCCTCTTGGTCAATCATCGCAACAAACTCCGATTGCTATTGTTAGAAAAGCGTAAGATAATTCATAATTCACAATTCATAATTCATAATTAATGCTAAATTCTATTATTTGGGATGTGAATCCTGTGGCTTTGTCGCTCGGACCTCTTGAAATACGCTGGTATGGAGTGATTTATGCGCTTGGCTTTTTTATTGCTATAAATATTATTGGCAAAACGTTTAAACATGATGGGGCACCTGAAGAATGGTTGGATAAAGTATTTGTATATTTTATTTTAGCCGTAATTGTAGGTTCACGTTTGGGGCATGTGTTTTTCTATGATTGGGCGTACTATTCGCAACACCCATTAGAGATATTTATGGTCTGGCGCGGAGGTTTGGCTTCGCATGGTGGAGCTGCCGCTATGGTATTAACAGCCTGGTTGTTGTCAAAATATATGACAAAACAGAATATATTTTGGCTAGCGGATCGAGTGTTTGTGGGATCAGCTTTCGTCGCTTGCTTGATACGTATAGGAAACTTAATGAACTCGGAAATCTACGGAGAACCAACTGATTTGCCTTGGGGTTTTGTGTTCGTGCGTGGTGCTGAAAAATTTTATGACGATGCAGGTAACCTATTAGCCTGCCACCCTACCCAACTTTATGAGTCATTAGCATATTTGCTCGTATTTTTCCTACTTTATTGGATGTATTGGAAAAAAGATGCAGGCAAATATAATGGTTTGTTGACAGGTGTAGGTTTTCTCGGCATATTTGTATCACGCCAAATTATTGAGATAATTAAAAATCCACAATCAGACTTTGAAGTTGGAATGACCTATAATATGGGACAATGGTTATCAGTTCCATTTATTATCTTCGGTGCGGTTTTAGTTGTTCGTGCATTAATGAAAGGGCCTGTGGAATATAATTTGCCTAAGATAGACACGAGACACGAGACACGAGATGCGAGACACGAGATACGAGATGCGAGACATAAGACAAACAAAAAAAAAATGAGACAATGATTAAATTAGAAGAAATTGCTCCTATAGGCATTTTTGGAAAAACACATGGCATCAAGGGGGAAATCAATCTTGAACTTAACACTGATTTCGACCTTGAAAATACGCAATATATCATTGTTGATATTGATGGTATATTTGTACCGTTCTTTATTGAAGACTATCGCTATAAAACCGACACTACGGCACTAATTTTGTTTGAAGATATTACAACAGAAGAGGGAATACGCCCATTTTTTGGCAAAACAGCATACGTAAAAAAAGAGGTTCTCGTCGATAGCGAAAATGATGAGATGTCAATAAATTATTATGTCGGATTTACAATGCTAACAACTGATAAAAAAGTTATCGGGCAAATAGTTGAGATTGATGATTCGACCGCGAATGTGTTGTTTGTACTTGATAATGACGAGCTTATACCTGTAGGTGCTGTAGAGGTAATAAACTTAGACCCAGAAAAACATACGATGGTTGTGGAATTACCTGAAGGGTTAATATAATTCATAATTCATAATTCATAATTAAAATTCTTTTAGTATTTTCTGCTTTTATCCTTTTTTCTTAACATATCTGCCTCATGATTGAACGTACACATATAGGGATATTTGGACCACGAAATGCGGGTAAATCATCGTTGGTAAACTTACTTACATCACAAGAAGTAAGTATTGTCAGCAACGTAGCTGGTACAACTACTGACCCCGTGAGCAAGCCAATTGAAATCAACGGATTAGGAGCTTGCGTTTTTATAGATACGGCTGGATATGACGACTATGGTGCATTAGGAGAAATGAGGGTTACGAAAACTAAAGAGGTGTTGAAACGATGCGACATTGCTATATTTTTAATCCCCGATACTATTTTTGAAGATAAAGAAAAATTACAAGAGGCTACAAAATGGTTTACTTTGATAAAAGAACGTTGTAAAACCATTCTTGCTATTAATCAATTTAGAGACACGAGATGCGAGACACGAGATGCGAGACACGAGATACGAGATGCGAAATATGATATAAAAAAATTGTTTGGTGTTAATGAGTATATTGATATAAATATCGCACAAAAACAGGGGCGAGATGAGGTGTTGAAAGCAATCGGTTTCGTTCAATCGCAATATCAACAAGAAATATCAATCGTAACTCACCTTGTAAAACCAACAGACACAGTGGTACTTGTGATGCCTCAAGACATTCAAGCTCCCAAAGGGCGATTGATATTACCACAAGTACAAACTATACGCGAATTGCTCGACTATGGATGTACAACAATCTGCACTACAACGGCAAAATTAGCACAAACACTCGACGGATTAAAAAACGAACCAGCACTAATAGTTACCGATTCTCAAGACTTTAAAACTGTATATGAATTAAAGCCAGAAAAGACAAAATTAACTTCATTTTCAGTACTATTTGCTCGATGGAAAGGCGATATTGATGAGTTTATACAAGGGGCAGAGGCTCTATCTTCACTAAATGAAAATAGTCGAGTTTTGATAGCTGAGGCATGCACACACGCACCTTTAGCGGAAGACATAGGTCGAGAAAAAATACCTGCACTAATACATAAAAAAATTAACCCAAACATCAAATTCGATATTGTTTCAGGTCATGATTGGAATGTGGATTTATCTCAATACGACCTCATTATTCACTGCGGAGCATGTATGTTTAACCGTACACAAATGTTAAATAAAATTAAAGATGTTAAATTTCACAAAACAAAAATAACTAATTACGGAATAACAATCGCTTACTTAAATGGCATAATAGACAAAATAACATGGTAAAAAACACAAATATTTTTCTATTATTAATATAAAACAAAAACAAAATATCAAAAAACACAATAAAAATCAAATTCTATTTATACGATAACATTTAACAAAATATTTTTGTTAAAATCAACAAAAATTTATAAATTTGCAACAACAAACAAAATTTTTTACTCAAACTATTAGCAAATTTATAAAATGCAAATTTATTCTTTAACAAACAAATACGACATCACGTCAGATGTAAATAAAGACAAAAAAAGTGATGCCTACAATTGCAGATGCAAGTCAGTAATATATCGTACATTAAAATCAGAAAATTATAATACATTTACAATCGAAACGGATAACATCGTAAATAATTACACTTTCTTGTATATAACAGAAGGTGGTGGCACATATAAGTCGCACGACAACACACAAGAAATAAAAGTAGGAAGTTTTATTATCATTAAATCGGGCGAAAAAATTGAAATTACACCAACATTCGGAAAACAAACTTCTTATTTCCACATATCTGTGGTTTGCCTACAATATACATTATTTTTAGAAAAAATTGATTTATTCCAAAAATCACCAATTGCCAACATTGGACAAAATGTAGTGATTGAGAATATATTCAACAACATGATTCAAATACTCAAAGAGGGTAAAAGCGGTTCACAAGTTGTTTTGAATACATCATTGTTGCTCGCTATTAGTATTGCAAACTACAAAATATTAAATTGCCACGAAAAAGAAGACCCTACTACTGAAAAAATAAATACTGCTGTAGAAATATTACGCAATGATGTAACTGCAAAAATTAGCCCAGAAGAAGTAGCAAAACGCATAGGAATAAGTTATTCTTTATTCCGTCGTATTTTCAAAGAGAACATGGGAACATCTCCAGCCCAATACCAAATGGATATACGACTCAAAAAAGCTCAAGAATTACTAACCACGACCAATTATCCAATTGCCAAAATAGCAGAACAACTTGGTTTTACCGACACCGCACAGTTTAGTACATTCTTCCGCAAACGTCAGAAAATGACCCCTCGTGAATATAGAAATAAATTTAGATAATATAAAAGGAGATAGATTCAACTCTATCTCCTTTATTTTTTAATATAATAAAACCACCTTAAATTACGTTATTTATAATCATCTTTAAAAACAAAAACAACATGTTAAAAAAACTTTTTTTACCAATCATATTAACATTTATATCTCAAATAATTATAGCACAAGACATTGTAGTAGTGGGACAAGTGCTATCAGCCGAAAATTCAGAACCACTACAAGCAGCAAGTGTATGGTTCAAAGGCACAAACATTGGATGTACTACCAACGAAGAGGGTTTCTTTATGTTGCGCAGTAACGAACCTCAACGCACATTAATAGCAAGTGTTGTAGGCTATAAACAACGCCAAATCAAACTCGACTACGGAAAAGACCAAATGATACGAATTTATCTAAAAGAAGATATTTCGATACTAGACGAAGTGATAGCTATGCCCAAACAAGACGAAGCCATAATTTTATTGAAAAAAGTATATGAAAATAGAAGAATAAATAACCCCGAAAATGTTACAAATATATCAACTACTATGAATGATGTAACAGCAATCAATCTCACAAATATTAGGCAAAAAGCACTACAACGCAAATTATTTAAAGATTTAATGAGCGGAGCTATAGAACAAACCGACACTACATTTTCACTGCCTGTTTATATCAATCAATCTGTTTATAACTTACAATTGACTCCTGATAGTAATAGCTCTACCCTACTCAACTCAAAACAAAATGCCTTAAATATATTTCCGCCTGAGCATTGGCAACAAATAATTGCTGCATATACTCCCGACATAAACCCATACAAACCATACTCAACAATATTAGGGCACAACTTTATGAGCCCCGTAGCTCCAAATGCTAAACTATATTACAATCTGTATTTAGCCGATAGCACTTTAATAAATGGACGAAAAAACTATCAAATCAAATTTTCACCAAAATATAATCAAGGTTTACTGTTCAAAGGTGACATGTGGATTGACTCAATAACATACGCCATAACAAAAACCGATATCTCTATACCAACTCACACATCAGTGAATTTTTTAAATAGCCTAAATTATGGTTTTACAACAGAACCTTTTGGCAATAGCATTTTTCCAAACAAAGAAAAACAAGGCATCGGTCTAAATGTTAATCTTTACCCGAACAAAGATATGCAATATTTCGGAGCTGTACTCAGCGAAGAACGATCGTATGAAAACACCACATCAACGACCGACACATTGAGTATCAGACCTGAAGAAAAAGAGATAGAAATACCCACAGATGATAAACTTGAAGCCACATGGAATAAAATTGATTCTCTCAATCAAACTCGAATACAAAAACTTTCAGCATGGGCTGTAGATATTATTCTAAATCAATATCTACATGCATGGAAAATTGATATTGGACCGGTACTCAATCTTTTTCACTTCAACCAATTAGAAGGAGCTGCACCACGACTAACTCTACGTTCAGGCGAATCATTTGCTAAATATTTTACATTTGGTGGTTATTATGGCTATGGTTTCAAAGACCAATACCCTCATGATTCAATTCGCAACACTGGGTTACACTCGTATGGAGGTAATATCCAATGGAGATTTGGACCTACTAAACGAAATATTTTATCATTCACCTACGACCACAAAACAGAACGTATTGGCTACGATGATACAGATATTTATGCCGAAAGTCGTGTACACGACATTGAAAATCTTGTAAACTCATGGGTTATGATACATCGACCTGTGTCGGTATTGATGCGTGGCAGAATAGGTACACAATACCAGTATGAACAACCTGGTTTTAAATTCAGAATCAATGCCTTTGCACAAAATTATTATGGCAATAGATTTATTCCGCTAATCCACAAAGGGGCAGAAGTACCATATTACAGCCAAATTGGATTGCGCACCGACTTTCGCCTCTCATGGCAACAAAGCTCGCTCGACTATTTCTTCCACCGCATATATCTTGCCAGCAAATATCCTGTTGTTCACCTTACAGCCGAAGGTGGTTACATAAAAATACCCGGTTCACAACAGAATGAACCATACCATGCGATGTTCGGCAAATTTGGAATCTATGCGCAACAACATACAGCACTCGGATTTGGCAAAATACATTGGGCTTTCCAAGCTAATGCTGTAGTAGGTAATGCTCCATTTCCAGCCCTCATAATGGCACGCTCGTCTCGCACTTCTTACCGCCACGACACTGATTTCATGCTACTCGGTTCAATGGAATTGATGAGTGATTTCTATACAGCCCTCAATATTCGTTACCAAACACGTGGCTACATATTTGGCTACATTCCATACGTTAAGAAATTGGGCATACGCGAAGACATTATTTTCAATATTGGCTATGGATACCTAAGTCCTAAATACCAAAAAGGCAACATATTGGCACTACCTGCAAATCTTTATAACGTCAATCAAGGTTGGAACAAAATGCCATATATCGAACTTGGATTTGGATTCTCAAATATATTGAAAATCGGTGACATTGCTTTTGTTTGGCGTCTTACACATCGCAATAGCACAAGCCCCGACGCACAAAACTTTGGAGTTAAATGGCGTGTAGGCCTCGATTTCTAATATCTAGTGTTTAATATCTAAAATCTAACAAATGAAAATAGAAATAGATAAAAATTCAGGATTTTGCTTCGGCGTAATGCGTGCTACATCAACAGCCGAATCCGAACTCGAAAAAGAACAACCCCTATACTGCCTAGGCGATATCGTCCACAACGGCCAAGAAGTAGAACGACTAACCCGCCTAGGACTAATAACCATCGATCACACACAACTAGCCTCACTACAAAACGCACACGTATTACTCCGTGCCCATGGCGAGCCACCTCACACATACGAAATCGCACGCCAAAATGGCATTAAAATCATAGACGCCACATGCCCCGTAGTACTAAAACTACAACAAAAAATCAAACAAGCATACACCACTCATCCCGACGCACAAATCGTAATTTATGGCAAAATAGGCCACGCCGAAGTCATCGGACTCGAAGGCCAAACCGAAGGCAAAGCCATTGTTATTGAGAACGAAAACGATTTAAGCAAGATTGATTTCTCTCGCCCAATAATCCTATTTTCACAAACCACCAAATCAGTCGAAGGATTCAATAACCTAGTCAACACAATAAAAACAAGAATCTCAAACAAACCAACAGACTTGACCCCAAACACTCAATCCTCAACTCTCAACTCTCAACTCAATAGTGGCATACATTTTGAATATCACGATACTATATGTCGCAACGTAGCAAACAGAATACCCGACATCAAAAAGTTCGCAACACAATTCGATGTAATTCTATTTGTTGCAGGAGCCAAAAGCAGTAACGGGAAAGTGCTATTCAACGAATGTTTAAGCGTAAATCCACGCACCTATTTAGTCTCTTCTGCTGACGAATTAAACCCCGATTGGCTCAAAAACATTGAATCAATAGGCATTTGTGGAGCCACTAGCACACCCAAATGGCTCATGGAAACAATAAAACAAAAAATCAACTCTATACTCTAAACTCTCAACACTATACTCCATGCAATACGAACTAAAATGCATAGGTGTCCTCACCTCAGGAGGTGACGCGCCAGGAATGAACGCCGCTGTACGTGCCGTAACACGCGCAGCCATATACAACGGAATAAAAGTCAAAGCCATATATCGCGGCTACAAAGGTCTAATTACAGGCGAAATAAAAGAATTCCAAACACAAGATGTCAGCAACATCATCCAACAAGGTGGCACAATTTTAAAATCAGCTCGCTGCTCTGAATTTAAGACCAAAGAAGGTCGCGCTTTAGCCTACGAAACCATCCAACGAGAAGGCATCGATGCTCTCGTCGTAATCGGTGGCGATGGCACATTCACTGGTGCCCGTGCCTTTGCGCAAGAGTTTAACATGCCTATCATAGGCATCCCTGGCACCATCGACAACGACCTATGGGGCACCGACTCAACCGTTGGATACGACACTGCACTTAACACTATCATGGAGTGCATCGACAAAATACGCGACACAGCCACCTCACACGAACGACTTTTCTTCGTCGAAGTTATGGGCCGTGACGCAGGTTTCCTCGCTCTCAACTCTGCAATTGCATCTGGCTCCGAAGCAGCTATTATCCCAGAAAAAGAGACCTCAGTAGCCCAACTCGACGAATTGATAAGTAATGGCTTCCGCAAATCTAAAAACAGCAGTATCGTAATAGTAGCCGAAGGCGGAGGTGGCGCACAAGCTATGGCCGATCGCATCCACCAACAATACCCCGATTACGACATCCGCGTATCAATACTCGGACACCTTCAACGAGGCGGCTCGCCAACTGCCTACGACCGCATACTCGCATCACGTATGGGCGTAGCTGCCATCGAAGCACTACTCGACGAACAACGCTCTATCATGATAGGCGTAGTCAACGACGAAATCGTACACGTACCTTTCTCAAAAGCCATAAAAGACGACAAACAAGTAAACCTCGAGAAAGTAAATGTACTACAAATTTTATCAATTTAATGCTAAAACTCGAATTTTTCATACAAGAGACGCAACAATTTGCGTCTCTTTTTTATTAAAAATCATGCTTTACAACATAAAACACACAAGATTACCATTTCATAACATACTGAAAATCAGCTAAAAATAAAATTTACATAAAAATATCCACCTAAAATTTTGCTATTTTCAAAAAAAGTTGTACCTTTGCATATGTAAAACATCGCGGAGTGGAGCAGTGGTAGCTCGTCGGGCTCATAACCCGAAGGTCGTAGGTTCGAGTCCTGCCTCCGCAACTAAAACGCAATAGGTCAGTTACTTAACATAGTAATTGACCTATTTTCAAAATAGTAATGCGACAAATTTGAGACATTTTTTTGAGGGGACCTTTTAAGGTTCTCTTAAAAAAAAATGGCAAAACGCAAAATTTCCCCAACTTACAAGCCTGCACAATTAAAGCGATGTGCCAAATCTGATTGGTACATTGAGTATTATGCAACTCATCCTCAGCAAAAAGAACTCAAACGTATAAAAATACGCGTCAATCATATACGTAAGCGTTTCGATAGTTTACGCGACTTCAAAGAGGAGATAAATCGTCATATTTTGATTATCAACTCTAAACTTGCTGGTGGTTGGTCACCGTTCTTTGAGTCGGATAATTCCCGATACTACACTCCCCTATCAAAAGTTATTGAACTGTATATAGCAGAGAAAAGTCGTGAGCTGCGTCCTGCGACAATGCGCTGTTATACGTCGTGCTGCACTATGATTAACGAATGGGCAAATAAAGAGGTGCCAAATATCTATTGTTCGCTATTCAACAAGGTGCTTGCGGTGAAATATCTCGATCATGTGTACGCAAAGAAGAAAACTTCGGCACGAACCTACAATAATCAACTGAAAATGGGACGAGCTTTGTTTTCGTGGGCAGTAGAGAAATGTTATTGCAAAGAGAATCCATTTGAGCATATCAAGACAAAACGCGAGGAGGAGAAGAGACGAATTTTGATACCTCCTGCGTATCGAGAGAGGATTGACGCGTGGTGCCAGGAGAATAATCCTGCGTTTGGTATTGTTATGCGCCTGGTGTTTGCTTCGCTGATACGCCCAAAAGAAATATGTTGTCTCCAGGTGAAACATCTTTACCTTGATGAGCACTACATTCATGTTCCAAACACTATCGCCAAAAACCATCACGACAGATTTGCTGCTATTTCGCCAGAGGTTGAGGATTATTTCGGGTCGCTCAAGTTGTCGCGCTACAAACCTGATACCTATCTTTTTGGTCTCAACTATACGCCTGGCACAAAACCTATCGGTGAAGCTCGTTTCCGAAAGGATTGGGACAAAATGCGCAAAGCTCTGAAACTACCCAAAGAGATGCAACTCTACTCACTTCGCGATACTGGTATCAATAATCTTCTGAAATCTGGAGTTGATCCACTAACGGTGATGCAACATGCCGACCACCACGACTTGTCGATGACAACCAGGTACGCCAACCATGCCGACCCGCAATTGGTGGATAGAATAAGAAAAAGCGGACTCAAGTTTTAATCCTTGAATTCGCTTTTTTATATCTTCCGCAAGATGAACGTGTAAAAGTTACAAAAATTTTGTAACCTTGTAACTCTGTAACCAAAAACACTATATTTTACTAATTTTCAGCAACTTTACATCGGTTACAACCTTTGACACAAAATTTTCATTTCGGTTACAAACCGTAAAAAGGGCTTATTTTTTAACATTTCATTAACAATTGACACAAAAAAACGCCCCGACAACCAAATGTCGAGGCACACAAAAAAAAACTCCGCACATCCATCTGAAAGAGGTGCGGAGGGGGAGAGTTATCGTTTGTTATACATAAACTTCAAGCCATCTTGAACATAATTATGAAATTTATTATCCGAACTAATGATAGGAATCTTATCAGATATTGCCTGTGCAATTATTATTCTATCATTTGGATCTTTATGTTTTTCATAGTATGGCAATTCAGCCAATTTTCTAAGATGTTTTTCTGTAAAAGGCACTATCGTAATACCCAAATCGTCCTTAATTACATCAATTACATTATTTGCCTTTATCTTCTTTGTAGATAAATTATCTGTCTCGAACAAATGCAAAAACTCTTTTATACATTCAGACGAAGTATAGGTTATAGTCTCATAATCCCCAAGAACGTCAAGTATGTCACTCGAAATTTCTTGGGGATTAAATAACAAAAAATAGATAATATTAGTATCTAAATAATATCTCATATCTTACTTGAGAACAGCTCTCATATTGACGTGAATAACTTCAGGAAAAACTCCTCTTTTTATATATTCCCCTATCTTAGAAAGCCTTTTTGATTTTTTAAGTGTTGTTTTCTTAGTTGCCATAGTCCACCTCCTACTTTTAACATTGTTTTCGACTGCAAAGATAACATATTTTTTCAAAATACACAATATTTTGCCACACTTTATTTTCCATACATACAAATAATGCGCCACGATGGGCGCATTATCTATTATCAATAATCACTACACTACTTCTTCAGCGTCATCACGTCGCCATACAGCTTGATGGCACTATCGAGGAGCGACACCACGCGCGTGCGGAACTCTTGCAACTCTTCTATCGAATTAAACTCAAAATACTCGTCATTAATATCCAACGAAAAATAAGGTCGATTGAGGTCGTTGCCCAAAAAACGAGTTTCCATATCAATTTCATAATCCAACAATCTCTTTTTCATACCGCAAGCCCCTCCCCTGGCTGAATGTCTTGGATGTTGAGCGAGAACGCCACGCCGTCAACGACGAACGACAACGAACGTTCGATGTGCGAAGCACTGGCAGAACCTGCCACCTTTGTTTGTTGGGAAACTTGCGCTGCGAGCGAGCGGAATAGATAGGCAATAGCGCGAGGATTCAATTCCCCCTCCTTGCCTGTGCGAAGTGTCAATTTTTTTTGTTTCATAACTGTTGGTTGTTTAGCATTATAGGCAGAATACAAAATCGGCTGCCATTTCCGAGTCGCTAAACAACCAACAGTTACCTCCGTAGAGCCTTATTGGGGAAATGACAGCCGAAGCCGTATGATATGATATATGTATTCTTCTGAGGGGAAAATAAAAAAGCCCCATTGAGAACCAATGAGCCATTTACCGAGACTCTCGCGGAACAAGTAAACTTGTCAGTTGTTTAGCGAGAGCAAAGGTAGAACATTTTTTCCAATCCCGCAATAGGTCGCCACAACATTTAACAAAGTTTAACCTTTCAGGATGCAGATAACAGATTACAGAGTACAGATTACAGCTACTCCCTACTCCTTGTTCCCTATTCCCTGTTCCCTGTTCCTTGTTCCCTATTCCCTGTTCCCTACCTTCAAGCAACCCACACCGACCAAAACAGCCACACACCAGGCACAAAAAAATGCTCCTATTTAGAGCATTTTTTGGGTTTTGAGCTTCGAGAGAATAGTGTGCCTTGTGTGGCTGTTGGGGTAGATTTGGTTTTGGCAGCTGCTTTTGGGAGTGGGTATGGAACGAGTGGCATAGGAACTTTACCTTTTGAGTTTAGGATTGTTCCCATGAGCTTGACGAGTGCATTGAATTTTGGTATCAATGGTTTGAACTCGGTAGCAGTGAGATATTTTGATTTTTTTTGATAACTTTCAAATGAACGAGCTAAATATGTGTTACGACTTGATGTTGTACTAATTCGATAGGCAACATATTCTTCAAACATACGAGCGAATACTTCTGTGCGTTCTGCCCAGTAGCCCTCCCATTTAACGCGCTCGAGTGTGAATGGATAATCAACTATTTCATTAACTAAAGCGCGAAGGGTCGAACCAACATTGTCGATTAAAGGTTTTTGCCCTGGCATTACTCCTCCAGAAAGTGATGAATATTTGGTGTGCTGGTCGATATAACGCCCAAAGTTATAATCTATAGCGTGACCATATTCATGCGCTAAGCAACCTGCACCTTTTTCTTTTGTGAGGTTAATCATATTGAATTGTGGCTCGTAGTGCGCCAAGGCACGCCCATATCCTCTTGCTCCAAAGGCGATTCCAATCATTTGATTAAAACCGATATTCTGAGAATTAAATATCCATCCTAATCTTACAAGGGATGATTCTGTAGCTACGAGGTTGTCATATCTGTCATCATTTGACATCCAATTGCCAAACTCGAAGCCTTTGAGGTTGTATTTAGTTATAATAGCAATAGCGTCTATTTCGCTCGCACCTTTTGAATCGGAAACAGATGATATATGTTTTTGTTTTTTTTGAGAATGGCTTCTTGCATAAAGGTCTGCACGACCTGCTTTTGAAATGGTAGTCGATGTATCGACTATTTTTTTTCTGGTGTTTTGCATATTGTGTAATTAAAAAAATTGTTGTAACTTTGCAGTCGGTTGTAAGTCCGTAATATTGTGAAGAAATTCGCTTAGTGCGCAAGTCCCCGCCCACGAGGCTTCACTCCTATTTTAGGGTTAAAAACGATATTGCGCAAACTGGGGCAGGAAAATAAGCATCTCTATTAAAGAGATGCTTATTTTGTTTGTAACACAGTTATACAGTACTGAACTTTCATTCTATTTGTTTTCTTAACACCTACTATAAGTTTGACAATGCCAATACCTGTAAGATTACATCGCATTTCAATTATTTCAGAGAAGCCTTCTTGGTTTTTCACGCCTTTTTTAGGCTTTTTTGAGACTCCAAATCTTTTTGCCGTAGCGAGAATTGCATCTAATTGCAAAACAGCCAAAGTTGACAGATAAGTTTTAGCTGCGTGTCGAGATGTTTCGTTTACTGAAATAAAACGAATGTTTATATCATCCTTCAAATTTATGTTATAAACATTTTTATGTGGATGCTCCTCATACCACTTATAATAGAAGTCTGAAATAATTTTCTTTCTAGCTTCTATATCCTCTTTTGTATTGCCTGTAGGTACTTTCATATTAATAACTATAATCGTGGGCTTTTCCGATGTATTTCCAACAGCTTTGGCGTGATGAGTAGTAGCATTTGCGATAGATGGTTTCGTATGTTACTTTTTCGTAGGCTTTGGCAAGGTTATACAATTCTGTTGCTGCTGCTTTTCTGTTTTTTTCATACGGAAGAGCTTTTTTTGTGTTTGTTGTTTTGGTGGTTGAAGAGCAAGCCTTTTCTTTTGGATGGCGCAATCGTTCTTCGTTGGGACGGAGAGCTGCTTTGGGTTGTAATAGTCTCATAATTGTTATGTTTTTTTGTTATTAATAAATGGGTTATCTTCGTTTGCAATATTCTTCGGCGGCTCGATGGACGATGTAGAAGAGGATGATGAGCCAGGTGATGATGCCTGACCAGTGGCAGAACTGTTGCCATGCGGTGGGCTGAGCTGGGACTTCGGTTACTATGATGTTGGGGACTTCTACGGTATCACAAAGGGCGATGATTTCGGGTAGTTGTTGTAGGGTGAATAGTAGGCTGTCGCGACTGGATGGGTGTGGTTCGATAGATAAAGCAGCGCAGCCTGCCTCGATAGGGATGCTTGGATTGTTGGTAGCTTTTTTCGCTTCGCTCAAGATTTTTGCTTCGCTCGACAACTGAAGTGAACTTCGTTGTTCTCGCTTATCGCAAAAATTCTCCTCGGTAAGAGGCAGGGGTGCTGCTAGTGCGAGATATTGTAGGTCGGTAAGTGCGATGGGTGTTTGTGTTGTGAGGTGTGGTAGTGTGATGGTGTCGTGGATGATGTGGTTGTGGTTTGCGACTTTGAGCTCAGGGTGACGATTGATGAGCCGATTGAGACGGAGCTGTGGTGAGCAAGCCGAGAGTGTGATTATTAAGAGTAGGAGCGTTGTTAATCTTTTCATGTTGTGTATGTAAAATATTTAGTTGGATCCTGCATGCCAAATGAGTTTTTGACTGTAAGGTGTAGGTGTGGACCTGTTGAGCGTCCACTGTTGCCTGTGTAAGCAATTATATCGCCTTTGCGAACCAATTGACCATTACGAACAATAGCTTCGTCGAGGTGAGCAAAACCAATGCGAAGGTCGTGCTCTTTGATGTCGATAGCCACTTGCAATCCGCCAGCATCGTTGGTAACAACGTAGCCAATACTACCATCGGCTGGAGCAAGGATAGGAGTTCGCATAGGTGTAGCGATATCGATGCCGTTGTGATTGGTAGAGGCTCCTGTTGTTGGGGATTGGCGACGACCAAATGGAGAGGTGATGCGATATTTTTTCGCTGTTGGGTTGATTAGAAATGATTTGTACATAAATTTTCTTATTAAAAATGTGACAATAATAGCAATAAGAAGCATACCTATAGAAATAGAGGCAATTAGAATGTTTTGTTTAGAATTGTTCATAATGATCGTCTATTTCGATGGTTTGAAGTTCTTGAATTTCCGCCTCATTATCATTATATGCTTTGAGTGCTACGATATAATCTTCGTATTCTTGCGGATAGCGTTCGCTATAGATATAGCCGAATTTGATACACTTAATAGCATGTTCGTCGCCTCGTTCAATCTCTTTTTTGAGTTTGAATTGTTGTTCGTTGAGGTGTTGTAGTCTGAGTTCTTTTTCTTCTTGTGTCATGTTGTTTGTATTTAATTAGTTTGTATTTTTGTGCGGTTTGTTCGTTGACGGAATATCCTGGATTGGCGACGAAACACAATCGGCTTTGATTGAATGATACGTATTTGCTCCATCGAGGAGATATGAAGAACCCTGTGTTACCGTTGGCGTACCACGCGTTGTTACTGTTGTAACGCACGCACGACCACAAGTTGGCACTGTTGTAAAGCGTCTGGTTGATTGTTACTATAAATGATAGCGACGCTCCTCTATTCTTGAAAAACTACCATTATCTCATATCTTTTTGTCGATAATAATTTCTCTTCTTTTTGCGAGATTTTCCTTCCACTTATTCATTTCATCATCAATTTCGGCGACCAAAATAAAGAGTTCTATTTGCTTGCTAGAGACCCATTTTTCGTGCTCGTCATTTGAAATGTTTTTATTCTTTGTGTAATGAATCAAATTTTCATCGTTTACAAACTCAAGATCTGTACGTAAAACTGCAAATTTTGCAATAGCAAGCATTGCATAATGCAATTTATTTTCTTTCAATTCAAAAGACATTACAAAATTTTCGATAGTTTCAGCGCATTTTTCCAACAAACGAACGCCGTGTACTACACGAACCGATTTGTCCATTAAAAATTGAGCGTGATATAACTTTTTGCGTAGCTTCTTTAGTTTTATATAAATTGTCGATTCATTGAGCGTCATAATTTATTTTCTATTTATATTCCTCCGTCTCCCTTCTTAAATAGGGAGACGGAATAATTATAAGATTAATATTCGCTGTGCTCATTACAAAGAATAGAGCGAGACAGGGCGAACAGCGAACGCGCTAAACATGTTGTAGTTGCCGAAGAACCCTGCGCTACCGACGGCGTACCACGCGACGTTACTGCTGCAACGCACGCACGACCACAAGTCGGCACTGTTAGAGAGAGCTGTTGCTGATATAGCTTTTAATCCTTTGTTAAGAATATCGGCTTCTCTGTTGCTGTTAGTACCATAGTGTACATCTTTAATTAGCATATACAACTCTCTAAGCGTCGGCATCCAAAATTCACCTATATCAATTGTATTCGTTGTAATAGAATACGCATAATTAGCCGCTGGGCATAATATGCCATCACTGACTTTATTAGAGCTATATCGACGTACAGCAAGTGATGCTGTTCTGCGTTTACCGTCTTTTACACCCATCACTCCATTATCACAAGGTATAACAGGGAATAATGAACGTAAAAAATTCAACCACCCATCTTCTCCCTCTCCATATTTTTCTCTGAGTTTCGCGCAATAATCATTCTGCGAGCCATCTGCGTTTAATCGTGATGGCGATTTACCTAAATATGCAGGAAGGCATAACGGATAGGTTCGTCTTGCTGTTGTTTCTGTTGTTGGATTATAAGTTTCATTTGTATTGTCGTTCAAGAAAAAGACTTTTGCTCTCTCTATGTTAGAAATACAACCTTCGCCAGTAGGCGCTCCATTTGCGTGGCGCATTCGAGAACTATAGCTCACTCCATCTAGGACTTTTAGCGTAAGAGTAAACCCATCTGCATTTTCGCTAGCTGTTTTTCCTTTTGAATATCCGAAGTCGTTATAAATGCTCCATGCGCAAGAGATATGCACTACCCCATCAACTGTATAGGCATAAAAATCACGCTCAGCCAATACTTCGTCTGCTACAAAAACTGCGTTGATTGCATCACACAACTCTTGTTCTGTTGTTGCTGAATAGGGAAATTCCACATCACCAAATTTATCAATAGTTCCTGCTGTGTCTCGACGCAATTTAAGTTTTCCTACCCTTGCTGTGCCATCAAGTGTATATCCACCCAGCGTCCACTCGCAACGTTCAGTCCATTTCAAACCTCCCGATTGCGATTTATAACACACAAGAACTTGATTGTCGATAATTCCTGCTACAACACCTACAATTTCGTAAATTGTAGTGTCTATATCTTCAAGAATAAATCCTTCTAACTGAAAATAAACTGGTGTTTTGTCGGCGATTCGTCTTGTTACTATATCGCCACGTTTTGGTCTGCTTATTATTGTTGCCATATACTATGATATTTTTTGCCATTTAAGTGAATATTCTCCATCTGGTACTGCGACGTATAAACCGTCTTGACTTACGGATGTATCAATATATCTTTGTCCTAACATCGATGGTGTTCCATTCCAATCAAAGCCTCCATCGGCATATTGTCGCCAATTGGTAGGCACTAATCCATCTTGTGGTGTTCCTGCGGCAAATAACATTTCTGGTTGTCCGCCCATGACACGAAGAGACGAAAAATCAAATGTATCAACCATGTCTATATCGCCTGGGTCGCCTTTAAGGTCTAACGAAGTGGAAGTTCCATTTGAAGATGTAACTTTTAATGCCGTACCAATCCATTCATGTGCGAGATTTGAACCGCCTTCTGGTATATTGTCGAGTTTCGATTTGTCTGTCGATGACATAAGTCCACTAGATGACGGTGTGGCGACACGAATTGCGCCTGGATCAACGAAACCATCCGAACCAAAAATTGCTTTATATTCGTCTGCGCTTGTCTCAAAATACAAAGGATAACTGAGAATAAATTTACAAGTATAACCTTTTTGATTGCTTGTATCTTTTGTAACGACTACACGCACGCCATTGAGTTTACCTGTCATATCGTCGTCCCAATCATATTCTCCTTCACGTGAAGCTAACAATTTGACTATTCGAGATGAAACCTCTTCTACTGCATCTTTTGTATCTAGAATAGATTTATCGAAGTTTATACGAAGATCACCTATTAATTTTATTTTGTTCGTTTTGTAATCCTCTGGACCTAATATTTTATACACGCAATATGGTATAAGTTCACAACCCATATCACTTGGATACATGTGCACGTAGTAAAATCTCGAATTAGGGCTATTCCACATGAATAAATCTCCCGTTTTGAGATTTTTTATTTTATTGCACATATCGTCTAATATATTTCCTTCTCCGTCTTTATATTCAAACCAAAAGTCCTCTATGTCATTATCATCCACTACGTGAATAATCTTGTTTGTTAATTCGTTTTTAGGCACCAAATCTTCATCTTCAATCCCATTTTTCCACCAATACTCCACTACTCCATTGTTGGTCAATATACCAACAGTTTTGCCTTTTACGCGAATCTCAGACGGCACTGAAGCACACGCCTCAGCTATGCTTGCGTATGTACCATAATAGTAATCCACGTTAGCTGTTGGATTTACTATTTTTACGTTTTGTGATATGTCAAATGCCATTATACTAATGTTATTGTTAATGTTACATCCATTTCTACTGCCACCTCGAAAGTGTGCACCTTGTATTTTGTTGTTGTAGTGCCAATTGTGTAATCAATCTCCTCTCCTGCTACGAATTTAGAGGTGATAGTTTCATTGTTACTTGTTACTGCCTTGCTTATCTTCATTGAAGATGGCAATGCAATGCAGAATTTCTTACCCTTAAAAGCACGGGTTATTGTTTTAGAATTGCTCCAATGTATTTTTGCTGTGTCACCCCCAACGCCCATTGCTTGTATTTCGCTTTGCGTTGATGGTGTTCTACCTGTAATTGTGTTAAAAAAAACTTTATATAAAAACGACAATGTCGTTGATGCGGTTCTTGTCGTTGCAGTTCCTGCATCAGTTACATCACCACATGCCAATGTGAATGTTGTATTGCTTTTAATTGCAGTTGCTGGAGTATATGTACAACTACGACTATCTACAGCTAAATCATCTACAACAATGTTCGAGCCCTGTTTGATTGCAATTGATAGAGGATTTTTATTTAATACCCACGAAAAACTTACACCCGAAATAGCAGTGCCCACCTCATAAGTGCCACCGCCTGTAAACGACGATATACTTACAGCACTATAATAAACTTTATTGAGTAGTTTATCGAGTGCTGCACCTACATTCTTTACTCCATGTTCCGATGCTGTACTGCCTGTATAATTGACATCATGCGCATTCGACGTGCTAGCATCATCCGATTCGCGTAACCGTCCTAATATTGAGTCAAATTTTGTCGCCATAAATTATCAATATTTATAAGTGTAACTTGATGCTTGAGAAGGAGCAAACATAAAACCTTGCAAACCATTTGGGTATTTACGTCGATATTGAGTAGTATCGTCAATAGTTACTTTCTCTATAAGGATAATTCGCCATATTGGTTGCTCTTCTGCTGGTACTCCTGGTGCTAATTTTGCACTACGATCCAAATAACACAAATATATATTATCACCAGCATCGATAGTAAGATCTGCCGACGCTGTTGCTGTTAATAGTTCTGATGAAAACGGTGTCATTGTAATTAAAATTTTATGCTGTTATACCATGTTTAGCCAATCGTTCCAAAATTGCATCTGTTATTCCGCTGAAAGTAAACTTGTCATCGTCTATCCATTTGGCTAGATTTTCACCATATTGGTCAGCGAAATAATTTGCTACCCCTACAAATGTTCTGTCATCTGCTAATAAATATTCTTCATAGACCGACCTGTTATGTCCCCAAATGTTCCATCCTTTCAAATCGTCATATATTGCCAAAGTCAAACGCTTAATGTCAGAGTTCTCTACCTCCGTGAGTGTCTGCCCCCAATCTGTTTCTTGAGGTAATTTGCCTCGATTGCCTTCTGTGGCTACTTTCTTGCCTTGTTTACGGCCCACGAAGTAAAGCGTTATGATTAATGCAATAAGTATCACAACTATAATGCTTATGGTTATTACTGTTGTTTTAAGAGATGTCTTCATTTTTTTGTTTTTGTTGTATGTTTCAATGGAACTGTAATAAGATTATATCTGCGATCGCAATCACTACGATAACAAGCAAGTTCCTCAAGTGCCGACACTCGCTCGTCGAGTTTTACAATACGTTTATATAGTACATTGTCTAACTCTCCTAAAGCAGAAGCTGTTGCTTTCGACGCATTGGCTGTTGCCTCTTTGCGAATTGCTCGCAAAGAGACAAACTGAGCTATATTGCCAGTTGAGCAAATCACTGTTACCACTGATAATATGATTTCAAGTGTTGTCATTTTGATGCCGATGCCGCAAGAGCTTTAATGTTATTAAAATTTGCCTCGGTACAAATTTTCTCACCAAAAATAAGTTCACAAGCTGCTTCTGTTTTTGGTCCGAATTTACCATCAACAACAAGCTTTTTACTGCCATTTGGCTCCAACAATGGATTTAGGTAAGTTTGCAATGCTCTAACATTTGCTCCTCCAGAATTACGTTTCAAAGGAAAACGATCGTCTGTGTATTTACCACCTACGCTATTATCAGCGTCGGCTACATCTTTGCTTTCCCCAAAAAAGAATAGGAAATAGACCAATAGTGCTGCAACTACCAGTCCGACACCTACAATGATAAAGATTTTAGTTTTTTGTTTCATACTTCTTTTAGATTTTTAGTAACGAGTAGTAGAGACGCAATATATTGCGTCTGTACAGCGAGACTGTTTTTCAGTTCTTTCTACTTGTTACTTTGTACTTTGTTATTTAATTTTGTTGTAAAAGATTAGTAACAAGACACACACCACCATTGGTATGCAAAGCCCAAGCGCAAGATTCAATGCGCTATGAGTCGGAATTTTGATATTTACATCAACTCCACCAAGTGTATTTGTTTCGTTCATAATCATTTATGTTTTGAGATTAATACTACAGCCGTAATTGCTATTACAGCCAAACAAGCTAATACTCCAACTTTGAAGTATCGCTCTGCCCAATTGATGATTTTATCAGAACAATCACAAGGTTGAGCTGGTTCTTGCGCTGGTGCTGGTTGTTGTGATGGGTCAACGAGTTCGCCATTGGCATTAAAACCTACATGCTGAGCATACCACACAGGATCGGTCAAGCGTTTTTGTTCGAGAAATTCACGTTTTGTCATCTTTTTTTAGATTTTTAGTAGCGAGTAGTAAAGACGCAATATATTGCGTCTGTACAGCGAGACTACTATTCAGTATTATTTTTTAGAGTTTTAATAGCGTGTAAAGAATCCTTGTTCCCTGTTACTTTTTGTAGGCATCAGGCATCTGTCCTGTATAACCAGGAATAACATCGCCTGCTTTTTTGTTTAGCACAGACGGATTGTCTTTTACATCTGAATAGGCTTTGTAAAAGTCATCTACTTTGGTCTTCATGGCATTATAAACCTTGCCGTTCTTACTACAGTAAGCTGGTTTAATCAAATGCCACTTTTGTTTGTTCATACGAGGCAACAATGTGTTGCTATCTTGTTTTGCATAACGCAATCCGAAAAGGAACATTTTTGCTGGATAGTGAGTGAAATTAGCTGTAAGATTATCCCAAATTGAGGCATCGTGATAATTGCCACCTTTCATGTCTTTATACAGTTTTGTTACAGCTGTATCAATCTGAGTTTTTAGGGTATTATCTTGTTTTTCCCATTTCTGGTCTGGAGTCAAAGCGTTATATTGTGCAAGAGCTGTATCGTAATTGCTTTTAATCGTCTTTTGTTCTTGCTCGTACTTAAGTTGTTCCTCCATCCGAGCAGCATCCTCCATTGCTTTTTTCTGCAAAGCCAATTGTTTTTCTTTTTCCTCGTCAGAAATTTCGGTGTTAGTGATGATGTCGTTAATCGCTGTTTGAGCTTTAGCTTGAGCTCGCTTTGCTTCGGCTTCTGCATTTACTCGATTAGCTTCAGCGTTATCTTTGTTAGCCTCAGCTTGTTCTTCGGCTGATGGCTTTTTAAGTAGGAAATAAGCCAATACGGCTATTACCAATACGATAATGATGTACTTTAGTTTGTCCATGATTTATTTCTTTTTAGATTTGTAAATAAAGTAACCTACTGCTATTACAGCCAAAGCTACGATGATGTACGAAAGATTTTTGTTTTTATCTTCCTTCTTTACTTTGGTTTGTGGTTGCACAACAGTAGATTTATCTTCTACTGTCTCTTTTGCAGGAGCTTGATGCCTATTCTGCTGTTCCTCTGCTCCACCCTCTACCTGTGCAGGATTTTCTTGCATAATAGTTGGTTGAGTTGGGTCAACAATTCCTCCTTGAGAGGTTTCTGTGGCCGTTTGAGTTCCAACAGCTGGAGCATTTGCTATAACAATAGGTTTAGCGATTGTTTCTGTAAAAACTACATTTCCTGTTGGCACTGGTAAAATAGCGCGATTTGGTACTATCGAACCATTCACACGTGGTGTTAAATTCACGTTGCTACTATCCATCAATGTAGTTGTTGGTTGTGTTGGCGTTGTCATTTTGTTTGGTATTTTAGTTAATAATTGTTTTGCTGATTGTGAGCCACGGTTGGCTGCAAGGTTGAGCGATAAGAGTTTGTTGAACTCAAGTCGGTCTTGAGCTTCTGGAGCATTCGGATTGGTTGCAATAACTTTGTGCATCGAGCGACGAATATCACGCAAAGAGTAAGGTTGTGAACCTGCTACTTTTTTAAAGGCATAAGTGTCGGCTTCGACTTCGGAACCACCATGAGTGCGAATATGTCCCTCCTCATGGGCAAGCCAATACCGTTGCTCGATAGGCGTTAATTTATTCCACACCGAATCATTCAGCGTAATCACACCAGTCTTGATGTTACACTTTGCTGGATTTAGCGGATTACCTGGAAAGGTTGGTACATGTTCTATGGTGATTTGCATAATTCAAAATTTTGTTGTAACTTTGCAAGCGTAATGGTTTCCGCCCTGGGCATTGAATGCGTTATTATAACAAGTTCTGCAAGCGGAAACTATTTTTTTATATTCACTTCATGACAGTAATATGCTTTTCCGTTACTTTTAACTACTACAACAATATGAACGTTCTCTAATTTTCCGTCTATGTAAACTTTAGCTTTAAATTTTGCATAACCAAAAATATTTTTATCATCCTTTACTTTTCGTTGTCCGAAACTAGTATATTCTGCTTCTCGCATCAATTCCAACAAACACTGAACTAAAGCAGCCTTTTTTGCATATATTGCTCGTCCATAAGCCAACTCAGCCTTGCCATCACTCCCAAAATATATCGTTAAACCTATATGTTTATTGATTACACTTTTTCCCTGAATTAAAGATGTGTATTCATTTTTTACATATTGACATAAATTGGTGTGCGTTTTAATTTTTACCGATGGTATGATTGCCTGCTTATATTTTTTCATGTTATACTGGAATAAATTTCATTATACCACTCAATACATTTCCTGCCGCAGTAGCTATGCTCGAATACATATCATATTCATTGGTTTGTTGAGCTTCAACTACGATATTAGTATTACCAGAATCACGAACCGAAGTCAAGGAAGATGTGAATATATCTTTTTTGGAAAAAATAAACATAACAACTATTATTATTACAAGAGCAATAATAGCAAGAACGTATATTGAATTATCTGTTGACTTCATGAAGTTTATTGTTAATTATTATTCTTCTCCTCCGATATGAATATTGCTTAAGAAACCTTTTAATCCTCCCATAATACTATCAGTTACTCCAATAGCAGCATCAGCAGCTGTCGTTTTTCCAATTTCAATATTATTATCAGTATTATAAGAACCTGTGATATTTGTATGTGATAGTGTATAAACATCTTTTTTACGAGAAAAAAACAACACTCCTACAAAAACAACTAACGCAATTACTGCAAAAACATAGAGTTCTTTATTTGATGAATCCATATTATTTTTTCTTTTTTGTTAAATATACAATTACACCTACAAGGATAGCAAGAATCAACAAAGCGACAATCCAAATTGTTGTTGATGATTTTTTTGCTTGAGCATTAGCTAAACTTTGTTGGATTTTCATAGATTCTATTTGAAGCTGAGCATTTTGCTCTGCATTTTTTGAATTGTTTAGAGAACCAAAAAGAGCAGCCAATGCAGCTGACACACCAGCTCCCCAATCAAGCCATGTTGCTTGATACTGTTGTTCTTGTTCTTCTGAAGTTGGTTTTTGATCATTGTTGTTATACTCCATAGTTGTCATCTGATAAAAATCAGATAAGAATTTAGGGTTATTATGATATGCTATAGCAATATCTCGTAGTGTTGGTTCTGGAGTCTCTACCCCATATTTAGATAGTAGCAAACGTGTTTTCTCTGGATTGTTTGCTATACGATTTTCTACGTCTTGAAGATATATGTTATTCATACTTTTTCCTTTTTAAAGAAAATGTCCTCCTCCTGTTGATTCGGGAGGAGGACATCTCATTATTAAACCTTTAATCTAATACTATGAACCTTTAGCTGATTAGTAGTTCAATTTTGAAGCTACGTTGATACGACCTTCTTTTGCTTTACGTGAAAGTTCAAGGTCACGGTTTTCTGATGCACCCATCAACATAGTGATTTTGATGTTTTGACCAGCAGGGATGCGATAGAGAACCAAACGCAATGGAGAGAGTTGCAAATCTTCTGATTGGCAATCTACTGTAGCCATTTTTGCGTTTTGTGTGTTTTCGTCAACATAGTTTGCTGGTGTGATGTTGCGAAGGTTTTCGCCACCTGCAAATGGAGTTACTGTGCGGTGTTGGAATGGGTTGTCAAGCATACCTTCTTCCGACACTTTCACAATCATAGTGTGCACGCGAGTAGCACATTGTTTTGTGTAAGACAAAAGTTGTGAGATTTTGCTTGGACTACCTTTGATTGTGATTTTCTTCTCGCCCGAAGTTTGTTCACCGTCTTTAGCAATGAAGTCAACTGCAACGTTTTGTTCTGCTGAAAGAAGTGCTGCATCGTTATAGTGAGCAGGACAAAGAGCTACAACTGCATCTTCTGCACCTGTATTTTTAAGCTCAACAGAGAACGAACGTTTTGAAGCTGTCTCATTCGCGAAAGAGCTTGATGATTCAAAATCGAGAGAAAAGTCGCCTGCGCCTGTATATACTGCGCCGTTTGCGTTACGACTGAACGATTGTTCTAATTCTTTTTCTGATGGATTAAAGTCTGCCATTTTTTTGTAATTTTAATTTGTTGATAAAAATTTTCTAAGGTATTAGATGGGATTGCATTATGTTCCTAAACCTATGCATAATCTCATCTGCTTCTTTACTTTTTTCTGAAGTTCAGTCAGCGACTGAGTCTTGTGCTGCTTCAACTTTTGCAGGTTCTGTTTTTGTCAATTTGTAAGCTACAAAAACGACTACTGCCAATGTGAGAATTGCCACAACGGCTACTGTTGATGTTTTTGAAAGAAATTGCATAATTTTAATTTGTTTTGATTGTTATGAATTGAAGAAAAGAATTTCTCCTTGAAAAGCGAGTACAAAGATACGACCTGTCAATAGCGTGGTTTTCACTTTCTACAACTTTCTATAACTTTCTGCAACTTAATGTAGTTTTCTATAACTTTCTGCAACTTTCTATAGTTTTCTGCAAAATAATAAAGAGAGGCCTAATTGGTCTCTCTTTATTGTTTTACCTCTATCACATATTTCTCACACAAGTATTTCACTGCGCCTGGCGATAATAGTTTGTCGTTCGGGTGATATCCATAGTCGCATAGTTCACTATAGTTCTCTTGGCACCACTGTCGCAATGTGGTGAGTGATACGCCTGCTGCGCGTGCGAGTTCGCACTTGTACATGGCTTTGTATTGTTTATTGTCCGATGAGTCGTTCATAATAGTGTTGGTCGGGGTGGTTGTTGATGCGGCGTTGTGCTTCGATGATTTGGTCGTACTGTAGAAGTGCGTTTTTGCGTGATGATGGGTTGTCTTTGGTTTTGAATAGGATGAGGTCGGAGTAGTAGGGCCAAAAGAGTGGTGGCACGCGTGTGAATCCGTGGGCGATGTAGAAGACGTCGAGCTCGAGCTGACGGCGTGCGATGAGGAGTTCTTCGAGGGCGGCGTTTTTGTCGCCGATGAAGGTTTTGCAATCGTCGAAGACGAGTATGCCTTGTTTGAAGTATTTGAGTCGGTCGATGGTATAGTCGCGACGGATGATGTGGCGTTGTCGGTCGTGGAAGAGGAAGTCTTGTGGTGTGGCGAGGTTGTTTTCGGGCAGGTCGGTCCACTCTTCGACATGGGAGGTGACGACGAGTGCGCGCTGTGGCGAGGAGTCGAGTATGTGGCGCAGCATGGTGGTCTTGCCTGTGCCGTTGGTGCCTAATATGATTGTTAGTTTTGCTGTTCGTGTCATAATCTATTCCTCCTCTTTTTCTTCTTTTTTCTCTAGGGCTTTTGCTTTGTCTTTCAACTCGCGTTCGAGGCGTTTCAACTCTTCTTCGCGCTGGTCGAGTTGTTCTTGTCGGAGGTTTTGTTTGCGGAGGGCGAGGGCATGTGGCACTTGTGAGCCGTAGATGGTGAGGACGAGTATGAGGACCATGACGCCTGGTGGGATATCGTCGCCTCGGAGGGCCATGTATTCGGTGAGGGCGGCTTCGAGTTCTTCGCGCTGTGAGTCGGTGGCTTTGAACTCGTCGGGGCTCTCTTTGGCTATCATGCCGAGGGTCATTGGTATGGTGGTGTCGATAACGGCGGCTATCATGCGTCCGCCAGCTCCTGCAGCTGCGCGTGTGGCTGTGGTGTCGAGCTTGCCTGTGGGCATATCCTCTTCGAGTGGTTCAAGCGCATCGAGCCCTTCGGCTATGTCGAGGTTCATGTCTTGCTTTGGTTGGTTGAACTCTTCGATGAACGACGCTATGTCGCCTGTGGGGTAGTTGCTGTTCACTGGGCTGTTGTTGTTGATTGGTGCTCCTATCATAATCAAATTGTGAATTTACCTGTTAATATTTGCTCTACAAATTCAGCGAGCGGAATGGAACGGACTTGACGGCACAAGTGGTCTTCGATGTCGAATGTGCATAGGGTGATGTATGCTTTGTTTGCCATGGCTGTTATGACTATGGCTGCATAATTTTCCATCCCTTCTAGTTCTACGTTTCGCAATACTTCGCCTATTTGGGTCTCGAGTTTTGGTAGGTTCTCTTTTATCATCGGTATGAAACTCTTTATCACCGATGCTTGTATTGCATTACCTAATCCGCTCATTGTTTACCTCCGTTCAAAAACTGTTTCCAGCCTGATGTTGTTACGCCTGTTTGTTGCTCGATGTCTTTGTCGGTTAATACCCATGGGTAGAACCATTGTGTGAATCGTTCGACTGTGTAGCGTAGGAACATTTTGGTTAATAGGTCGTCGATGTTGTCGTTTGTGTTGTATTTGTTGTTGAGGCGTTCGACGGTGAGTCGCATGAGGTTGTAGATCTGAGCTGGGATGTGCATCACATGTTCGTCGGCTGCGAGTGGGCGTTCTACTTCTACCTCTACTTCACGCACTTCGGGTTCACGACCCTCATACTCGGCTATTTTCGCCTGCAATGCTTCTAATTCTGATTTCAATTCGGCAATACGTGTCTCGTTACGCTCCAATTGCAGTTGTGCTGCTTGTTGTAGCTCGGTGTGTTCGGCTGCCAGGCGCGAGTGGTCGGACTTGATGGCGCGTAGTGCTTTGAGTTCTTCGCTGTCGGCATGCTCTGACTCGAGGGCGTCGAGCATAGCAATGATGTTGGCTTCGGAGCCTGTGTTTTCTGGAAAATGTGCTTTTAGTCGGTCGTAAGTCTCTTCCGACATTGAGAATGTTGCAGTTTTTCTTGACATAATTGTAATTTTTTAGTGATTATTGTTGTGTATATCAAATTTTTGCATTAACTTTGCATCAGTTCTTTTGAATACTTATATATTGTGTTTCCTACCGACCCGCTTGGGTGCTCCTGATTGACACAGCAACAAGAGGTGTAATGGATGTAAGGTTCAGGATAACTTATACGCTAATAAGATTGAAGATTTCTATTTCTTCTTTATTTGGTCTTTAGCACACAATAAATACATTTTTCATTCTCATCCATGTACGGCAGTGAAATAGAAGGAGTAATTCCATGACCCGTCAGTAACCACTCTGAACGTCCATTGGTACGGCAATGGTAAATAGCTGTTTAGTCCGCCTCCGAACCGAGACAACGATTTATAACTCGCTTAGGCATACGGGATATTAGGGACGTTGATAACCTATACTGGCATCGGGCGGTTGCCAGCTCTGAGAATAATTTATTTTAGAGTAAAGTCAATTTTCGACTTTACTCTTTTTTTATTTCTGTGGCCATAATAACTCATTATTTAATATATTTCTTCTTGGTTGTGCTGTCTTCACTTCCCAAAACTTAGTCATATCGTTATATAGTAATTCTATCGTTACTGTATCTGCATCATGAGGGTCGTTTCGTTTAACCAATAATAAAGACTCTCCTTTATTTTGCCGAATTTCAGTGAATTTATTAACTATTAATTCAATATACTCAAGCGGTGTTATACCACACAACTTTAATTCTGCATTATGTTTCAATGCTATATGTTTCACATGATTAGCATTTACCATTATATCTGCAGATTTAATATGAGCCTCCTTGGCTACTGTTTGTCTAATTCGACCTACCTTTATATAACCCTCAAACTTAAATTGATTTTTAGGTGTGTTTTGTCCTTTATTCTTACGACACTTTTTCATATAGATAATTTAACTTGCCTGTAACTTGCCTAATAACTTGCCCCCTTTTCCCGCTACACACCACAAACAACTGATTTATAACATTGTACATCTTTGTAAACTTATTGCAAACAACAAAAAACATACTGTGTGCAACTTGCTGACAGATGTGTGCGAATTTGTATGCAATGTGTACAGAATTAAACACAATGTGTACAAAATTGTATGCAATGTGCACACCGAACGAGTCTCTTTGTTTGCCGACGGTGTACAACACAACACACAACTGAAAAACAACAATACAAAAAAAAGAGTTATAAAAATTTGCCAGAGCCTCAGAGATCGTTTGTTTTTCCTACGAAGTTTTTTTTACCGTGAAGCGAGCTTATCAGTAAAGCTTCATCCTTGGCGGATGTTTCCCTACAAAGTTATAAAAACCAATTGTTTATAGCAAATTTTTTTGTCGATTTTCTGAATTATGGGTAATATTACGGTTGACTCCGTAAGATTACGGATAGTCCGTAATGTTTTTACCAGTCAACACAATTTTGTAACCGCATTTGTAACTATTTTGTAACCGAGTTGTAACCTTACAAATTACTCTTTATTAACTCTTTACCATTTTAGGTTACAAGGTTACAAAATAATTGTAATATTTTGGGGTTAAAAAGGGGGGGGAAAGTTGAAAAGATGGGGAAGATGAATCGATTTGATACCCCACCGCACGCGAGTGCGGCGTGTTTTTGTTACCAATTCGGCGTGAATCTTGTAAATTCAAGCGCAAAACGCACAAAAAAATGCCCCGACAACCAAATGTCGAGGCACACAAAAAAAACTCCGCACATCCATCTAAAGGAGGTGCGGAGGAATATTATTTGAACAATTGAGAATGCGAGCCAACACGCAACAATTCCAACAAACTCAATTCTGTGATAACTTTTCCATCTTTGATGGTATCTTTCAGTCTATACAACAAAATGACGTCAGGACGAACATGGCAATCTGTTACACCTTTATATTCTCCTTGCAACTGATGAGGCACACACTTCTCTGGCAATGGCTTATCGTTGGCCAGGAGCTCGATAATAGCAAAAATTTCATCAAGCACCTTCTGATTGTTTTTGAAATGCTTGATGTCCTTCTTAAATTTCGTTGAAAATACTATCTCTCTCATTTCATCAACTTACGTTTCAATTCGTCCATACTTTTGCAACGAGTTCCACCACCATTATCTAGCTCTTCTATAGCCGACAACGTAGCAGCACGTCCAGTAGTTGGTTTCAATGCCGATATAGTTATACCTGGCATACTCTTAAGCAAATCTAACAATCGTTTGTTTGCTGTTATTCGCTCGTTTATTGTTATTGTATATGTTGCCATAATTCTTTCCTCCTATATTAATTGTTTTTTCACTCTGCAAAGGTAGTAATTTTTTTCCATACATACAAATAATGCGCCACGATGGGCGCATTATCTATTATCAATAATCACTCTTTGGGCGAGTTCCCAGGCATTCGGTTGAGGTGCGAATGTTTCTAAACCATACAACTGAGCGAGTTCCCAGATTCCAGACCGTACATGGGGCGAGTTGGCGAGTTGTCCGCTTCATGGTTGGTAGACGAACCATGTGCAACCTCCTCATAGGCTCTTCCCTATATTTATCCCATGCGACATTACGTTCATTTAGCCTCTTATGCTAATTTATTCAGCTGCATCTTACCAATCATTTTCCTCTTCCTTATTCTTCGAGCCTCTTCTGCTCGATTTATCCAAAGAGTGATTAGTTAAGCGAGATTCATTTCTTCAACGTCATCACATCGCCATACAGCTTGATAGCACTATCGAGGAGCGACACCACACGCGTGCGGAACTCTTGCAACTCTTCAATCGAATTGAAGTCATAATATTCATTGCCGATGTTGAGCGAGAAATATGGTCGATTGATGTCATTTCCCAAGAAACGAGTTTCCATATCTATATCAAGTTCTAAAACTTTCCTTTTCATAGTAATCAAAATTTAATTAGTTTCACAATTCTGTTTATACCACTCTATCGCCTCTTTCCTGATAGCAATCCACTTTTCTTCCTCTTCCGAATAGGCTTCTATGTGATAGAACTCAGCTTCAATGTCATGCCAACTATCCACCCAGCCTTCAGAAGTATAGTAATATATGCTATTATTCTTTCCATACATATCTTCCAATCTCTCGAGATAGTCATCATAAAAGGGCTGACTCTTGAGCCAATCGCGATACTTTGGCGATGGATGTTTCTCTGGCACCACAGCCTTCAACCGATTGATAGTAGTATGCGCTGCCTCCAGTTCGGCAATCACAACATCGAGGTCAGTAGCATAAAAAACAAAATGATTAATCATACGCTCCGTATCAATCCAAACAAATCCGTTGAGTTTTACACTCAAACAACCTTGCCACACCTTCATTTCAGGTGTTAAAGGAGCATCACGGCGGTCACGTTCCACAATCCAAGCATCTATCACCTTCTCGTAGCTCTCCCACAACTTAGCGCGTCTCTTGAGCCAAAGCTGCGCATAGCGAAGTTCGCCGATAATCATCTCAAGGTCCTCATACGGAATCAAGCAAGGCGAACAATTCAAACCTCCGAACCAATAGGAGCAACGCATATCGACCATAAAGCGACCTGTTGCACTTTCCACCTTCACGTTACTTACTATTTTCATACCGCAAGCCCCTCCCCTGACTGAAGTTCTTGGATGTTGAGCGAGAACGCCACGCCATCAACGACGAACGACAACGAACGTTCGATGTGCGAAGCACTGGCAGAACCTGCCACCTTTGTTTGTTGGGAAATTTGCGCTGCGAGCGAGCGAAATAGATAGGCAATAGCGCGAGGATTCAATTCCCCCTCCTTGCCTGTGCGAAGTGTCAATTTTTTTTGTTTCATAATCACAACTGTTTAGCGTTATAGGCAGATATAGAAAATCGGCTGCCATTTCCGAGTCGCTAAACAGTTGTGATTCACTCTGACGAGCCAATTACAATGGAAATGACAGCCGAAGCCGTTATATGATATGATATATGTATTCCGTTGGGGGAAAATAAAAAAGCCCCATTGAGAACCAATGAGCCATTAACCGAGGCTCGCCGATGTGAGAACTCCCACAACTGTTTAGCGACAGCAAAGGTAGGGTATTTTTTTCAATTCCACAATAGGTTGCCACAACATTTAACAAAGTTTAACCTTTCACCCCACAAAGGGCGTATGTTTTTTCCATTTTACCACCCTATTTTGCAAAAATTTTACAAAAACAGCACTCTATTAGCGATTTATCAGCAATTAAAGGGCGATTCCATCCCCACCCACTACGAAGGATATACGAAACATATACGAAGGATAACCCTACCCTCTTCATAGGATACAGCAACCCACAAGCAACCCACACCAACCAAGACTGCCACACCAGGCACAAAAAAAATCCGCATCTCTCAAGGTGAGGTGCGGAGGGGAGGGGGATTTATTTATGTTGTGATTCATGAAAAATATCTACAACAACAATCGTTTTAGATGTTACGTAATAAGATATTTTATAGCTTCTCACTATTGCTATTCGATAAGTACGCCCACGTTCTGGAGTCTTCCAACTATCAATTGGTGCTGCATCGGGCATCATACTGATACGAGTCAAAGTTCCCATTATCGCAGCAACCAATTTATCCGTCACTGTCTTGCCAAACACCCCGATACTATACTCCACCAAAAATTCCAAACTGGCATTAAACGCAGGTTGGATTACAGTCTTACGCGCTACTTGTCGGCGTGGTATAGTTGGATTTTTTCTTGATACCATGAATCAAATTGTTTTTTGAATTGTTCAAATGTTTGTCCGCCTTTTTCGCGTGCAGCAGCAGAAATATGTGCATTATATTCTTCCTGAGTCAAAGGTTTTTCTTCTGGGAAAACGTATGTTTTAAGTTTAGTTTTTAAGTCTTTCACTGTTGCCATAATTCTTTCCTCCTATATTAATTGTTTTTTCAGTCTGCAAAGGTAGTAATTATTTTTTATTTATGCAAACACCGCGCCACACCAGGCACAAGAAAAATCAAAACGACACCTCGTTCCTGAAGTGCGGATTGAGGTCGGCACCATACGAACGAAGGTAGATACACTCAACTGTTTTGCCCTCGAGTTTCTTCAATATACGACCATCTGAGCCTCTGAGCTCGCGTGGATTGAGCTCCTCGAGATAGGTGCTATTAGCGATAAATGCACGAAGTTTCTCCTTGAAGCGTTGCGATGAGACGTTGCGTGCGCCTGTTTCGTTGACAAATGCAGTGAAAACTTCGTTTTTATGCAACAAACAATCCAGGTTCCCCGACTCTGGAGAGAAATAGACCTCTGCCCAATCTTTGAACATCACACCCATGTTGGCTATGTTGATACGCTTGCGAACGTTCTCCATCGGTGGATCGAAGCGCGACACTCCAGCATCGAGCGTGCGAAGATAGAAGCGGAGACAGTCGATGCAGAAGTTAATATCTTCGTTATACATCTCTTCGGTATAATCAGCATCAAATAGGTCGTAACCAAAATCGTCGGCAACCTTGCGAGTTTCGTTGTAGAGGTTCTCCATGTTCTGGTGGTAGTAGTCGCTGAATACGACATACAACAGGCGTCGAGCTGTAGATGTATCGTCGCCCACAATCGGAGGCGGAAAATTCGACGTAAAAGCGAAGTTCGGCGCATCCTTATAGTCAATCTCAAACGACTTATCGCCTTTCGGGTTCACCGACATATCGCCAGTAATCATAGTATAGAAGTAGTTGAAATCGAAGTTACGCGCTGCGTCGTCGATATTGATGAGGTCGGTGTCGGAATTGATACGATCGAGCAAGTGTTTGTTTTCGGTCAATCGAGTGTCGCGCCCCTGGAACGTGGCAATCTGCAATAGGTTGAGCGACTTGAGTGTTTTCACGAATAGCGATTTACCCGAACCACCAGCCGAAGTGTTTTCGTCGGTGAGTCGATTCTCCATCACCCAAAGTGCATACGCCTTGCTGGCGAACTTATAGCGGTGGAGCAGATAACCAATGGCATATATCTTGTTGACAAGGTGGCGCGTCTGCTCGATAATCTCTTCGCTGGTCAATCGAGGGCCCATGATGCTGAATTTATAGTCGCACATATATTGCTCGTTGAGTTCTGCCACGGCATCGACGCGCTGTTCGTACTCCTCGCGCCAATACATACGGCTGGCATTGATGAGCATACGGAAGTAGTGCGAACGAGTATGTTTTATCTCAAAAGTATAGTTCTGATGCTTCAAATCGCCGTCGATAACAAACGACGGTTCGAGCTGCTTGAAGTCGTGAGGAATAATCTCCTGGCTCCAACATTTGGTCGATATTTCGTCTTTACGAGTAATCGAGGTATTGTTGGCTGTAATCACAGCTGCACAGTTGGCAAAGTAAAACGTACGACTATTAGCGGTGGTTTTGGTGAAATCTACCTCAAGATTGTCAAGGTCGTTGGCAAGAGTAGTGCCTGTGAGCTTCGATTTTACGAACAACTCCTGAATAGCTGGGTCGATACGACGCTCGATAAGGTCGCGTTTCACGAAGTCACGAATCTGTTGTGGCGTATATTCTTCAATGATATAACGGTCTTTGCGTACGAATTGGACTGCTTTTGTTATAGGGTTGGTGAATTTATAGAATCCGTTGAGGCGCAAATAGTAAAGCAACGAAGTGATATTGAGCTGGAGGCGCGTGCCCTTCTCGGTATGCTCCTGACGCCAAAAGCGCGCCTGCTTGGCAATACGCATAAGGTCGCGTATCTCGGCAGCCTTTGGTCGCAACTCAATGAAATCACGCAAATCTTTGCGTGGACGGCCACGATAATCGGGATATGTGAGTATCCATTGTGGGAGTTCAACGGTGTAAAGATCGAGATAGCGCAGTGCAAGTTTAGCCCCCTGTTCGCGCCCAGTAGCATCGATATCGGGTATGTTATAGATATTCTCTGCCATTCGCGTGAGTTCCATCCAAAGCGACTCGGGAAAATCGGCAGTCTCGGAGTTGAGCCAAATAGGATAGTAGCCCAATCCTGCTATATTCATAGCATCACGTTCGCCCGAACAGATAACAATTTCGGGCAATTTCACTGGCTTGCGTTTCTTCTTAGAGCCACCATCGTCGAGTTCTTCGTCATCGGCACGTTCGTCGAGGAGTTCTTGATAACGTTGCTTGATTTGCGAGAGACCATTGATGTAGTCCGATGGTTTACTGCCAAAGTAGCGAAAACGCCACGCCTTGTCAACCTCATAAGGTTTATACACTTTGGCAAACGAACTGCCATCAGGTAGGCTAACTGTGCGAATAAAGATAGGATAATGGTCCGAACTGGTATAAGTGATAACCTTGCCTTTCGACACGGTGGTTACACTCTCAACCGACTCATAGCCGTACTTCTCAAGTGTTTCTGGTTTCACAAATGGTCCCCAGCATTTAAGGTCGGCGTCTGTTGGTTTTTTCGGCACATAACTCCAATCGCCATTATTCTCACCTTCGGTGGCAGCGCGTGAGGTAAATTTTGGCTTGTTCACCTCTGGATCTAATCGCATCGACACGCCATAACGCTCCGCCAATAGGTGGAGTGCTTGCGAAAACGTGGTGATATTCTCTTCGCGCATACAGATGTCGAAGCAATTACGACCATGACTGTCGTCGCCAAAGTCGGTAACAATCCACATATCTTTGTACTTGCGGATAGATGCCGATGCCGTACGTTCGTCGCGAATCTTGAACGATTTAGCACGACCATCGACCACCTCGCGAGCCGAAGGATAGTAATAGTATATAACCTCAAGTCCCCCATTGGTGGCATTGAGGATTCTATCTTTTAAGTCCATAATCACAAAGTTTTAGATGGTTCAATAGCACGGAACAAATCTAACTTTTCAAGCATTTCGTCAATATTAAAATAACCATAAGTAGTACAAATTATCATAGCTTGCTCCAACACTTTATCAAACTTCACCTCCTTAGCATTGATACCAGGATAATCATCTATCTTATCAGCTAAACAAGTAGCCTCACTAATAGATTCAGCCTCCATTACAAAATACGTATAATTGAGGGTCTCGCGAACAAACACTTGCTTTTTCATGATTTACTCTCCTCTTGGTTTGGTTCTGCCTGTTGAACTTGTTGTCTTGCACGACGAGCATACAACGGCACTTCGCTTGAAAATATAGGTTCTTTTGCTACGAGTTCAATCTCGCGGAGAGCAAGGTCGGGAATCTCGGTGCGTAGCTTCATCCAGTTATAAAACACCTCCTGACTAATTGCACATTTACGCATGATGCGCTCACGTATGTTGTGAACCTGTCCCTGTGGAATCTCTTGCCACCAGGCACGAAATCTTTTGTTTTTCTCTTCTTTTGTCATAATATTGCGTATTGAATTATATATCTATGTTTGGTAAGTAGTTCGCGCTGCCATCGGTCAAGGTGTTCTGGCAACACACCTGGCGAAAGGTATAGCAGTCGCCTCTTGCGGTCGATGTTAGCACCAGCCCTACGAGCTTTGTAATGCAGGTAGTAGAGATGCTTCTGTTCGGGAGTGTAAAAATATTTTTTCATAACTTTTGCCTTTTACGGAATTTCCGTAAGTCTATAGGAAAAACGAATTACGGATTTTCCGTAAAATTACGGTTGCAAAGGTAAACAAATTATTTTGCAGTACAAAATAATTTTACTAAAAATGCAATATTTTTTACTAAAAATATTTTTTAATTTGTCTAATTATTTATAAATTAGTATGTTATGAAAAAAGAAGAAATTCACCTCGGAAAAATGATTAAAGAAGTTGCAATACAGCGAGATATGCAACTCATTGAATTAGCTGAAAAATTGGGGATTACCAAGCAAACATTGAATAGTTGGCTGAACAAAGATGACATATCAGTAAAAAAATTATTTACTATTTCGCAGATTTTGAATTACGATTTTTTCAAACATTTTAGGTTGAACTCAATCAATAATTCAACAGAAAAACCGCGAATAACAATTCAAATTGATATAGATCCAGAGAGCAACAATGACGTGTTGCAATATATCAGAGATAAAGAATTGTATGAGCTTCTAAAATCAAAATAGCATGAAACCCGACAATGATTTTGATATTAAAAACGAAGAGTTCCACATTGGAAAAATTGTTGAAGATGCCCTTAATCAAAGTGGCATAACAAAGACAAAATTTGCAAAAGCAATAGGAGTTCATTTACAAAATCTGAATAGAGAATTTGCAAATGCAGATTGGTCGGTAATGAAATTGAAAAAAGCAGGAAAAATGCTCAACCACGATTTTTCGTGGATATTAGCCAACGAAGAAAGCAATCGTCCAAAAACAAAAATCAAATTAGAAATAGAATTAGAGGAAGATATGCTCGATGCTGTTCTCAGCCAGATTGAGAACAAAAAAATTAAAAAACTATTATAAAAATCAAAAAAAAATAACCTACAAAAAGCATCCAAATCGCCCTCAAAAAAGTGCGACAAATTTGAGACAACACGCTTTTGGTGATTGACCTATAAAATATTGTAAGGCAGACACTTAAACACCATTTTACAGTCGTAGGTTCGAGTCCTGCCTCCGCAACTAAAACACAATAGGTCAATTACTATCGAAAGTAGTTGACCTATTTTTCTTTTATAAGAACATGTTTTTATGGAGATACCAATGATTTTTTATCAAACAATAAAGATAAAAAAATAGAGGCGCAAATATTTGCTCCTCTACTATTTAATGTTCACTTGTAACTTTCGAGATTTGCAAGAAAAATCTCACTACTCGCTACTCGCTACTCATTACTCGTTACTATAGATTATTCTACAAACACCTTGACATAAGTTATTTACGTTCGCAAATGTAGCAATTGAAACAAACAATACGATAAAGAAAAAACCATCTTTCCTACCCATTTTAGATTAGATTTATTATTCCCCCATTTGCATTAAGAGACTATAAAAATACAAATAAAAAAGATTTTTTTATTTTATTAAGTAATTTTTGTTTTTCAAAGAAAATGTTGTACCTTTGTCCGTTGATTTAATAATTAAGAATGTTTTTAGTAGGTGTTGATTATATGTTAATGTAAATAACTGATAATAAGTTAAAGATGGAAAACAGAAGTTCAGTTCTTTTAATATTTACTGGTGGTACTATCAGTATGGGTGAAAATAGTTCGAATCACTCATTGGCTCCACTTGATACGAAACAGGTTTTGAGTTTTATACCTGAATTGCAAATGTTGCATGTGAATATTGCATCGGTATCTTTTTCACCACTTATTGACTCAAGCGATATTCAACCATCGAATTGGGTGGAAATTGCAAGCCATATTCAAACTCACTATAATGATTTTGATGGTTTTGTTGTGCTTCATGGCACTGATACTATGGCTTATTCGGCAGCAGCTTTATCGTTTATGCTTGATGGCTTGAGAAAGCCTGTTATTTTTACTGGGTCACAATTACCTGTTGGTGTTCTACGCAGTGATGCCAAAGAAAATTTGATAACTGCAATAGAGTTGGCTGCAGCTAAAAACGAAAAAGGTGAAGCTATGGTACCAGAGGTAGCGTTGATGTTTGAGGGTAAATTGATGCGTGGTAATCGTACAACCAAACGTAATGCTGAGGATTTCGATGCTTTTGCATCATTTAATTATCCAGAATTGGTGCGTGCGGGTGTGCATTTGAAATATTATGAACACAATATTCACCGTGAGGCGAGTGATGCTAAACTAACGGTTGCAAATCATTTTGATGATAATATTGTTGTTTTAAAGATATTCCCTGGCATACGCCCTGAAACAGTTAAGGCTGTTTATTCTATTGCAGGTTTACGTGCTGTTGTTTTGGAAACTTTTGGTTCGGGTAATGCTCCTACAGCACAATGGTTGTGCGACATAATTAGCGAAGCAACTGAATCAGGCATTGTTACTGTTAATGTAACTCAATGTCGTGCAGGCTCAGTAGAAATGGGACACTACGAAGCGAGCGTCAACTTAATTAAAGCTGGGGTTGTATCGGGCCATGATATTACACTTGAAGCTGCTGTTGCTAAATTGATGTTCTTGCTTGGAAAATATGACTCTGCCGAAGATGTGAAAAGAGAAATGGCTGTGCCTTTGAGAGGGGAGATGACGGTGTAGTTGAAAGTTATAGTAGCTATAAAAACTATAATAGCTATGGAAACTATAAAGGCTATAGTAGCTATAGTAACTATAGAAACTATAATGGCTATATTAGCTATTAAAATCAGTTATATTCAATGAAATTCAATCAAATAAAATATTCGCAAGGACAACAAATTGTATTTGTTGTCCTTGCGTGTTTTATTGTTGGATGTTTTGTTGTAGATTGGTTATATAATAAATTCGACTCTCACACTGAAAGATATTTTGCTGTTGATTCGACAATTGTAGTTGAAATAGAGAATTTTGAAGCTGCGCTTGATTCATTTGAATGGCAACGCCAGCGTGAGTTTTCGCCTCGCCGCCAAACGAACTTAATACGAGAAAGATTTGAATTCGACCCTAATACTATTGACAGTTTAAATATTCTAAAACTTGGATTTCAACCTTTTATGGCCCACAATTGGTTGCAGTATCGCCGACATGGAGGTAAAATTTACACGCACAAAAAACTGAGATCCATATATGGTATTGATACAATATTAGTTGATTCATTAAAAGAATTTTTGACTTTTTATTCTATCAAACCAGAAATTAAAGATAGTTCTACAACATATAAACCTAAAGAGTTTTTTACATTTGAACTAAATAGTGCCGATACAGCGTTATTATGCAAACTGCCAGGAATTGGAAAAGGTCGCGCAACAATGATAGTAAACTTACGGACAACACTTGGAGGCTTTTATTCAGCAGAACAACTACGAGAAATTGAAAATATTCCTGACTCGATAATAGATAAAATTATACCTTATGTAAGTATAGAACTCGACTCGTTAAAAACAATAGATATCAACCATTCAAGCATCAAACGATTACACAAACACCCATATATATCATATTACCAGGCTCGAGCAATATACAATTTGCGCTGGGATAAAAAACACAAAGGCAAAATTGAAAATTTAGAGGAACTACTAAATCTAAAGGAATTTAGTAAAGAGGATTTTGAAAAGGTAAAAAATTATTTGAGAATAAATTAGCCCAACAAGTCACATTTGGCTTATTGGGCTAATTTTTATTAATTACGCATTCTTAAACGAATTGCTGTAAGAACTTTTTTAGTATAAAGAGGAAAATCGCCATTTATAATCCATGAATAATACGATGGTTCCTCAAGCAAAACCTTCTCTACCGATTTTCCTTTGTGCTTGCCAAAATTGAATACCTCTACCCCTTTGTCGTCCAAAACAATACGCCCTGCATAATCAACATTGCGATTGAATTTTGTGAACTTTGAAAGAAATTCTACATCATTCTGTAGTTCGGGATAGCGATCAAGCTGAGCCATTAAGACCTCGTATGTTGCACGAGTGTCAGCATTAGCACTATGAGCATCAGTAAGTTCAGCATTACAATAGAAACGATAAGCAGCTTCGAGTGTGCGTTTTTCCATTTTATGAAATACAACTTGTACGTCAATAAAACGACTATTGGCAAAATCGAAATTTGCATCAACCCTCAAAAACTCTTCAGCCAAAAAAGGAACATCAAAACTATTTGAATTATAACCAGCTATATCACATCCCTTAAAATCATTTGCAATAGATTGAGCGACCTGCTTAAATGTAGGACAATCTTGTACATCCTCGTTTGTGATATGATGAATTGCTGTAGATTCGGCTGGAATAGGCATTTCGGGATTGATTCTCATTTTTTTACTCTCTTCATTGCCGTTTGGATAAACTTTAAGATAAGCAATTTCCACAATGCGATCGGTCATTATATTCAAACCTGTAGTTTCGAGGTCAAAGAAAATCAAAGGCTTTTTTAAATTTAATTTCATAAGGCTTTAAATTTTATAATATCTATAGTAACAATAGAAGCTATAGAAACTATAGTGGCTATAGTAGTTATAGTAAATAGTATCTATAATAACTATAGAGTTATATGCTCTGCGATGATTGGTTGCTTAAGAAAAATAGAAGCTGAGGAAGCAAATTTTTCGACTGATTCGGTGGTTAAAAATCTTATTGTGCCACCTTGTGAACAAAGAGATTCTATCTCAGGATGACGAGCAAGATAATCTTCTAAAGACGCAGCTACAATATCTCCTTGTGTCAAAACCGAAACTCCTGCAGGTACTGCATTTTTTATTTGATTAAGTAATAAAGGATAATGCGTACACCCCAAAATAAGAGTATCAATATTTTTGCTTTTAGCAAATAAATTATCAATATATTTATGCACAAAATAGTCCGCTCCTGGAGTATGATGCTCATTACTTTCAATGAGAGGCACCCACATAGGACAAGCCTGTCCAACTACCTCAATATCGGGAAACAATTTTGCCACTTCGAGTGGATAAGAATTACTTTGAATAGTACCCTCTGTAGCCACAAGTCCAACACAACGAGTTTTAGTAATCTCGCCTATAGCTTCAACCGTAGGGCGAATAACACCTAAAACACGACGCTTAGGAGCAATATGAGGTAAATCGTTCTGCTGTATAGTACGAAGGGCTTTTGCAGAAGCGGTATTACATGCCAATATCACCAACTGACAATCTTCATCAAAAAGGCGTTTTACACATTCGAGAGTATACTGATAAACCACCTCAAACGAACGAGAACCATACGGAGTACGCGCATTATCGCCAAAATAAACATAATCGTATTGAGGCAAACGAGCACGTATTTTCTCTAAAATGGTTAAACCACCATATCCCGAATCAAAAATTCCAATTTTCATAATCCCAATTCCGCCTTAACTAAAAGAGTTAAATCTACACATTGCGCCGACATATAGAGAGGTTGCCCCTGATCGAAAAGAATAGTTATTTGCTCTCGCAAACAAACACTACGAATTGCCTTATCGACATATTCATTGATAGGCGCATACAGCTCGGCACGTTGCTTAGCAAGTTCTTCTTGATAACGCTTTTTATACATTGACATACGAGCCTCTAATTCAGTAATTTCGGTCTGACGCGCAAGCTTAATTGGCTCTGACATCTGCTTATTACGTTCAAGATAAGATTTTACCTTGCTCTCGTATTCTTTTGTCATCTTCACAAACTCTGCTCTATAATCATCTTCAAGTTTCAGCAACTCTTTTTCTATTGTTTTAACCTGAGGTACAGAAGCCACTATCTCAGCACGATTAATGTATGCAATGCGCACAAAAGACGAACTGGATGACTGCAAAACAGAGAGGCTATCTTGCGAATAAAGTGTTACCCCTACCAAGAGAGATAACACTATTATTAAGATTGTTTTTTTCATAATTTTGATTTTTCGAGTAGGTCGGAGTTGCCTTGTCGAACGGGTCAAGACAGGTCAGACTAATCGGAGGTTAAAGAATACCCAATTCTTTTTTAACAGCAGGGGTAATGTCAATAGCAGCTTCGCTTTTATAAACGACAGCACCAGACATCATATCATAAACCATTGTCAAACCTTGTTTTTTACTAACCGACTCGATAGCAGCCATAAGTTTATCTTGCAAAGGTTTAAGAAGTTCAACTTGTTTCTTTTGAGCCTCTTGCTGAAGTGCTTGATAAGTAGTTTGAAGACGTTGTTGAAGCCCCATCAACTCTTCTTCTTGCACTTTGCGGATAGCCTCAGTCATATTATCTTTCTCTTGTTCATATTTTGCATATTTATCTTGGATCTCTTTTTCCATATCTTGCAAATATTTCATATTTTTTTCGTTGAAATCTGCCAATTGTTTTTCAACATCATTAACTTCTGGCATCATCATCATAACCTCTTGCGAGTTGATATAACCAAGTTTAACTGTTTGAGCCGTAGCAAATAATGGCAACAAAGCCACCATCAAGATAAGTGTGATTTTTTTAAACATAATTTTATTAGTTATTAGTGATTAATGATTAGTTATTAGTTATTAGTTATTTTTTTATAGAAACTATAGAAGCTATAGTGGCTATAGAAGCTATAGTGGCTATAGAATAGTAGTTATTTTGAATATCCCATTTTTTCAAGAAGTTCATCGCTAATATCAATTTTTGGCGAAGCAAAAATAAGATTATTAGTTGATGATTTATCAAGCACCACTTGATATCCATGTTGTTCACAAATTTCTTGAACTGCATTATAAATTTCATCTTGAATTGGTTTTACCAATGCTTCGCGTTTTTTGAAAAGTTCACCATCAGGGGCAAAATATTTACGTTTCAAGTCATTTGCTTCTTTCTCCTTTGCAATAATTTCATCTTCACGTTTCTTTTTCATCTCATCAGAAAGAAACACAAGTTCCGTCTGATAATTTTTGTACATAGTTTGCACCTCAACCAAAATTGCTTCAACCTCTTTTTGCCATTTTTTTGATATTTGATCAAGCTGCTCATTCGCGGTTTCGTATGCAGGTATTGCACTCATTATATAATCCATATCAACAAGCACAACTTGTTCGCCTTTTGCTGCAAGATTAAGCGTCATCATCACAGCACATAATATTACAAATAATTTTTTCATATTTTATTTTTTTAGATATTAGACAAAAGACACGAGACACGAGATGCGAGGTGTAACAATCTGCTTTTGTTTTTTTAGACAATATATTTTTAGGTTAGTTTAATATTATAGAAACTATAGCGACTATAGTAGCTATAATGGCTATAAAACTATGAAAATCTATAAAGCATTAAAACTCTTGACCGAGTATAAAGTGGAATTGGCTACCGCCACGACGACCTGTTTGGTCGAGATCGAAGCCATACGCCCAGTCGATACCAAGCAAACCAAACATAGGCAAATATACACGAACACCCACACCTGCCGAGCGTTTCAAATCAAATGGATTGAAATCCTTAAATTCACTCCAAGCATTACCAGCCTCAACAAACGCTAAAGCCCAAATATTAGTTGATTGATTTAACAACAACGGATAACGAAGTTCAACAGTAAGTTTTGTATATAAATTACCATTATATCCATAATAACCAGTACCAGAATAAGGAGTTAACGAACCAGCTTCATAGCCACGAAGACCAATAGTCTCGGTACCCGCAGTAGTATAACCCGACATACCATCACCACCTACATAAAATTTACCAAAAGGTGAGCGTTTATTTTTATTGTAATAACCCAAGAAACCATAATCGGCACGAGCCATCAATACTAATTTATTATCTGTCGTAAGTGGTATAAAGAATTTTGCATTAAATTTCCACTTATGATACTCAATCCATTTACTACGCTCTGCCAATGACATTGAAGCGTAATCAACATCTTTTTGCAACAACGAATAAGGGAATGTAGCAGAAGCCGACAATGACATTGACGAACCACGACGAGTATAAATAGGGTTATCTATAGAATTACGAGAAAGAGTAACACCAACAGAAAGGTCATTGGTTACACCTGTTTCAAATCCATAATAACTCTTAAACCAATTTTTCAAATGATAGCGTTGATATGATAAATTAGCATACAGAGTAAAATAATCATCAGGCCATTTAAGACGAGTACCATAACCGATAGATGCACCTATAGTTCTCATAAATACATTCTTATCATATTCCGTGCCATAATTATTTGTTCCATAATAATAATCGTTACCATAATAATTATTGTAGTAATTATTGTAATAATTATACATATAGTTGTAGTTTTCGTAATAACGATTACTCAAACCTGTTTGCACCGAATAGAAGAAACTAACCGAGAACGAATTAGGACGTTTACCTCCCAACCAAGGGTCGAAGAACGAAATACTATAATTTTGATAATACATACCATTAGCCTGAGCCTTCAAACTTAATGTTTGACCTTCTCCCTGAGGCACAATACGATAAGTTTTAGGTTTGAAAAGATTCTGAATAGCAAAATTCGAGAATTTCAAACCCACAGAAAGTACAATACCCGATTGTCCCCAACCGGCAGAAAACTCCACTTGGTCACTTGATTTTGTTTCAAGATTGTAAATTATATCAACAGTTCCATCTTCAGGATTAGGTTGCATATCTACACCTGAGAATATTTTTTCTTCATCAAATTGTTTTAGTTGAGCCAATTCACGAAGAGTACGAATCAAATCACTTTGACTATAAAGAGCCCCTGGTTTAGTACGCATTTCACGACGCACAACATGCTCATAAACACGTGTATTACCATTGATTATAACCTTATTGATTGTTGCTTGTTGCCCCTCATAAATACGCATCTCAAAGTTGATAGAATCGCCGTTAATACCAACCTCAACCGGGTCAATATTCATAAACAAATAACCATTGTCTTTGTAAAGAGCCGAAACAGCATCTTCATCTTCAAACAGACGTTTGTTCAAATCTTTAAGATTATAAACCTCTCCTTTTTCGACATTGAGTAACTGATTGAGATATTCGCTTGGATACAACGTATTTCCTAACCATTTTATATCACCAAAATAATATTTTTTACCCTCATCCACCTCAAGATAAACATCTACTTTACCATCATCGCGCTTAACTACCGTATCACGAATGATAACAGCATCGCGATAACCAATCTCGTTATATTTACTTATGAGTGATTTTTTATCATTATCATATTCTTTCTCCACAAATTTCTTTGCACGGAAAATATTAGCAATTTTACCAGCACGATTAGTCTTCTTCATCACACGGTCTATCTTTGCAATAGACATCGCCTCATTACCAACAACAATAATATCATTAACTTTCACCTTTTCTCGTTTATCAACACTAATATCAACCACCACATTACCCTCTACCATTGGATCATTTTTCTGATACACCATCACTTCTGCGTTATGAAAGCCCTTCTCTGACAAAAACTTACGAATAGCAATTTTTGTTCTATCTATAGCATCAGCATTCAGTTGCTTACCTTTCTGCACCTCAATAGTTTTCTCTAAATCTTCAATTTCACCTTTCTTTAGTCCATAAAAATTTATATTAGACACACGAGGCAACTGTTTCAATGCAATTGTTAACCAAATGCTATCATTGCGCATTGTATCGCACAAAATTTTCACATCAGAGAAAAAACCTTGTTTCCAAAAACGCTTAACCACATTTGTCAAGTCAGCACCAGGGACACGAATAGTTTGCCCTTTATTCAAACCAGAAAAACCAATCAGAACATAGTCTTCATACGACGATGCCCCAGTAATTTTTATATCGGCAATTTTTACATCCTTTGGCGTAAGAGTATAATCAAACACAAAACGAGCATCATCATCGTTTTGAGCCCAAAGACTTACGCCACAGAAAATGAAAATAAATATGTAAAATAACTTTTTCAAACCGTTTAAGAATAAATAATTATACAAGTTGTTCACTCGTTTTACCAAAACGACGTTCACGTTTTTGATAATCTACGATAGCTTGATACAAACTTTCTTCACGAAAATCTGGCCACAAAGTATCAGTAAAATACAATTCTGTATAAGCTAATTGCCATAGCAAATAATTCGACAAACGCAATTCGCCACTAGTACGAATCAACAATTCAGGATCAGGGATGCCTGCTGTTGTAAGATTTTCAGCAACCACCTCATCATTAATATCTTCAACATTTAATTCCCCATTTTTCACTTTCGTAGCGATACGACGCATCGCATCAGTAATCTCCCAACGAGAAGAATACGACAAAGCCAAAACAAGAGTCATACCTGTATTTGAAGCAGTATCAGCAATACACTCTTCAAGTTTTCGCAATGCCTTTTCTGGCAAAAGCGAATTATCTCCAATCGTTGTAAAACGAATATTATTTTTATGAAAAGTTGGTGTTTCTTTGACAATATTCTCAACTAAAAGTTCCATTAAACCATCAACCTCAGCCTTTGGACGATTCCAATTTTCAGTAGAGAAAGTATATAAAGTCAAATATTTCACGCCCAATCTAACCGAAGTTTCAACTACCACTCTCACCGACTCTACCCCATTGTAGTGTCCAAATAAACGCTCTTTACCATGCAGTTTTGCCCAACGCCCATTACCATCCATAATAATGGCTATATGTTGCGGTATGCGCGTCATATCTATTTTGTCTTTCAATGTAGTCATCTTTTTTTCTTAGCTTTAGCTCCATTACGGCAAGGAGCGCATATTTTATAAAAGTTAAATGACAAATAAACTTGTGCTGTCGAATACCAATCTTGATTATTCCAAAACTTTCCATACTCGCCATTTGGATTCGATGCATTATCCAATTTATCAGAAAAAGCCTTAGCTACAGTCCAATACAATCCAGCATTAACCCTATTACTCAACTTAAACTTCATGCCAATACCCATCGGAATTGTAACAGTAAACTTCGGCTTACCTGCTAAATCAAAAGCGACAAGACCTAAACCTGCCACAAGTGAAGGAGAAAACCACGAGCAATCAGCCTCCCACTTTTTCACACCATAATTAAAAAAGTTAAATTCTCCTAAAGCTTGCAGTCCTCCATATACAGATTTCTGCCCCTTCACATAACCTAATAGCCCCCCATCCAACTGCAAACGAGTCTCCCAACGTCCATTTATTTTGTATTTTGCATACAAACCACCCACTGGTTGAGAATATTGAAACAAAAATCCATTAGTATCTCCCAACACAAAACCACATCCTCCAGTAAGTCCAATCTCACCATAGAATGTATCTTGAGTCTTTGCCTTTATTGTTGTAATACAGACTATTACAATTAATAAAAATATTTTTTTCAATTCCATTTTCACTCAAAAAAAATGCTATTATCTACATAAACGCAAAAGACTCTCCAAAATTGCCACAAATTTACAAAAATTATCTCATATATCACGCATTTTTAAGGACTAAACACACTTTTTTGACAAAAAATAACTTTGAAAGAGATTTTTTTGTAACTTTGCAATAAAATAGTAGTAAGTAAAAAGTCGTAAGTTGCAAGACTTAATCTTTCTACTTACTACTTTCTACTTTCTACTTACTACTTACTACTTATTACTAGCAACATGATTTTAGAGGTTAAAAATGTTTATAAACAGTATGCAAATCATTTAGCTTTAAATGACGTTAGTATAAGCGTGCCTCGAGGTTCAGTATTTGGTTTGTTAGGACCTAATGGAGCTGGCAAAACAACACTCATCCGTATAATAAATTCTATCACCGCTCCTGATAAGGGTGAAGTAATACTCAACGGCAAACCATTAACTCTGAATGACACAGCCAATATTGGCTACCTACCAGAAGAACGTGGTTTATACAAAAAAATGAAAGTCGGCGAACAGGCTTTATATCTTTGTCAATTAAAGGGATTATCTAAAACTGAGGCTCTCAAAAGACTAAAATTTTGGTTTGAAAAATTTGAAATAGAATCGTGGTGGAACAAAAAGGTGGAAGAATTGTCAAAAGGCATGGCTCAAAAAGTGCAATTTATCACAACTGTACTCCACGAACCTGAACTACTGATTTTTGACGAACCTTTTAGCGGATTCGACCCTGTCAATGCTGAATTACTTAAAAAAGAGATTTTAGAATTGAGAGATAAAGGTGCTACCGTGATTTTTTCAACCCATAACATGGATTCTGTTGAACGTCTTTGCGAAAATATAGCTCTTATCAACAAGTCACAAGTTGTATTATCCGGCAACATAAATGATATTCGCAAACAATTCAGCAATAATAAATATATTGCTACACTGAAAGAGTGTAACAATCTAACAACAGAGAACTTTAATTGTGCCAACTTACTGAATTTCAGAGAAGAAAACAATATTGTATATGCCGAATTTTCACCTAAAGAAAATTACACTCCAAACGACATACTACGCGAGTTAATAAACAAAGGTACAATACTAAAATTCGAAGAGCAATTACCTTCAATGAACGACATTTTCCTAAAAAGTGTAAGCAAATGATATAGAAACTATAATAGTTATAGCGGCTATAGAAATTATAAAATTTTATAAATGCTATAAAAGCAAAACAGCAACCCAATTTAGGGTTGCTGTTTTTATTCTTCAAAAGAAAGAGAAAGTGTTGCCGCCTCTGCCTTTTTTATATCTTCATCTACTTTCGGAGTTAAGTGTTTTTCCCCTTTGCGATAATAATAAATCACGCCACACTTAACACATGCTTGATAACGAGCATACGGTAATAAATCTACATAAGCAGCTTCAACAGCATCCCAAATCTGAAGTATAAGCTCATCCACTTGATCTCGCATTTCTGCAACACGCTGCTGATTACGATTAGTAGATTGCTGATGCGTTTTTTGATTTGTTCGATGTTCACAAAATATATCATAATGAACTCGCACTTTTGCAATAGTTGGATAAGATAAAGGGGCACCACCTTGAGCTACCCGCTCTTGTTCTCCATCAATAATCTTACGTCCCCACGTCACAAGAGCTGCATCTGTTGTCAAATCAGGAACTGTATAATCATCTGGATCAAGTCCATAAAGCACTTTTACTTCTTTTTTGAACTCACCACGCAATACAGCAAAATTTAATACCTGAATAAAATGCGAGATATACATACGCGCATTTTTCAACATATTCTGATATTTTTTACTTTCGGTTACCTGAGTTTCAAAAGTCATATTATACTGACTTACCAATGTCTCAAACACTGGCAAATATGCTTTAGCTTGTGTCAACAAACGAAATGATACTGGTATTTCATTCACCGGCATCTTTTCCATTGCAATCGCCTTTTTCAATGATTTAAGACGTGCTTGATCTGTTTTTGGTAATCTTCTATAAGGCATATTATAAAGTTGAAAGTTGAAAGTTGAAAGTTGAGAATTATAGTCACTATAGTAACTATAACTTCTATAGTTACTATAGAAAAAATCAATCTATTCTTCCCATAAGTTTTTGGGCAAACTCGACAAATGGAGCTTTATCTTCCTCTGACTTATTTATTTTTGCAAGCGAAGCCATTGCTTTGGCATAATACTCTTCCATAGCAGCCGTACAAACAGCAGGCATATCCATTTGAGTATAAATATCAATAATTGTAGCTATTTTCTCTTCACCTGCAATATCAGTATTTTTCAACAATTGTGAAATCGTTTGACGTTGCGACACCCCACATTTTTTAAGTGTTTGAATCAAAAGGAATGTGCGTTTGCCACAAAGTATATCACCACCAATTTTTTTACCAAATGTTTTTTCATCGCCATAACAATCTAAATAATCATCACGTAATTGGAATGCTATACCTATTGCAATACCAAAATCATAAAGATTTTGAGCATCATCTTCCGATGCGCCACCAAGAATAGCTCCAAGTTTCAAACATCCAGCAAGAAGAACTGCAGTTTTAAGGCGTATCATTTCATAATACTCCTCAATAGTTACATCCTCACGTTTTTCAAAATCGGTATCATATTGTTGACCTTCGCAAACTTCTAATGCTGTTTTTGAAAATAATTTAACAACTGCCAATAATTTGTCAGCAGGTACATCTTCAAGATATTGATATGCTTTAATAAGCATTGCATCTCCCGAAAGAATGGCTGTGTTATCATCCCATTTTGCCTTGATTGTTGGGCGTCCACGACGCACATCAGCATTATCCATCACATCATCGTGCAACAAAGTGAAATTATGGAAAATCTCCATTGCTACTGCTGGCTTTATACATTTTTCAATATCGCCACCAAACAATTTTGCCGCCATCAATACAAGTGTAGGACGAATACGTTTACCGCCTGACTGCAAAGCATAATCAATTGGTTCATAAAGATTTTTAGGTTCTAGATTCCAATCTATTTGTTCAAAATAGGTTTTTACAAAATTTTTTATATCCATAGTTTGAGAGTTGAAAGTTGAAAGTTGAAAGTTGAGAATTGAGGGTTCCTATTCCTTGTACCTTTTACCCTATTCCTTATTCCTCGTTCCCTAAATTAAAGTTCGTTTTCTATAATTTCGGTCATCACATCAGCTATATCAAGTCCAGCTGCACGCACTTGCTGAGGTATGAAACTTGTTGCTGTCATACCTGGAGTGGTATTGACTTCAAGAAGATTGATATTACCTTCAGCATCAATAATATAATCTACACGTATGATACCCTTTGCGTTTAGAATGGTATATATTTTTTCAGTTGTTTGTTGTACTTGTTTTGTAATTTCATCACTCACTCGAGCTGGTGTAATTTCATCTACTTGACCATTGTATTTAGCATCGTAATCGAAGAATTCATTGTCGGTAACTACCTCAGTTATAGGGAATATACGGGTAACTTTCTTTGTACGATACATTCCGCTTGTTACTTCTGTGCCTTGCATGTATGCTTCAATCATCACCTCCTCGCCTTCACTAAATGCTTTTGCTATAGCTGTTTGTATTTGGTCTTGTGTTTTCACTTTTGTAACACCGAAACTACTACCACCAACACTTGGTTTTATGAAACATGGCAAACCAATTTCTTGCATAACTCGCTCATCAGTAACCGATTCGCCAGCACGCAACACTATACTATTTGCTACACGAATACCAAACGAACGAAGATAATTATTACAAGCATACTTGTCGAATGTCAATGCTGCTTGCAACACATCGCAACACGAGAATGGAATGTTCAACAAACGGAAATAACCTTGAAGAATACCATTTTCACCTGGAGTTCCATGAATTGTAATATACGCAAAATCAAATTTGATTTTTTCACCTTGATAAGTAAACGAAAAATCGTTTTTATCTATTGGTAATTTTTCACCCGATGGATGCTCTACATGCCAATCTTGTCCGATAATAACCACGATATATTTTTCATATCGTTCACTTGGAATAAAACTATCCAAACCTGCAGCACTACGCATCGACACTTGCCACTCGCTTGAGTCGCCTCCTGCTACTATTGCTATTATTTTTTTCATCAATTTATTTTTATAATTAGGTTTTATATTTCGTTTATCTTTCGTGTGTTCCTATAAAATCAATCAAGCACATTAGATGGATTATATTTACGCCATTTTTCTAACAATGCAGTTATATCAGCAGGCAATTCACTATCGAATTGCATCCACTCGCCTGTGGTTGGATGTTTGAATCCGAGTGTTTTTGCATGCAAAGCCTGACGTGGACATACCTCAAAACAATTACGCACAAATTGTTTATACTTGGCAGTAGGTACGCCTTTCAATGGTTCGTTGCCTCCATAACGGTCATCGTTGAAAAGGGTGTGACCGATGTGTTTCATGTGGACACGAATTTGGTGAGTACGTCCTGTTTCGAGTTTGCATTCTACTAACGTGCAATATGCAAATCGCTCAATAACACGATAGTGCGTAACTGCATGCTTAGCTAACGGATTTTCGTTTTCATCAAACACAGTGAATAGCATACGGTCGCGTGGATCGCGAGCCAAAGCACCAACAATAGTACCTTCGTCTTCTTTTACCGTACCCCACACAAGCGCGTTATAAGTACGTTCTGTGGTTTTATTGAAGAATTGTAACGCAAGATTAGCTTTTGCATCTTCATTTTTTGCTACAAGCAACAGACCTGATGTGTCTTTATCTATGCGGTGCACCAATCCTATATGTGGATTATTGGCATCAAATTTTGGGTCATGTCGCATATGCCATGCCACAGCATTCAGTAGTGTACCGTCGAAATTACCAAATCCAGGATGCACAACAAGATTAGGTTGTTTATTCACCAATATTATATCATCATCTTCATAAACAACTTCAATTGGAATATCTTGAGGTTCAATTGTTACCGTACTACGTGGATAATCAAGAACTATTGATATTACGTCGTTAGGCTTTACCTTGTAGTTGCTTTTTACAGGTCTATCGTTCACTAAAATACGCTCTGCATCAGCCGCCTCCTGAATACGATTACGCGACACATTACCCATACAATTAACAAGGTATTTGTCTATGCGCATCATAGTCTGTCCCTTGTCAACCGTAAAACGATAATGTTCATAGCGCTCTTGTGGCTGCTCTAACATCAAATCATCGTCTTCTTCGTATCTTTGTTCTTGTTGCATTTTTTGTTTTTTAGTCTGACGTGTCAGACTAGTCCGACAAAATAAGTTTATAAATTAGATTTTTTTGCTCGCTCAAGATTTTTCTTATTTATAATTAACGTCAGTTCGATATAAGAATCCGCATGACATCTGTATCATCCGTAGAGCAAATTCAACAAAAATCCTCCACAAAGTAGGGACGCACGGCTCGTGCGTCCGCTCAATATGTCTACAGAACTAAGGAATATGTAATCGCAATAGCTCAAAGACCATTGGTTCCGTGTTTTCTGTGCGTTCCGTGTGAGGTAAAAGTTATGTTGAACTCACGTTAATTAGAAAAATTTTTCGCTTTGCTCAAGATTTTTCTTACACTCGGCAGAAAAATTCTTTACCAGCCAAATTTCATTTGGCTCAAATATTTTAATCAAAACGCCAAATTAAAGCGAGCTTTATTTGTCGTTTTGATTAAAATATTTTGAATTTTTCTGCTCTCGTTAATCAGAAAAATTCTTCATCCATCTCGTGTGTGCCTTTCGATAATTTCAGTTCAACAGCTTTACCTCCATATACCGATAATCCTGCATCTGGCGTCTGTTGATATACTCTAAAATTCAAACTATCAACGCCATCAATTGGCACTTCATCAAAATGTGCAGCTCCAAATCCTAAACGATACTCTTCTATTGTCTTCTTTGCTTCTGGCAACGTCATACCCAAGAAACTTGGCACAACAACCTCTATTGACATATCGTTTTGTCCAACAACAAGAATAATCTGACTACCATCAGGAACTCTCGCTCCAGCTGCCAACACACTATCACCCCACATAACAGACAACACTTCATCATTAAATTCATACGGCTCATAACGCACTGAATCAACATCAAAACCAAGAGTTTTCAAATTAGATTGCACCTTACGACGACTCTCACCAACCAAATTTGGTACCATCACCATCTTGCGTTGTTTACTATTCACAGTAATATAAATCTTACGATTTTTTTTCACTTTAGTTCCCGCAACAGGAGCTTGCTCTGCGATTTCACCACCTTTCATATTACGAATATAAACAGAATCAATTATTTCATACCCAAGATTACAATCTTTTAGTATCAACTCTGCTTCTTCTACATACATACCCGACAAATCTGGCACTTCTACAGCCTCACCATGACGAGTATAAACGTCTAAACGCCAAAAAACAACCCAACAAATAACAGCAACTAAAATGATAGCCGCAAGTATATTAAACCATAAAAATCTACTTTTAAGAAAATTCCAAATTGTTTTCATATCTATGAGACACAAGATGTGAGACATAAGACACAAGAGATGAAACATATAATTGTCTAAAATCTCGTGTCTCGAATCTAAAATCTATTGAATTGCAAAGTTACAAATTTTCGAGCAATAAAAAAAGTATAGACAAAATAAATTTGTCCATACTTTTCTTATTTTTCAATGTAACCGACTAAATAATTATGCTTTTTTGCAATATTCGTCAGATACTGTCAATTTTTTACGACCATGAGCACGACGTGCAGCTAATACACGACGACCATTTGCTGTAGCCATTCTTTCACGGAAACCGTGTTTGTTTCTTCTTTTACGGTTAGAAGGTTGGAATGTTCTTTTCATTGCTTCAATATTTTAATTGTTTTACTTTCCACTAATTCGGGTTGCAAAGGTAGTCATTTTTTTCGATATAGCAAACTATTTACCCTCTTTTTTGCAAAAAACTTTCGTTTACTCCTTAAATATAGGGCTTTTATCGTTTTTTTTTCGTACCTTTGCACTCGATTTCTTTGGACTTTTTACTATTTTTTGCTGTATTTTCATCGCAAATTCAATCTGAAATAACCCTATTTTTTCGCAAATTGCTCATTTTTAACTGCATTTTAATATAAAACAATGGATAAAAAACTCTTCATCGAAACCTATGGCTGTCAAATGAATGTTGCAGACAGCGAAGTTGTAGCTGCTATTATGCAGTCCGACGGTTACTCTCTTACCGACAAAATCACCGAAGCTGATGCCATTTTAGTCAACACTTGCTCTATTCGCGACAATGCCGAACAAAAGGTACTCGGACGCCTACAATATTTCCAATCTCTTCGTCGCAAAAACAAAAACCTTATCGTTGGCGTAATTGGTTGTATGGCAGAACGCGTGCAAGATGATTTAATAAACAACCACGGCGTTAATTTCGTTGCTGGCCCTGATGCTTATCTCGACCTACCTAACCTTGTTGGAGCTGCTGAACGTGGCGAGAAAGCTATCAACGTCGAACTTTCAACCACCGAAACCTACAAAGACGTCCTCCCAGCTCGCATTGGTAAAACCATATCGGGTTTCGTGAGCATCATGCGCGGTTGCAATAATTTCTGCTCTTATTGTATCGTACCTTACACTCGTGGACGCGAACGTAGTCGTGACCTCAATAGCATCATTCGCGAAGTGAAAGACCTTGAGGCTAAAGGTTATAAAGAGGTTACTCTGCTCGGACAAAACGTCAATTCATATAAATATGTAAATGGCGACATCACTATTGGTTTCCCTGAATTACTCGAACAAGTAGCCGAAGCGGTGCCAACTATGCGCATCCGTTTCACCACATCGCACCCAAAAGACATGAGCGATGCCACACTCGAAGCCATCAGCCGCCACCCTAACCTCTGCCGATTCATTCACTTGCCTGTACAAAGCGGCAGTAATACAATACTCAAAAGCATGAATCGTAAATACACTCGCGAGTGGTATCTCGACCGCATAGCAGCAATTCGTCGCATCCTTCCCGATGCCGCTATCGGCACCGACGTTTTCTGTGGGTTCCACGGCGAAACTCTTGAAGATCATGCAGAAACTCTCTCTCTTATGCGTGAATGTGCATTCGACCAAGCTTTCATGTTCAAATACTCAGAACGACCTGGCACTTTTGCCTCTCGCCATTTACCTGACAATATTTCGGAAGAAGAAAAAGTTCGCCGTCTGAACGAAATCATCGCTCTTCAAGTCGAACTTAGCCACGAATCCAACAAACGCGACATAGGCAAAACATTCGAGGTCCTCGTCGAAGGCTACTCAAAACGCAGTCGCGAACAATTCTGTGGTCGCTCATCACAAAACAAAATGATAGTATTCCCTAAATCAAGACACAAAATCGGCGACCTCGTTATGGTTCGCGTAACCGAAGTAACCGCCGCCACCCTCATCGGTGAAGTTGTAGAATAAAAAAAAGCACCAATTGGTGCTTTTTTATTTTCCCATATCTAATTCCGAACGCTTTTTACGTCCAAAACTGCGATATTCATCATATTCTATTTCAACATCTGGCTCAACCAATTCGGCATCGGCAGGTAATCTAAACTGTATGTATTTAATATCAATACCACGAGCCAACCATTGACGCTCATAATATGTCTTAATTTCCAAAACTGGATCGTCGGTAACATCACGATAAAGATTTTCGGTAACTACGTTTATAGGCAAATTGCTTGCCTCAGCCATCAATCGTGTATATGTAAACAAGAAATTACTATCACTCTTCAAATGCACCAAACCTCCATCGACCAACACTTTTTTATATAACCCCATAAAATAGGTAGAAGTCAATCGCTTATTAACCTTTTTCATCTGTGGGTCGGCAAACGTAATCCATATTTCGCTCACTTCATTAGGTGCAAAAAAGTGCTCTATTGCATTTATACCTGTACGAAGAAAAGCACAATTTTTCAAGCCCGACTGATGTGCCTCAGTTGCCCCAGTCCACATACGCGCGCCCTTTATATCTATACCTATAAAATTCTTTTCAGGAAACTGACGCGCCAAACCTACTGCATATTCACCCTTTCCACATCCCAACTCCAATACAATAGGATTATTGTTACCAAAATAACGCTCACCCCAATGCCCACGCATATCAAACTGCGCCCCTTCTTTAACTATGTCATTATACGACAATTGGAACACATTTGGCAACTGTTCCATATCAGCAAATTTCTTTAATTTATTCTTTCCCATAATACATAAATTGAGAATTGAAAGTTGAAAATTGAGAATTAAAAATTTGCTCCTCACTTCTCATTACCTATTCCCTATTCCTTATTCTTTATTCCCTGTTCCCTATTCCTTATTCCTCATTCCTTATTCCCTACTATACGTATTCCCACATTAGTAATACCTTTCAATTCTTCATCGCGCATACCTTGACGTATTTCATATCTATACACTCCCGTTTGTGAATAATTCAAATCCTCTTTATAATAATAAAGCGAAGTATATAACGAACCAATACCCGAGCCAAGCCAACGTCCGTAATTATCTGCAAGATAATACTCTATCGTATCACAAACCACAGTACTATCAGGAGCGATTTCAGTAACAAAAAGCCAAAGATTTTGATACATATAATCACCACTATTACGAATCAATATTGCCGATTCATAATCTATTGTTGTATCTATAATTTCAACTTCAAATTGCGCTACGCTATCACAATGCCATGTAGGATTGGCTACTTGCACCGAATTATCATATACTACATTCGAATTACAAGCAACCATCGAAAATACAACAATCAAACCACACAAATATTTCACAAAACTATTCATTGTCCTCATCTCTACGATTTCTATAATTAGAACGAAGTTCATTGCCCTGTTGCCCATTCATTCTACGTCCGCCACGATTCTCATGACGACGACCACCTCCATTATGATGTTTTTTATCGAAACGTGTAAGACTATCTTGTCCAACAACATTTTGATAATCTATCGGAGCTACCTCTGGCTCTCCATCTTTAACTACTAACGACATCACTTTCTCGCCACGACGATTGATTGCCATAATCTCTTTCGCACGTTCAACACTAATTACCTGCAAGTTAGCAGGAATATTTTGGTCTGTACTATATGTCAACTGACGCTTAAACACATCTGCTTTAAAGAAATAATACGTACCTTCAACCGTTTCCAGTGGAATATCTTTTGGAGGAAAATCTTTTTGAGCATCAACATACATCGGAGCTTCGAAATTCACACAACACTTGATTTTAGCACATTGTCCCGCCAATTTCAATGGATTAGTACTCAAATCTTGATAACGCGCTGCAGTAGTTGATACACTAACAAAATTGCTCATCCATGTAGTACAACACAATTCGCGTCCACAAGGACCAATACCGCCGATACGTCCAGCCTCTTGACGAGCTCCAATCTGTTTCATCTCAATACGCACACGGAATTCCTCCGCAAATACCTTAATCAACTGACGAAAATCGACACGATCATCAGCTATATAATAAAATATTGCTTTACTACCATCTCCCTGATACTCAACATCACCAATCTTCATATCAAGTTGCATATCTTTGGCAATCTTACGCGCACGAATCATCGTTGCCTGTTCTTTCGCTTTAGCTTCTTCATATTTTTCCATATCAACAGGTTTCACCTTACGATAAACTTTACGCACCTCGTAACGCTCCATGTTGATACGATTTTTCTTTATTTGACTCAATACCAAACGGCCCATCAATGTTACAACTCCAATATCGTGTCCTGGATTTGCCTCTACTGCCACCATATCGCCTTTTTCAATCGCAATATGTGCACTATTCACAAAATAACCCTTACGAGTATTCTTAAACTGTACCTCTACCAAATCAGTATCTAATTGTGTTTCTGGCAAATCTGCCAACCAATCCACCACAGGCAACTGTTGCAACGTATTGCCTTTGAATCCTTTCACACCAGGATTACTTCCACCATTATTTAATGTTATCTCTTCCATAATTACATAATTAACGGATTATATTTTCAACAAAAGTACAAAATAATTAATAATACATTTTATGATTTATGACTTGTACTTAGATTTATGATCTTGTACTTAAAAACAAATAGTTTTACTTACAAAACCCATAAAATACAAACTAAAATCAATAAACCTACAAACACAAAATCTGTACTTCTGTTAAAACCTATTGTCTAACTTTTTTAAGTAATTTATATAGTATTATCTCTAAATGAAACAAAATAATTTTAGCATTACCATTTTGTGCAATCTGAGCCTCTGCCAATGCCAACTCTTCCATGATTTGCACCACATTTTTCTCGTGTATAAACTGAGCAAACTTCGCCGCAAATGCCAATTCATCCTTATTCATATACGTCAACTCTCTATTTCTCAACCGCAAAATAAAATTCTCACGTATCAACCTCTGCGCCTTCTGCAAAAATCTTATCTGTCCTTCACGCGACAACGCAGCCACTTGCTCTATCCAATTTTTTATCCCCTTCACATCCAACACCCAAGCCAATCGCATCATCTGTACAAACAACTCAAAATCATAACGCGACTCCTCAGTATCTTTCAACAATCCAAGCATCCGTCCCCAACTACCCATCGCATTTTTCACTAAATACGCCACATCCTCATCCGCTACACTATATCGCTCTCGCAGAGCTTGTTCCATATCTCGTTTATCAATCGGTGGCACTGCTATACGCTGACACCTACTATATATCGTACCTAAAACATCGTCAGGCTTATCGCTCACCAACATAAACACCGTGTCAGGCGATGGCTCTTCCAATATTTTCAACACCTTATTAGCACACTCCACATTCATCTTCTCTGGCAACCACACAATCATCACCTTATATTGACCTTGATAAGGCTTAAACGACAATTTCCGCAAAATCTCCTTTCCCTCTGCGGCATAAATCTGTACTGTCTTATTATCCGACGCATCCCTCATCCACTCCTCAAGCGTAATATAAGGATTTCCCAACACCACATTCCTAAAAACATCAACCATATCACTGCACACCTTCACTCCATCACGCGTAGCCATCGGAAACACAAAATGCAAATCGGGATGCGACAATTTCGCAAATTGAACACACGACGGACACCTTCCGCATGGCTCTCCCCCCTCCCTATGTTCACAACAAATATACTGCGCCACAGCCAATGCAAGAGCCAATTTCCCTACACCCTCAGCACCCGTATAGAGCTGAGCATGAGGTATTCGCCCCGAATCAACCATCTCTACTAAACGGCATTTTAATTCGCTATGACCTACTATATCTCGAAAAAACATATTTCACCCAATTTAACTTGCAAAGATACTTATTTTAATTCACAATTCATAATTCACAATTCATAATTTTTGTTAAAACAGATATAAATTATTTGAATAAAACGTATAAACTCCATTTTTTTTTGTAAATTTGCGTGTCAATATACACAATGCACAATCTCGTGTCTCGTGTCTAATATCTCATGTCTAATTTCTAAATAATTAAAATATGAAAAATTTCAAATCCATTCTCATTGCAATCTTTGCATTCTCAGCAATTATTCTTTCATTCACATCTTGTTCTCCTGATACCGACATCGAATTCGATGAAACTCTCCTTTATGGTAAATGGCAAGAAAACGACACTCAAAATTTCGAAGTTTATAAAGAAGACGGCACTGGCTACACTTGGGACGAAGCCGACGACGTTACCGAAGCCGAAGCTCAACATTTCACTTGGACTCTCGAAGGCGAAAACTTAACTCACATTCACATCATGGAAATGGGTGCTAATATTCCTAAGGTATATACCGTAACAAAACTCTCTGCTACCGAACTCGCCTACGAAGACGACTATGGAAAAATCCACACTTTCAGTAAAATCCAATAAAAATCATACCAAAAAAATACACACTCTCAGTGTGTACTCATCTCTAAATTTACAATTATGAAACGAGCCCTTAAAATCACAGCCATCACCTTTACAAGCATAATTGGCATTCTTCTCATCGCCATCATCATCGTATGCAACATCGTGTTTTCTCCCAAAACACTAACCCCTATCGTGCGCAACAACGTAGGTCGTTTCATAACATGCCAAGCCGACCTTGACACTGCCGAACTAACTTTCTTCTCAACATTCCCTAACTTTGCTATCAACCTCAGCAATGTGAGAGTGATTAACCCTATGGCTGAAGCCCAATCTGACACGCTCGCCCATGTCGGCAAACTCGTCGCATCTGTCAATGTCAGTGAATTTCTTTTCAATGGCAACTTAATTATCAATCAACTACATCTCAACAATGCCTCTGCCAACATCTTTTGCGACTCACTCGGCAATGCCAACTACGACATCATAGCCCTCACATCTAACGAAGAAGAGGAAGACTCAACATCAACCTCTCTTTTCGACCTTCTCCAAGTCAACGATGTAGTCATCAGTAACTTATCTGCATCATATACTGACCAGAAATCAGGTATCGATGCCCACATCAACAACCTATCTGCCAACATCGACGCCCAACTACAAGGAGCCAACGGCAACATCAATGCACAATGCACAACCAACGGTCTTGAGCTTCAGCGAAAAATGCACAATGCACAATGCACAATGAATAGTTCACAATGCATAATTCACAATGCACAATTAACTACATTAGGAGATCTCCGCGATAACCACTTCAATGGCAAACTCGCCCTCGACCTCCCTTCTACCACATTCGACCTCAATAGCGACCGCCTACTTGACAGCATTGCCCTCCGAGCCAACATCCCTGCCGAAGTCAATCTCGACATAATGCACATCAACCTCAAAGACGCTCTTCTTGCAATCAACTCACACGAAATCAACCTCGATGGCGTAGCACAACTCGACAACGACGACATCAACCTCGACATCCAATTCGCCACTAATCAATGGAATCTCACTGAAGTTATAGCCCTCATACCCGAAGCATATGCCGACATGTTAGATGGCATAGACGTAAGCGGCATCGCATCGCTTTCAGGCTCAGCACGTGGCACTTACAACGACTCAATCATGCCTCTCATCTCAGCCAACCTCAACTATACAAACGGTCAAGTAAAATATTCTGCTCTTCCTCTACCAGTCAACAATATAAACCTCAGCCTATCAGCCAATGCCGACCTAAACACAAATGGTAACATTCAATGCACAATGCACAATGCACAATGCAAAATGAAAACCTCACACATAACTATAAACAATTCCTCATTACTCATTCCTCATTCTTCATTCACAAAGGCTTTCTGCGACATAAACATAAAAGGCGACCTCAACCTACCAGAGCTTCGTCCTTTCCTTCCTGACGATATGAAAATCAATATGAATGGTCGCGCAAATGCCAATATATCAGCTAAATTCAATATCGACGATGCGACCAACCTCCGACTCGACAAAATCATTGCCGACGGCACTATTCAATATACCGACCTTGATGTGCTCTACAACGACAGCATCGCTATCAAGGACACAAAAGGCACTTTAGCAGTTCAACTTCCAAGCCCTCACACAAACAAACACTTCAAAGAACTCGCACAAGCCTCACTCATTGGCTCAAACCTCGACATAAATATGACAGGTACAATGCAAGCCAACGCCCAAAAGCCAAATCTCACCATCGGAATAGGAGACATATTAGACACAACTCAATTCTATACTGCAGTCTGCCAATTCAATTTTGATCACCTACAAGGCTCAATGGACACTATCAACTTCGACATTACCCAACCCGAAGGCACAGTTGAGGTTTACCCTATGCGCACAAACAAAAAGAACCCAACTTTCACTATCGCATACGCCAACCAAGCCATCAAAGCCAATATGGGTAGTTTCTTAGGAATTAATACAAAAGGCCTTAAAATAGAAGCATTTACATCTTACGATAAAGGAAAAGAAAAACTTCTTGACCAACTAAACCCAACAATAAAATTCGATTTCAACAATGGTCTAGTCAACATTGATGGTTTTGATGCCGACATCAATATACCAGCAATCAAATTCCAATTCCGACCTAACAATTTCGATATAGAACAATCACGCATCATAATCGACGACTCCGACTTTGCTCTATCTGGTAACATCACCAACCTCAAAAATTTCTCTAAAAAACGTGGATTACTACGAGGCAACTTAAAATTTGAATCGCAACAAACTAATATCGACCAACTTATGGACTTAGTCAACGGACTAGGCACAACCGACAACGCTACCGATGAAATCATCATCACCGACGACAATACCGACTTTGCCCTTACCGATACACACCAAACAACACAAAACCAAGTAGAGACGCAATACATTGCGTCTCCACAAACAGAACCAAATCCATTCATAGTCCCTAAACGAGTAAATCTCACCCTCGACACACATATTAAAAAAGCAATATTCGGCGACACAGACATCGAAAATCTCGGAGGTAAACTCACTATCAAAGACGGTGAAGCCATCCTCGAACAAATGGGTTTCACCACCGATGCTGCCGAAATGCAACTCACTGGAATTTATCGTTCAGAGCGTCGCAACCACCTATTCGCAGGTCTCGACTTCCATCTTTTAAACATTGATATAGCCAAACTCATCGACCTCGTCCCTGCTGTTGACACTATTGTTCCTATGCTCAAATCATTTGCAGGTCGTGCAGAATTCCACATTGCTGCCGAAACATATCTTCGTGCCGACTACTCACCTAAAATGTCAACACTTCGTGCAGCTGCTGCCCTCGAAGGCAAAGACCTTATACTTCTCGACAACGAAACATTCTCTACCATCGCTAAATATATGATGTTCAACAAAAAAACCGAAAACATAGTTGACTCAATAGCCGTAGAGATGACCGTATTCCGCAACGAAGTAGATGTTTATCCATTCCTCATATCAATGGATAAATGGCAAGCCGTACTCTCTGGCCGCCACAATCTCGACAACTCATTCAACTACCACATCTCACTAACTGATTGTCCTCTACCTGTACGACTAGGTCTTGACGTAAAAGGTACATTCGACGACCTAAAATTCGACCTCGTTCCTTGCAAATACAAAGCACTTTACAAGCCTAATAAACAAGGCACCGTAGAAAAACAAACTCTTGCCCTCAAAAAAATCATATCCGATTCCCTCAAAGATAATGTCAAATAACCCAAAATAAAACAATAGTAATTAAAAACGAAAATACTTATCTAAAACAAAAATATCCACTCCTCAAATTAAGGAATGGATATTTTTTTATATAATGCAATCAATTTTTATACTCTCGCAACTGCAACTTTTACTATATAATCTTCGAAATCGAGTTCTATGGCTTCAGCAATAGCATCTACCAACTTAATTTCGTTAGCGAGTACTTGACCACCAATATATTCAGTATAATTTTCTACTGCATCGTTGATTGCATCAAGACGTTCGATTTCAACCACGATTTTATCGGTGATTTCGTAACCATTGCTCTTACGAATATTTTGAATACGATTAACCAACTCACGAGCAATACCCTCTTGACGAAGTTCTTCGGTCACTGTAACGTCAAGCGCAATTGTTAGTGTGCCTTCGTTAGCAACCAACCAACCTGGCATATCTTCTGTAGCAATTTCTACATCGGCAAGTTCAACAACTACCGCGCCTGATGCCAAAGCTAATTCGGCAGAACCATTACGTTCGATTGCAGAGATAGCAGCTTGATCCCATGCTCCGATTGCAGCAGCAATCTCTTTCATTTGTTTACCATATTTCTTACCTAATGTTTTGAAATTAGGTTTAATACGTTTCACAAGTGAGATAGATGAATCGTCTGCGCCTACGATTTCAAGTTCTTTCACATTAACCTCAGTTTTGATAAGGTCGGCAATGTAAGAGAGTTGTTCGCGTGTTTTGTCATCTGCAGCAGGAATAACAGCTTTTTGAAGTGGTTGACGCACTTTTTTCTCTGCTTTACGACGCAATGCAAGAATCATCGATGATGATTGTTGTGCAAGTTGCATACACTCTTCGAGGTTTTTGTCGATAAGTGTTTCGTCGCATATAGGGAATTTAGCCAAGTGAACAGACTCTACATTCTCTTTACCTGTTGCTGCATTAAGGTCGAGATACAATTGATCAGCAAAGAATGGTGCGATAGGAGCCATAAGTTTTGCCACAGTAGCAAGACATGTATAGAGTGTTTGATAAGCCGAAATTTTGTCAGTATTATAGTCGCCACCCCAATAGCGTTTACGATTAAGACGCACGTACCAGTTAGAAAGGTTTTCGCCTACGAAATCTTGAATTGCACGACCTGCGCGTGTTGGTTCATAGTTTTCGAAATGCTCGGTGCACTCTTTAATCAATGTGTTCAACAATGAAAGAATCCAACGATCAATTTCAGGACGTTCAGCTACTGGCACATCAGCCTCTTTATATTCAAAACCATCAACATTTGCATAAAGAGCAAAGAATGAATAGGTATTATAGAGAGTACCGAAGAATTTACGGCGCACCTCTTCCACTCCATCAACGTCGAATTTGAGGTTGTCCCAAGGCGATGCATTTGTCATCATGTACCAACGCAATGGGTCAGAGCCATATTTTTCGATTGTTGAGAATGGGTCAACAGCATTACCAAGACGTTTTGACATCTTGTTACCATTTTTATCAAGCACAAGACCATTAGAGATAACGTTCTTGAATGCAACAGAGTTGAACACCATTGTACCGATTGCATGAAGTGTAAAGAACCAACCACGGGTTTGGTCAACACCCTCAGAGATGAAGTCGGCAGGATATACTGATTTAGAGTCGAATGCCTCTTTATTTTCGAATGGGTAGTGGATTTGAGCGTACGGCATAGCACCTGAATCAAACCAAACGTCAATAAGGTCAAGTTCACGTTTCATTGGTTTACCTGCTTCAGACACAAGCACAATACCATCAACGTATGGACGGTGGAGGTCGATGTTTTTAGGGTCCCAATTTTCGGCTGACATATCACCAAGACGGAAATTTTTGTATGGATTTTCTGTCATGAAACCTGCAGCGATAGATTTTTCGATTTCGCTCATCAACTCTTCAACCGAACCGATACATTTCTCTTCTGAACCATCTTCGGTACGCCAAATCGGAAGTGGACAACCCCAATAACGAGAACGAGAAAGATTCCAATCTTGAAGATTTTCAAGCCATTTACCAAAACGACCAGAACCTGTTGATTGTGGTTTCCAATTGATAGTTTCGTTGAGGGCTATCATCTCGTCGCGCACAGCAGTAGTACGAATAAACCAAGAATCAAGTGGATAATAAAGCACTGGTTTGTCAGTACGCCAGCAGTGTGGGTAGTTGTGGACATGTTTTTCGATGCGGAACACAAGGTTTTGTTGTTTCAACATCATGCAGATTGTAACATCAAGAGTTTCATCTTGGTCAGTTAAATTCTTATCGTAAGCATTTTTCACAAAACGACCTGCATACTCTTTGTATAAATCAACATTTACATTAGCTTTAACAAAATCAGCATCAAGGTCTTCGAGGAGGAAGAATTTACCTGTCATATCGACCATAGGGCGAGTTTCGCCTTTGGCAGTTGTCATAGTCAAACCAGGAACGCCAGCTTTTTTAGCCACAAATGCGTCATCAGCACCAAAAGTAGGGGCAATGTGAACAATACCAGTACCATCTTCGGTTGTCACATAGTCACCTTGAATCACGCGGAATGCACCTTCACCTGGGTTTACCCATGGGATAAGTTGTTCGTATTCAGAACCAACCAAGTCTGTACCCATACATTCGCCAACTACACGATAAGGCACAAGTTTGTCACCTGGTTTGTAATCTTCCATTGCCACTTCTGCAGCTTTTGGATTAAATAGCGATGCAAACAAAGGTTTTGCTACGATGTATGTTGCAGGAATACCTGTGTATGGATTGAATGATTCAACTGCGAGATATTCAATTTTAGGACCAACGCAAAGTGCTGTATTTGAAGGCAAAGTCCAAGGTGTAGTTGTCCAAGCCAAGAAATAAACGTCGCCTTTGAGGTTATCGAAACCATTTACTTTTTTAGCTTTGAATTGAGCTGTACAAGTAGTATCTTTCACATCGCGATAGCAACCAGGTTGGTTCAATTCGTGAGTTGAAAGGCCGGTACCTGCAGCTGGTGAATATGGTTGAATTGTATAGCCTTTATACAACAAACCCTTGTTATATAATTGTTTAAGCAACCACCAAAGAGTTTCAATATACTTATTATCGTAAGTAATATAAGGGTCATTCATATCAACCCAATAACCCATTTTGTGAGTTAAATCTTCCCACTCACGAGTATATTTCATTACATCAGCACGACAAGCAGCATTATATTCATCAACAGAAATTTTCTTACCGATATCCTCTTTTGTAATACCAAGACGTTTTTCCACACCAAGTTCAACTGGAAGTCCGTGAGTATCCCAACCCGCTTTACGTTTCACTTGGAAACCTTGCATTGTTTTATAACGACAAAAAGTATCTTTAATAGTACGCGCCATAACGTGGTGAATACCAGGCATACCATTTGCTGAAGGTGGTCCTTCATAGAATACGAAAGATGGACAACCTTCACGTTCAGTCACACTCTTATGGAACAAATTTTTCTCGTCCCATTCCTCTAACATTCTTTTGTTAACTTCGGACAAATTTAGTCCGCCATACTCTTTGAATTTTTTCATATTTTATTAGTAGTAAGTAGCAAGTCGTAAGTCAAAAGACTTATTCGCTTTGCTCGTTTTATTTTCAATACAAAAATCCTAAATAAGGCGCAAAGATACAAAAAAAAATTAAATTATCAAACAAAAAGAGACGCAAATTATTGCGTCTCTACATTTTATTATAGACATAAGATATAAGATACAAGAGGTATCTGTTATCCTTTATCTGTTATCTTTCAAATTATGCTTTGCCAGCAGAACCAAGCACGTTGTTTACTTTGTGCATGTAAAGTTTTTTGAGTTCTTCACGAGCTGGGCCAAGATATTGACGTGGATCGAATTTATCAGGTTGTTCGTTGAAAAATTTACGCACTGTTGCTGTCATTGCCAAACGACCATCTGAGTCGATATTGATTTTACACACAGCAGATTTTGCAGCTTCGCGAAGTTGCTCTTCTGGAATACCGATAGCATCTTTCAATTTACCGCCATTAGAGTTGATTACTTCAACATATTCTTGTGGAACTGAAGATGAACCATGAAGTACGATAGGGAAACCAGGGATTTGTTTTTCGATTTCGTGAAGGATATCGAAACGCAATGGTGGTGGGACAAGACGACCTTCAGCATCGCGAGTACATTGAGCAGGAGTAAATTTGTTAGCTCCGTGAGATGTACCAATAGAAATAGCCAAAGAGTCAACGCCTGTACGTTTTACGAAATCGACAACTTCTTCTGGACGAGTGTAAGTGTGATGTTCAGCAACTACATCATCTTCGATACCAGCCAATACGCCAAGTTCGCCTTCTACAGTAACGCCATATTGATGAGCATATTCAACTACTTTTTTTGTGAGTTCGATATTTTCTTCGTATGAGTGGTGTGAACCATCAATCATAACAGAAGAGAAACCCATATCAACACAAGATTTGCAAAGCTCGAAAGTATCGCCATGGTCGAGGTGAAGACAGATTTGTGGTTTTTCCCAACCAAGTTCTTTTGCATATTCAACAGCTCCTTGAGCCATATAACGAAGGAGTGTTTGGTTTGCATATTTACGTGCGCCAGATGACACTTGAAGAATTACAGGAGATTTTGTTTCAGCACAAGCTTGAATAATAGCTTGCATTTGTTCCATGTTGTTGAAGTTGAATGCAGGGATTGCATAACCGCCTTCTACTGCGCCTTTGAACATCTCTTTAGTGTTCACAAGACCTAATTCTTTATAACTTACCATAAAATTTGAAATTTTAAATTTGAAATATGAAATTTTTGACACAACTAAAAACAGATATGGAGATCATAAATAATCAAAATCCATATAACATAATATTTTAATTATAATTTTTTAATTATTATATAG
>JAFTSS010000027.1 GCA_017467185.1 Paludibacteraceae bacterium | reverse complement strand
TATCTCTCTAACAAGCAAAACTCACTTACGAGATTTGTTAGATAAAACTAATTTTCAAAATGACAAAGAACACTTCGATTCTAGTGAACCTTTATTGTTTAACTTAAATTTTTAACCGTCCATTTTTAGTGGACAGTAGTGGTCTTAAATAGTCATAATTAGTTATAAATAGTTATAATTGGTTATTTTTAGTCATAATTTTATAGATATAAGATTAAAAAAGTATGTTCTTCTGTGGGAAAAAATCAATTAGTATATTTTATGAATAAATTTATTTTAGACTGATAAAATCGCTTAGTGGTTGTATTTTTGCTACGTTTGTGTAGGCTCGTTGTTGTAAGTTTACTTGTTGGTTAAACTGAATAGGTTTGCTGGCTTCGAATCGTAGTACTGCGTAGTAAGGAGCATTTTCGGCAGTGAAACCTAATGTTTGCAGATTTTCGGCAGTCCATATTTGAAAGCCTGGTTTGGAGAGTTTGAATAGTTGGGTGTTTTCGCCATTGGTGTGTAGCAAGATATATCCTAAACGTTCGAATCCTTTTTGTACGAGCAATGAGCCTTTGCTGTCGCCAGCACGAAGATAGCGCATGCCTTTTTCAATCATCAGTTCATAATCTTTTGTACGAGCATGGTTGACTAAAACAGTGGTTTCTTCGGGTGTTTCGCGCATTTTTTTGAGTAGTTTTTGCGCTTCTATTGGGTTGTTTAGTGATTCTCTACGGCGTTTGCTTAATTCTATAAAATCACTATCTTGCTCTATTCCTATAAAATTGCGATTGAGTAGATTGGCGGCTATGCCTGTTGTACAACTGCCTGCAAATGGGTCTAGTATTGTATCTCCCTCATTGGTAGATGCTAGGATAATGCGGTAAAGTAGTCGAAGAGGTTTTTGTGTTGGATGTTTCCCACATGTTTTTTCCCACATACCAACGGCAGGGATGCGCCATACATCTGTCATTTGTGAGCCACCGTTGAGTTGCTTCATAGTTTCGTAGTTGAATTTATGAGGCTTTTTTTCATGTTTGCGTGCCCAAATTACTAGTTCTGTAGAGAAGTTGAAATATCGACAAGAGAGGTTAGGTGGTGGGTCGGATTTTTGCCATGTGATGACATTTAGGATTTTATATCCTAATTCTTGTAAACAACGCTGAACGACAAATATGTTATGGTGAGTGCCAGAAATCCATATAGTGCCATTGTTTTTTAGTTTTATATATCAAATTCTTTTATACATGATTGAAATTCAGTTAATTTATTTTTATATGCAACTCTTTTAAATAAATTAATCTCCTCGCATATTTTTTCAGATTCTGTATTCTTGTTTTTATTGATAAATTCTTCAATAAAAATATTTTGTGCTTTTTGAGCTTCTTCAATAATTAAATAGGCATGAGAATCAATTGATAAAACACCATCAGAATCCATTTCTGCATTATGTAATACAAATACTTTCATAATATTTTTACGATAAAACTTAATCAATACACCAAGTTGCGTTATTATATACTTCTAAAAATTCTTTTTCTGTCCATTTTATAGTATTGTCAAATATATCTTCATCGTATATATGAAATTTTCTGTATGATATTGTATGTGTGGCTACTATTAAATTATTAATTATTAATGAAATACTATAATATTTATACCTATTATCTTTTAAAAAAGAGATTAAATCTAAAGTTTTTATTTTTTTATGCATTTTATAATATTACCATTTAGAGTTATTAGCTTTTAATAAACCTTCATACATATCTGCAACTTTACTATAATCAACAAATTTTACACGATTTTTAATAGATTCAAACATTGAAACATTCAATTTATCTTCATACTCTTTTTTTCTGTGTATATCAGCAACAATATGAAATACAGCATAAAAATCTTGAAGTTCATAAAATTTTGTAAGTGAATTTTTTATATCTGTTGTATGCTCTATTTCATAAAAATTAGATGGCATATTTCGTGTATTAAACCAAATAACATCAACAGTTTTTGCTTTTTTTAATAAATTTTCATAAGTAAAATTAGGTAAAGAAATAGTATCTGCAATATCACCAAGTCGCTGATTTATAAATTTTCTATTTTTGTCTTGTGCTGGAACATAAGTTGTATAATGATGCATTTTCCCTATTTCAACAAGTAAGCCTTGATAATATCCATGTGAAAATTGTTCTTCACTTTTTTTATCGCCATCTTTTAAATCAAACTTTTTTAATATTTCTTCTCGCATTTCTTGTAAAGCCCATAATCCAGGTTGAATACGAAAAATTTGATTGCTATTTTGAACAATACGTCTAATTGATGCTTCTGGTGTTTTTGTTTTCCAAAAAGAAAAATCAACAATTTCATTTAATCTACGTAGGGTTGCATAACCTCCTTCTTCTCGTAATTTTTCTATAACTTGAACTTCCTGTGTCTTTGCTTTCACAATATTACAAATTTTAATTTAACGTAAAATAAGTTATTCTATTAATAAAATATTGATGGACTAATTTTATAGCATAGCTCCTCCGTCCACAAAAGGCTCAATGTAAGTGACATTCTCCCATTGGTCAAAGTCAGCTGGAAGCAGAGCTTCGAGTTGGTCAATGAGTTGGGTTTTACCGCCTACCCATTTGACAAATGGTTTCGCTTTCATTGTTAGTATGTATTAGAATTTTTATTTGCAAAGATATAAAATATTTTAGTGAAATGCAAGTGATTATGCAAGTAAATTTAGAAAGTTATTTTATATTGTTGATTTTCAGGTGTGAGTTTTTTTGTGGTGCAAAGTTGTGGTGTTTTGGGAGTGCTGTTAGGTAAGGAATAGGGAACAGGGAATAGGGAATAAGGAATAGGGAATAGGGAATAGGGAATAAGGAATAAGGAATAGGGAACAGGGAGTAGGGAATAAGGAATAGGGAACAGGGAATAGGGAATAAGGAATAGGGAACAGGGAATAGGGAATAAGGAATAGGGAATAAGGAATAAGGAATAGGGAATAAGGAATAAGGAATAGGGAACAGGGAATAGGGAATAGGGGGGCGGGGAATGGGAAAAAGGCTGTGTCAATTTTTGTTTTGACACAGCCTTTGGGTTATTTGTTGGTTTTTTGTGTTTTGTTCGCCCCCGTTTGGGACGTATTATTATGGATGTTTGCTATCCGTAGGTTCCCGTTGGTCACCCGCGGTTAAGCATAGTTTGCCCTCTCCGAGGTCTTTTTTAGTAAATATAGGGGTGAGGATTGAGATGGGTTAAGTTGTTAATCATATTGGTGTTGTAGATGCCGCCTATCATTGCGATTCCACCAAAGTTTAGTTCTTGGAAATAGGGTAGCATGTCGAGTGTGATGCCTCCTAAGGCTATGATTTTGTGGTCGATTAAGCCACTGGTTGAGGCTCTTAGCAGTTCCTCTTTGGTGAAGGCAGATTTGTAGCCAACTTTGGAAATGCTATCGAAAATGGGACTTAGGAAGAGGTAGTCGTAGTCGTTTTTGTACCTTTCTATTTCTTCGAATGAATGGCATGAGCGGGTTTTAAATCCGTTGTAGCCATCGGGTAGAGAGGTTATATTTTTGTTGATGTGAATGCCCTTGAGCGAAAATTCGGTGTATAATTCAGGGTAATCGTGAATTATTATTTTAGCTCGTTCGTTGTCGGTTAGTTGACTTAATAGTTGTCGGCATTCGTGAATGGTGGCCTCTGGTTTGCGGAGATGGATAGAGTAGATGCCTAATTTCAGCAGATTGCTGATTAAATAGGCATCTTCGTCTATCATCTTGGGTGTTGTTATTGCAATGATTTTCATTATTTATGAATTTTATAGCACACGGAATACACGGAAAACACGGATGTTTTCTTTTGTTTTGGATTCGCTTCTTTGCTATGCAAATTACTCCATTCTGTCGTGATTTTGTTCACGCTCAGCATAACTCAAGCAAGCTTGGTTCTGCATTCGCTTATCGCAAAAATTACTCCTTTTAGTCGTGATTTTGTTCACGCTCAGCATAACTCAAGCAAGCTTGGTTCTGCATTCGCTTATCACAAAATTCGCTCTACGGATGACACGGATTGTTATTTTGAGATAGCATTGATGATGAGGTCAGCAACTTTTTTGCCTGAGAGGAGCATGCCGCCGAAGATAGGACCCATGCGTGGGGTGCCACTTACGGCAGAGGCAGCCATACCGCAGACATAGAGTCCTGGATAGATTTCTTTAGTGCCGTTGACAACTTCCTCTTCGCCAGCGACTACGTCGAGAGAGCGTTCGCCGATGACCTCGCCCGTGTCGGTAGCAAGACGGATGCCATTTTTGCGAGCTACGGTGCAACACATTTCACTGTCGTGGCCAGTGCCATCGATTACGCATTTAGCCATTATGTTGAGCGGATCGACATGCATGCCTTCGCGCAATACAGGAGTCCAATTGACAACAACGCCACTAACTACATTGTCCTTAAAGATAACATCTTCAACTGAATAGCAGTTGAAAATAGTAGCTCCAGCATGCACGGCTTTGTATAGTAGAGCGGCAGTGCTTTCGACAGAATCCATCACGTAGAGGTGGTCGTTGTATTGCTCGTAGTTGATGTCGAACTCCTTGATAATGTGAAGAGCTTCTTCTTGCACGACGATTTGGTTGAACATCATAGCACCGCCCCACATACCCCCGCCAGGAGATAGTTTGCGGTCGAATTGAGCAACTTTTAAGCCTGCTTTAGCGAGATAATAGGCAGCAACGATGCCAGAGGGTCCGCCACCAACGATGGCTACGTCGAGGTCTAAGTTACGTTCTAATTTGTTGAAATAGGTACTGATAATACCATGAGATACATTTTTTTCAATCATAGTTGTAAGGATTTTTAATTGGGTTAGTATTTAGTTTGAATAGTTTATTTATGAGTTCGCCCCCGTTGGGGACGGGATGAGTGTCGATTCTTTGTTCTGCAGGTTCCCTTCGGTCACCCGCAGTTAAGCATAATTGGCCCTCTTCGAGGACATTTCTTTGGTCACCCGCAGTTAAGCGTAATTAGCCCTTTTTGAGGACATTTCTTTGGTTATCCGTAGTTAAGCATAATTGGCCCTCTTCGAGGACATTTCTTCGGTCACCCGCAGTTAAGCATAATTGGCCCTCTTCGAGGACATTTCTTCGGTCACCCGCAGTTAAGCATAATTGACACTTTTCGAGGACATTTCTTTGGTTATCCGTAGTTAAGCATAATTGCTTCTCTTCGAGGACATTTATATATTTAGTTAATGTGATTTTTTTAATTTAGTTGCTATTCTTCGCAGAGAGTGTGGCTGATTTTCATAGCGCAGAAGTTTGGTCCACACATGGTGCAATATTTTCCGCCTACATTGTTAGAGGTTTTATAATATTCTAGAGCTCGTTCGGGGTCGAGGCTGAGGTTGAATTGATCTTTCCAGCGGAACTCGTAGCGAGCCTTGCTGAGAGCATGGTCGCGGATGATAGCACCAGGATGTTGTTTTGCGATGTCGGCAGCGTGAGCGGCAAGTTTGAAGGCAATAACACCCTCGCGCACGTCGTCTTTGTTAGGAAGTGCAAGATGCTCTTTTGGAGTGACATAGCAGAGCATAGCAGTGCCATACCAACCAATTTGAGCTGCACCGATAGCAGAAGTTATGTGGTCGTAGCCAGGAGCAATATCGGTGACGAGTGGGCCTAAAGTGTAGAAAGGTGCATTGTGGCATTTTTCGATTTGGCGTTCCATGTTCTCTTTGATTTTGTGCATAGGGACGTGGCCAGGACCTTCGATGAATACTTGTACGTTTTTAGCCCAAGCACGTTCGACAAGTTCGCCCATAGTGTCTAATTCGGCAAATTGAGCATTGTCGTTAGCGTCGTAGATACTGCCAGGACGTAAGCCATCGCCAAGCGAAAGGGCAACATCGTAGCGCGCGACAATATCGCAAATGTCATCAAAATGTTCGTAGAGGAAACTCTCTTTTTGGTGAGTTTGGCACCATTTAGAGATGATGCTACCGCCACGACTTACGACACCTGTGAGGCGGTCGGCAGAGAGCATGATGTTTTTGAGGCGTATGCCACAGTGGATTGTGAAATAATCGACACCTTGTTCGCATTGCTCAATGAGTACGTCGCGGTAAATTTCCCAAGTGAGATCTTCGGCTTTGCCATTGACCTTTTCCATAGCTTGATAGATAGGCACAGTGCCGATAGGAACAGGGCTATTGCGTAGAATCCATTCGCGTGTTTCGTGGATGTTAGGACCTGTAGATAGGTCCATAATGGTGTCGGCACCCCATTTGCAACTCCAGATAGCCTTTTCGACCTCCTCTTCGATGCTTGAGGTAGTTGCAGAATTGCCTATATTTGCATTGATTTTAGTTAAGAAATTGCGACCTATAATCATAGGTTCAGCTTCAGGGTGGTTGATATTGGCTGGTATAACGGCTCTGCCTTCGGCAATTTCTTTACATACAAATTCGGGGGTGATGTGGGACTTGATGCTAAGCGATTGGCAATTCATATTTTCGCGAATTGCTACATATTCCATTTCGGGAGTTATGATGCCTTTCTTGGCATAATACATTTGGCATACATTGTTGGAATCAAGAGAGTTGCGTTCGTTGATCCATGCCTCACGTAGATGAGGCAAACCTTTTTCGAGGTTGATGATAGACGCATTGTCGCCATATGGGCCAGAGGTGTCGTAGATGTAAATAGATGGATTAGGAGTTTCGATGCGTTCGCCATTTTTGATAGATACGGTAGGCATTTGAGTTACCATTCGCATACCCACTTTTACGCTCGGATGTATATTGCCATTTAGGTACACCTTTTGTGAGCCAGGATAAGAAATTTTGAAGTCGGATTTCATAGGTTTTTTTGTATTAATATTGGTTAATGGTATTCATGATTTCTTGCATTTCGAGGATTGGATTGTCGGCTTTGAGGATGCTACTGCTGAGGGCAATGCCGTTGACTCCAGTTTCGAGTAGTTGAGGGATATCGGGTTTGGATATGCCTCCGATAGCGACGAGGGGAATGTGGATGTTGTGTTCGTGCATTTGCTTGATTATGAGTTTGTAGCCATCGTAGCCGAGGATTGGAGCGAGATTTTTCTTGGTTGACGTGAAACGGAAGGGTCCGCATCCGAAATAGTCGGGAGTAGCACCTTGGAGGTGGTGCAAGACATCGTCGAAAGAGTTGACCGTAGCACCTATGATGAATTGTTTGCCGAGTATTTTGCGGGCTTCAGCGATAGGCATATCGTTTTTGCCGAGATGTACGCCATCGGCGCCTATCTTTTTAGCGAGAAGGACATTGTCGTCGATGTTGAAAGTGGCATTGTAGGAACGACACATTTGTTGCACAATGAGGGCAGTTTGTTCGAGTAGTGAGTCGTCGGCATCTTTCATTCGTAGTTGTATCCAACGGCAACCGCCTTCGAGCGCAATGCGAGCCGAGTCGATGTAGGAATAGGTGTCGGTGTGGTGCGTGATGAATTGGAGTTTATAATTGTTGAATGTTAGCATTTTTAGTGGATTAAAGCCGTGATTGACAGGTCCAAATCCGTGTCCGATTTTGATGTCGGCACCAGCGGTGATGGCTTGAGTTATGTAGTCTTTGGCATGAGAGATGGCTTGTTGGAGGCAGAGACCTCGCGCCAAGAAAGCAGTTATGGCAGAGGATAGAGTGCAGCCGGTGCCGTGAATGTTTGGGGTGGAAATAGTGGCGGCAGAAAAGAGTGAGGATTGTATTCCGTTAGCCGATTGAGAGAATAGAATGTCGGTTTTAGTGTTGCCTTCTTCGTGCCCGCCTTTGAGAAGAACGGCTTTAACTCCGTAATCCATAAGACGTTGTGCGGCAAGTTCTTTTTCTTTGAGAGAAGAGAGGGGCATATTGGTTAGTGCCTGCATCTCAGGAATGTTGGGGGTGATGAGAGTAGATAGAGGAAGTAGTTTTTCCTTTATAACGTCTTGTGCTTCGAGGGAGAGAAGGCGGTGGCCACTGCTTGAGACAATGACTGGGTCGAGGATAATTGGGATGGAGTAGTTGCTAAGAGCTTCAGCAACAGCGAGAACGATGTCGGTATTAGCTAGCATCCCTATTTTGATGAAAGAGGGGTGTAGGTCGTTGATTACGGCAACGATTTGGTCGTAAACGATTTGAGGTGGGAGGGCAAATTGGGAGTGTACGCCTTGAGTGTTTTGCGCAGTGATGGCCGTTATGGCAGTTGCACCATAGACGCCAAGAGCGGAGAAAGTTTTGAGATCGGCTTGAATTCCAGCTCCACCAGAAGAGTCGGAGCCGGCAATTGATAGGACAATTGGATAGGATTTTTGTTGATTCATACCACTATTTTTTGAGTTACTATTTACTCTAAATAGTGGTATATGATTTGTATTTTTTTTATGAACGAATTTTATCGTTTTTCTTAAAAAAACAAACGTAAATTATCTATGAATGGATAATTTACGTTAAATACACTCCAAACTTCCAGCGTCAGCATTATCTGTACTGGTGCAATGTGTATAATCTCAGCCACGGTAGCCTGAAGAGGCGTTACCGGACACCACCATTCGAGTTCGGGTGCAAAGGTAGTATATTTTTTTGATATGAGCAAATTTTTTAATGAGAAATATTATGAATGAGGAATGAGGAGTGAGGAATGAAAAAATCCGTTTCTCTTGTGGTGAGAAACGGATTTTTATAGTTATTAATGTGTTTTATTAGAGTTCGAGGTCGCCGTCGATTACTTCGTGCCAAGGGAGACCGCTTTCGGCTACTTTTTTGAGGAATGGGTCTGGGTTGAATTCTTCTACGTTGAATACGCCGGCGCCAGTCCATTCGCCTGTGAGGAACATGTAGGCACCAGTCATAGCAGGAACACCTGTTGTGTAGCTAACGCCTTGAGTGCCAGTTTCGCGGTAAGCCTCTTGGTGAGAGCAGTTGTTGTAGATGTAGTAAGTGCGTGGTTTGCCGTCTTTGATACCACGGATGCGGCAACCGATAGAGGTGTAGCCTGTGTAGTTTTCGCCAAGTTCTTCAGGTGCAGGGAGCACGGCTTTGAGGAATTGGAGAGGCACGATTTTTTGTCCGTTATAGTCGATTTCGTCGATACGAGCCATACCGATGTTTTGGATTACGCGGAGGTGAGTGAGGTATTCTTGTCCGAATGTCATCCAGAAACGAGCGCGTTTGATAGTTGGGAAGTTTTTAACGAGAGATTCCAACTCTTCGTGGTAGAGGAGGTATGATTCGCGAGGGCCGATTTCAGGGTATGTGATAGGTTGGTGGAATTCGAGTGGACCAGTAGTAACCCATTTACCATCTTGCCAATAGCGTCCGTTTTGAGTGATTTCGCGGATGTTGATTTCAGGGTTGAAGTTAGTAGCGAAAGCTTTGTGGTGGTCGCCAGCGTTGCAGTCGACGATGTCGAGGTAGTGCATTTCGTCGAAGTGGTGTTTAGCTGCGTAAGCAGTGTAAACAGCCGAACAACCTGGGTCGAATCCGCAACCGAGGATAGCACAGAGGCCAGCTTCTTTGAAACGGTCGTGGTAAGCCCATTGCCAAGAGTATTCGAAGTGAGCTTCGTCTTTAGGTTCGTAGTTGGCTGTGTCGAGATAGTTGCAACCAGCTTGAAGACAAGCTTCCATGATTGTGAGGTCTTGATAAGGTAGAGCAACGTTGATTACGATTTTAGGGCCGAAGCTTTTGAATAGAGCAACGAGGTTTTCTACGTTGTCGGCATCGACTTGTGCTGTTTGGATTTTTACGTTATAGCGTTTAAGAATATCGTCGGCGATGCGGTCGCATTTGCTTTTTGTACGGCTTGCCAACATGATTTCAGTGAACACATCAGTGTTTTGGGCTACTTTGTGAGCAACTACGGTGCCAACGCCACCTGCTCCGATAATCAATACTTTTGACATAGTTGTATATGAGGTTAAAGGTTAGAGTTTAGGGGTTAGAGGTTAAAGGTTATAGGTTAGAACCTTTTTATTGTTATACAGAATGCAAAGTTACAAAAATATTGTTATTTAACAAATGTTTTTGTTTTACTTTTTTTATTGTAGGGTGTAATTTATTGATAAATAGACTTAAAAGGATGTTAAATGTTATTGTTGTTAAAATATATTGTTTATCTGGTGTGTTTTATGAATTATTTTTATTACCTTTGCAAAGATTTGCTTCTTTGTGATACAAGAGGTGTTAAAGAGCTGATAATGAGATTTATAATATTTTTGCAATAGTTGTTATGAGACGATTATTGGTTGTTTTGTGTGTTGTGCTTGCTGTAAAAAATGTTTTTTCAGTGCAGTATCGTACGCAAATTTTTGATGAAAATATAAGGACACTGCAAGTTTTGCCAAACAATGAGCAGTTGAAGTTGCCTTTTATCGAATTAAATTCAGGCGATGAAATTGATGTTTTATTTGATGAGTTGACTTATGAGGTATCGAATTTTTATTATAAGATAGTGCATTGTGATGCGTATTGGAATGAGTCGGATTTGGCTTCAATGGAGTATTTAGATGGTTTTGATGGCGGTTTGATTGATACGTATGATTATTCGGTGAATACAACGGTGAATTATATACACTATAAAGTTACTTTTCCGAATGATGATGTTGGATTAAAGTTATCGGGCAATTATGCAGTGCAAATAGCGCGAGATGGTGATTTTGAACATGGAATTGTGGCTACGGCATGTTTTTCTGTAGTAGAACCGATGGTTGATATAAATATCGAAGTTGATGGAAAGACAATGAAAGAGTTAAATGGTCGCTATCAGTCGGTAGCATTGGATGTTACGGTGGATGGTGTGGGTGCGCGTGATATGATGCAGGATTTTATTGTTGTGGTGCGTCAAAATGGACGTTTAGATAATGAGTCGTATTTAACACGTCCGACATACGTTAATGGAAATAAATTGAGTTACGAGAATAAAGATGAGTTGATTTTTGAGGGAGGTAATCAGTATCGTAGTATAGATTTTTCGAGTCGTTATACGTATGGAGCGGGAATTGACCATATTGAATTTGACCAAGATATGTATCACGTGGTGCTTGAAGCAGATGCATCACGAGCAAGCAATCAAGAGGCGTATGCAATGGATGCTCATGGTGGGTATGTAATAAATTTGCAGAAGAATGATTATTCTGATACAGAAGCTGATTATATGTGGGTGCATTTTTATTATCCAGCAGAAACACCGTATTTAGAAGGTAGAATGTATATTCTTGGAGATTTGACTTATAATTTGGTTAATTCGGATAGTGAAATGATTTATGATTTGTCGGAGAGATGTTATGTGCGTTCGTTGTTACTTAAACAAGGTGGATACAACTATGTATATGCACTGAAAGCTAAAAATAGAGATGAGTTGAGTGTGATGCAGACAGAGGGTAGTTTTTGGCAAAGTAGAAATAGATATGATGTAATAGTTTATTATCGTCCGTTTGGTGCGAGATATGATAGACTTGTGGGAATGAGGAGTGTGGAATGAGGAATGAGGAATGAGGAGTGAGGAATGAGGAGTATGGAATGAGGAGTGTGGAATGTGGAATGAGGAATGAGGAGTGTGGAATGAGAAATAATTAATAAATAATAATTAATAATTAATAATGATGTTTTTCTATCCTCTACGAAGGATATGCGAAGGATAATCATACTTTAGAAATATTTGATAAAATAAAAATATAACGAACGAAGTGAGTAAATTTTTCTACTTGCTACTATTTACTAATATCTAAAGAAATATGTTTGATTGGTACAAATCTATTGATTTTATTACGGTAATTGATTTTATCGGTACATTTGCGTTTGCAATTTCGGGTATTCGTTTGGCAAGTGCTAAGAAGTTTGATTGGTTTGGTGCAATTGTTGTAGGTATGGTTACGGCAGTTGGAGGTGGTACATTGCGTGATGTGATGCTTGGTACTACGCCTTTTTGGATGCAGAATGGTTTTTATTTGATAGTAACCATATTTTCGTTGTTCTTTGTGTTGATATTCAGTAAATATCTCGTGCATTTGAATAATACCATATTTATATTTGACGCCATTGGTTTGGGTTTGTTTACTGTTGTAGGTGTAGAAAAATCGTTGGCATTTGATCAACCGATGTGGGTTGCTATCATAATGGGTTCACTTACTGGTGCTGCGGGAGGTATGTTGCGCGATACGTTGATAAATGAGGTGCCACTTGTATTCCGTTCTGAATTGTATGCTATTGCTTGTGTTTTAGGTGGTTGTATATATTGGGTTTGTATGCGTATGGGATTAGCTCCAGTGCTTACTCAGATAATTTCGGCTGTGTCGGTAATTATTATACGTATCATTGCTGCTCGTTATCATATTGCATTGCCAACATTGCGGGGTGATCATACCGATGGGGCTGATATGGATATGCACAAGAATAAGGAATAGGGAATAAGGAATAGGGAATAAGGAATAAGGAATAGGGAATAAGGAATAAGGAATAGGGAATAGGGAATAGGGAGTTGTAAAATAATAAATGAGCAAGGCGAGTATGTCTAATATCTCGTGTCTCGTTGCTAATATCTATATATCTATAAAATATGAAAAAATTTGGTTTGTTTTTCTTGTCGATGATTTTTAGTTTTGGGCTTATGGCTCAGAATGTTATTATCGGTACTGTTAAGTTGAAAGGTGATGAACAACCATTGGCTGGAGTTACAGTTACGTTGGGTTCGACCAATCAGCAGGTATTTACAAATGAAGACGGTTCGTTTGAATTGTCGTCGCCAAACATTGGTTCAGATGTATTAGTATTTTCTGGACAAAGTGTTATCAATTATCAACGCATTATAAATGTTCAATCAGCTAAGAATGATGTAGGTGTTATTTATCTAACAATCAATGCTCAATCGGCTATAGAAGAGGATATGATGCTTACAATTTCAGAAGAGGAGTTGGATGCAGAGGGTTCATCGCAAAATGTGAGTGGATTGTTGTCGTCGCAAGGCGATGTGTTTACCTCAAATGCAGGTTATCAGTTCTCTTCGATGCGTTTCCGTATGCGTGGTTTGGATGGTAAATACAATCAAACTTACTTGAATGGTATTTTGATGAATGACGCAGAACGTGGATGGTTTACATATAGCCAAATCGGCGGTTTGAACGATATGGTTCGTACAAAAGAGACTATTAATGCAACTGAAGCAAATTCTTTCTCATTTGGTAACGTAGGAGGTGCAGTGAATATCAATGCGCGGGCATCGGCTATTCGTAAAGGTTTCAAAGTTAGTCAAGTTGCATCTAACCGTACATATACGACTCGTACAATGGCAACATACGCAACAGGCTTAATGAACAATGGCTGGGCTTTTGCAGTGTCGGCATCGTATCGTTGGGCAAAAGAGGGCTATGTGGCTGGTACATTCTATGATGCATGGGCATTCGCAGCTGCGGCAGAGAAACGATTTAATGATAAACACTCGTTGTCGTTGACCATATTGGGAGCACCAACACATCGTGGTCAACAAGCTGGTTCTACACAAGAGGCATACGATTTGACTCCGAAAGATAACTTCTTCTTTGTGCGTATTCCAGGTAAAGGTTATGGCAACAACAATTATAACGCAAACTGGGGTTATCAAAATGGTGTGATGCGTAATGCAAAACAAGTTAAATCGTTTACTCCTATTGCTATTTTGAGTCACGAATGGAAAATTGATGAAGCATCAAAACTTACTACATCATTAGGTTATAAATACCAAATGGATGGTCGTACAGCTATGAACTGGTATAAAGCTGCCGACCCACGTCCTGATTATTATCGTAATTTGCCAAATTATCATGTAACAATGGGTAATGAAGCTGCTGCAGAAGTACGTAAACAGTTGTGGATGAATGATGAGTCGTATCGTCAAATCAATTGGGACAAAATGTATCAAACCAACTATTTGGCTAATGCACAAGGCAAATCGGGTCGTTATATGATTGAAAATCGTCGTAACGACCAACAAGTTATAACACTCAACTCAGTGTTGAATTATAAATTTACAGATGCATGGAAGTTGGATGGAGGTTTAGAAGTTCAGATGACTATGGCAAATCACTTCAAGTTAGTTGATGATCTTCTTGGTGCTGATTATTGGTTAGATATTGACCAATATGGCGAGCGTGATAATCCAGGTAATCCTGACTTCATGCAAAACGACTTGAACAATCCAAATCGTAAGGTGTATGTAGGTGATAAGTTTGGATATAATTATGATATTTATGCGAATAATGCAAAATTATGGGCACAAGCAACGTATTCGGCTAATAATTTCGATGTATATTTTGGTGCACAAGCACAATACTCAAATTTCTGGCGTGATGGCCACATGAATAATGGACGTTCATCATTAGATACAATTGCCGGAATGTTTAATGGAAATGTGATTGCGCGCTATGCTATTCCAAATAGTTATGGATTGAGTCCAATGCAGCATTTTATGACATACGCAGTGAAAGCAGGTGTAAATTATCGTATTACAGGACGTCATATTTTGGCATTAAATATTGCGCATGGAACAAATCCAATTTTGGCAAATAATGCATATTTTTCACCACGTGTAAAAGCAAGTGTTATTCCTAATTTGACACCAGAGAACTATTTTACAGCCGATTTGAGTTATTTTGTTCGTACCCCTGTCGTTAATGGTCGAGTAACACTTTATTGGACAGAGTTCCTTAATGCATCAGAATTAAGTTCATTCTATTACGATGAGTATAATACATACGTAAACTTTGCGATGTATGATTTTAATAAACGTCATATTGGAGCTGAGGTAGGTCTTGAATTTAATGTAGGTGCAGGAGTGTCAATTGATGCGATTGCTGCAGTAGGACAAAATATTTATACATCTAATCCAACTGCAACAATTACAACAGAAAATGGTTTGCCTTTTGATGATTATGGTGTGAATGAAATAGAAGAAACTATATATGTAAAAGGTTTCCATGTAGATGGAACACCTGAGGTGGCAACAAGTATTGGTATCCACTATTTTCATCCAAAATATTGGTTCTTTGATGTTAATTTCAATTATTTCACAAACACATATATGGACTTTAATCCATTCCGTCGTACATATAATGCTATAGCAGATTTGGATCAATTACCAGAGACTATAGAGAAATTAGGGGTAGAGGACAAGAAAAATGTAAATTTGGATAATGCTATTGTTGATTATTATTTTGATAATAATATTTCAATTAATAGAAATAATAAAGATCAAGTAGAAGATATTCTCTTGATGGATAGAATACGTAAACAAGAACGATTGAAAGGTGGCTTTACTGTTGATGTTTCTATAGGTAAATCTATTCGCATCAATTATAAATATTATTTGAATATTAATCTTAGTGCGACAAATATTCTTAATAATAGAATGTTAAAAACTGGAGGTTATGAACAAAGCCGTTTCAGTACAAAAAATGAATATACAGATAGAGCTACATATCTTGATCGTTTCCCTTCTAAATATTTCTATGCGTATGGAGCAACTATTTATTTGAATGTAGGTTTCCGTTTCTAATTTATAAAAATAATTGATTATGAAAAAGATATTATATATTATTTTAGTTTTAGTAGGTGTGGTTTCGTGCCAAAATAATTATCCAGAACCAGCACATAAAGTTCCGTCTTATGCGTTAGAAGATAGTCTTAATGCAGGTTGGACTATGCTGTCTATCGAGGATGTTAAATTGTTGAATCCATCTGCTATGCCTAAACAAATAGTAGATAAATATTTGGTTAAAGGTATTGTTACTGCTGATGATGAAAGTGGAAATATTTATAAATCAATTTATTTGCAAGATAATACTGCTGCAATATGTTTAGCATTAGACCAAGTAAATTTGTATAATACAATGCCACGAGGACAAGAAGTTATAATTGAACTAAATGGATTATGGGTTGGTACATACGCTGGTTATCACCAATTAGGAGATAGTACAACGCATGAAAAATATGGTTTTCAAATGGGACGTTGGGATTGGAATAAAGAATATTTTGATCAACACTTTTTCCCAATAGGAGTGCCTGATACAACGAATTTGCCTCAACCAACTCCAATCTATTCAAAAGATAATTTAGGTCCTAAAGATTATTGTACTTTAGTCGTATTGAAAAATGTCATTTTTCCTGATGCTGATGGAGATTTGACTTGGAGTGAGTCTGAAGAAACTATAAATGTAAAAGTTCAATTCGAGGCTGGTGGTTCAGATTATATCAATGTACGTACTAGTGGTTATAGTAACTTTTATGCAGACAAAGTTCCTACTGGGAAATGTGATGTTGTTGGAATAATTTCATATTATGAATTTTCAAGTGAACCTTATCAGTTGTATATTAGAGATAGAGAGGATATAATAAAATTAGATTAATGTTTAATGATAAAATCTTTTAAATTATGAAAAATTTAAAATTATTTGCTACGTTGTTTGTAGCTTTGTTTGTAATGGTAGCTTGTGAACAAAAAAGTTTGGGTGATTTGGTTTCTGGTGATAATGATGGTAAAGATACTGTATCGACAGCAACAGGAACACAAGAAAAACCTTATTCTGTTTCAGATGCAATTAAGCATCAAGGTGAAACTAATAAATGGGTAGAAGGTCATATTGTTGGTGTATATAATTTTGATGCACAAGATAATCAATTTATTTTTGACCCTTCAGGTTTTGCTGAAGTTAAATCAAATATACTTTTGGGTGATACAGAAGGAACACCAAGTAAGTATATTGCAGTTCAATTGCTTACAAACGATATTCGTGGTAAATTGAATCTTATTGATAATCCAAGCAATTTAGGTAAAAAAGTGAAAGTATATGGTTCGCTTGAAAAATATTGCGGTATTGAGGGTTTAAAAGGTACAATAAAAGCAGAAATTGATGGTGTTTTGATTGATTGTGAAGTTGTGGCAGGAGACGCAACTCCGATTACAGTAGCAGAATTTATTGAAAAACCAGTAGATGACAATGTTTGGTATGAGTTGACTGGTGTTATTTCTGGTGCAATTAATACTACATATGGTAATTTTGATTTGGTAGATGAAACAGGTAGTGTTTATGTATATGGTTTGACAGCAACTCCACAATCGGTAAATGATAAATCGTATGCATCTCTTGGTCTTGAAGCTGGTGATAAAATTAAAATTCGTGGTACTCGTGGTGATTATAATGGCAAAGTTGAGGTGTTAAATGCTTATTTTGTAGAGTTGGTTGAAAAAGGAGCTGGTGAACCAGAACAACCTGAAAATCCTGAAAATCCCGAAGTGGGAGAAGCAACACCAATTACAGTAGCAGAATTTATTGATAAACCAGTAGATGCTAATGTTTGGTATGAATTGACAGGTGTTATTTCTGGTTCAATCAATACTACATATGGTAATTTTGATTTGGTAGATGAAACAGGTAGTGTTTATGTATATGGTTTGACCGCAACACCTCAAACAAAAAATGATCAATCATACGCATCTCTTGGTTTAGCTGCAGGTGATAAAATTAAGATTCATGGTACTCGTGGCGAATATAATGGTAAAATAGAGGTGATGAATGCTTATTTTGTAGAATTGGTTGAAAAAGGCGAGGGTGAGCCAGAACAACCAAAACCAGAACAACCAGGAGAGGGCGAAGCTGGTTCAGAAACTGATCCATATACAATTGATGAAGCATTTGCTAATCAAGGAGCAAAAGATAATGGTGTGCAAGTTTGGATTGAAGGTTATATTGTAGGTTTTGTTGATGGTATGAATTTTCCTGATAATGCAGTATTTGGCACTGAAGGTGAAACTAATACAAATATTATTATAGCAGCATCAGCCGATGAAAAAGATACATCAAAATGTATGCCTGTTCAATTGCCAAAAGGTGCAATTCGTGATGGTTTGAATGTTATTGCTAATCCTACAAATTTGGGTAAAGCAGTGAAACTTCAAGGTACACTTGAACCATATTTTGGTAAACCAGGTATTAAGTTTGTTAAAAAGGCTTACCTTGATGGTGTTGAAGTTAAATAATTTATTGTAAAATAATAGACAAAATAGCCTATAGTTAATAGGCTGTTTTGTTATAAAAAAATTAAATTATTATGAAAAAAATTACTCTTTTAAAAACGCTCTTCGTGGTATTAGCGTTAAGTTTTTTCTCTTTCTCGGCTATAGCAGAGGAGGCTGTTCTTAGTAATTCTTTTACTGCTGAAACAATGCAATCAAAGGTAAGTAGTTATACAGCAGAGTGGGAAAATGTTGATGGTACAACATTAACTCTTTTTGGTTTTAATAACAATAACATGGGTTGGTCTTATGTTAGATGTGGTAGAAAAGCTGAAGCAAGTGTGGCAACAATCAAAACTGGCAAAATGTCGCAAAAAGTAACAAAAATTGTTGTTACTGTAGATAAAGTGTTAGCAGCAGATAAAATAAAATCTGCATATTTGGAAGTTGCAACAGACGATGCGTTTACTGCTGGTGTTCAAAAAGTTGATGTGACAATTGCAGAGGGTGCTGTTACTTATACAATTCCAACTCCTGCAGTAAATTGTTATTATAGATTAACTTATGACAATCTTAGTCATGGTTCAAAAAATGGTAATGTTCAAATCTCAAAAGTAGATTTTTATTATGAACTTACAGGTAATGAAATAGAAGCTACAGCTATTGCTCTTGATAAAACAACTTTGACTCTCGAACAATATCGTGAAACTCAATTGACAGCAACACTTACTCCTGCTGATGCTGTAACATCAGTTTCTTTCTCTTCTGATAATGAAGCTGTTGTTAAAGTTGCAAATAATGGTGCTGTTACTGCTGTTGGAGTTGGTACAGCTACTATTACAGCTAAAGCAGGTGAACTTACTGCTACTTGTGAAGTTACAGTTACTGAAGCTACTGTTTTGACTTGTGCTGACGCAGCCTCAAAAGCGATTTCGGTTTCTGCTGATAATGTAAACTATGAAGGTGGTCAATATGTAATCAGAGGTTATGTGACTGAAATTAAAACTGAATATAGTGAAGATTATAAAAATATTTCTGTTTGGATGGCTGACACAAAAAATGGCGGTCAAGTATTTCAATTGTTTCGTGGTAAAACTGATGGCGAAATTTGTGTAGTTGGTGATTATATAGAAGTTGTTGGTTACCTTACAAAATTTAAAGATACTCCTGAAACAGCTTCTGGTGCTATTTATACTGTGATTGAAGAACCTACAGAAGATTTAACTGCAGTTGAAAATGTTGCTATCAGCAATATTTATACTGAAAATGGTATGGTAGTAGCTGATTGTGAGATTTCAATCTTCAATATTGCAGGTCAAGATGTAACAGCAATGAACGGTCGTCTCGAAAATGGAGTTTATATCGTTAAAACAGCTAATTCGGCAGTTAAAGTAGTTGTTAAATAATTAATTTAATTTTGTATATAAAATAGCCTATTCTGACTTGGTCAAATAGGCTATTTTTTGTATCTTTGCAGAGAAAATTAGGGGAGTGAGGAATGAGGAATGGGGAATTAGGAATGGGGAATAGGTTTATTATTAATTTTTAATTTATATATGGCAGTGAATGTAAAAATTGGAGATAAGGTACGTTATCTCAACTCGGTAGGTGGGGGTGTGGTTACACGCTTTCAGTCGAAAGATATAGTGTTGGTCGAGGAGGAAGAAGGTTTCGAAACTCCTTGCCTTGTGTCGCAAGTGGTGGTGGTCAAAGAGACTAATCAATACAATTTTCCTGTTGAAGACCCAGTAAAAGAGATAAACGATAAGAAAGCAAAGGCGGCGGGTGTAAAACCTCAAGTCGAAGAGGATGATGAGGAGATAAAAGAGCCTGAATATACGTGGAATGAGCGTTATGAGACGCCCGATGGCGAGCAGTTGACTGTTTATTTGGCTTTTGTGCCGAAGGACGTAAAACAGCTTCAAACCACCGATATGGAGCTGTATATTGTCAATGATAGCAACTACTACCTACAGTTTGCGCTCTATTCGGGTAGCGACAAGATGCGTCTACGCCAACAAAATTTGGTGGAACCACAGACTAAACTCTACCTCGAAACTATCAACAAGATAGGGCTTAATGATTTGGAGCAGTTGCGTTTTCAAGGGTTTGCCTATAAGCAAATTCAGTTCGAGGCTAAACCTGCGCTCGATATTGAGTTGAAAATCAATCCTACTAAATTCTATAAACTCCATTCGTTCCGCGAAAATGACTATTTCGACGAGGATGCCATGTTGGTTACTATTGTTAAAAACGACGTAATGGACCTTGGTATGCTTATCGACCCACAACAGTTGCAACGAGCTATTTCTGAGAAAAAAGTAGGGGAGCGCAAACCTGTGTCGAAGCCACAAAATCCGAAACCAGCCATCATCGAAGTCGATTTGCATATCAATCAGTTGATTGACAACACTAACGGACTCTCGCGTGCCGATATGCTCAACTATCAGTTAGAGAAATTCAACGAGGTCATGCAAGCCAATCTCAAACGCAAGGGGCAAAAAATTGTCTTTATACATGGTAAAGGTGAGGGGGTATTGCGTGCCGAAATTGAGAAATTGTTGAAGAAGAAGTATTATAAATGCACCTTCCAAGACGCCTCATTCCAACAATATGGCTTTGGAGCTACGCAGGTGACGATACATTGATAGATTATAGATTACAGATTACAGAGTACAGATAGTATTTAGTTTTAATAATAAAGGCGGAATTAATTCCGCCTTTATCTGTTATCTGTAATCTGTACTCTGTAATCTGTCATCTGTGCTCTAATTTTGTTCTACCCAAAGAATTTTAGATGTGTCGTAGCCACGATTGGCGGCGAGGTTGAGGATGTGTTCGAGGGTGTTAGTGTCGAGCGATGGGGTGCGTGAAAGAATCCAAAGGTACTTGTCGTTTTTGCTACCCACGAGCGACCAAGAATAGTCGTCGGCAAGTTCCATCACATTGTACTGTGCATAAAAGTCGAGGAAGAAGCTCACTTTCAGTGCGCCATCCGTAGCATCTTTGTCGCGACGTTTGGCTTTGCCCTCAATGATGTCAATTTTTCCGTCAAGTGAGTCTTTGTAGCCAGTGTTGATTACTTGGATTGTACCATTGTCGAGTAGTTTGTAGTTGGCAGTTACGCCGACCAAACCTTTTTCGAACGAGATGTCGTAGCGGCCAATTTCGTACCAAGTACCCATGTAGCGTTCGACATCGAGCGAAGGAACAACCGAGGTGTTGAGTTGTTTGTTCTTTTCGCAACTACAGAGCAGGCATGTGCCCATGATAGCTGTAGTGATAATAGATAATAGCTTTTTCATTGTAGTAATAAATTTGATGGTTTAACTTGCTATTATCAATTCAAAATGCGTGCCAAGTTTATTTTAACATAAGTATATATCTTATGTTTGTAGGTTTGTAAGATTTAATTTTATTGTCATCAGATAAAGAATAGAGTAACTATTTAAACGCCTAATAAACAAGGGGGTATGAGATAATTTTAAGAAATAGGGCTGGTATTTTGTATTGTGTGTTTTATAAAAAGTCCCGTAGGGACGAAAGAACCTAGGCAGGGGTGTAAACCCCTGATAGAGTATTTTATCCCATCATAAACCCCAGAGGGGTGACAGAGTGTATGTTGTTATATATTAGCAATTTGGAGTTATTTCCTCTGTCGCACCTACGGCGCTTATTTTATATATAATCTCTCACATCAGGGGTTTGACGACGTTCAAATTGCTTACGCTTGGCAGAACTTAAGTGAACTTAGTTAACTTTGTTGAAATTGCTGTCGTTCAGAAATTGAAGTAAACTTCATTTCTTTCACTTAAACGCAATTTTTTGCTCTCGCTTACTCGCAATTTTCTCACCCCTGACTATGATATATCACCTCTACGAGGTTATATTTTTAGCGGATAGTAATAATAATATTTAATTTGTATTTTTAAGTTAGTCAGGACAATCTCTTTTTTAAGTACAAAAAAATTATGTTCTTATCAAAAGAGAATTATGTACTTATGTTAAAAAAAATAATGTAGCGTGTACTTGAAAAAAATAAATTCAGCCATCACAAACTTTTGTGTGGTGGCTGAACTTGTTGTCCTATAAATAGTTTTGTATTTATGTTACAAAAGAAAAACAAGTGCTTTTGTTAAAACGAAAAAAAAATCAGTTTTTGCGTTTGGTGCGAGTGTAGCCGAGGTTGGTGAGTAGGGTGTGTACTTTTTCGCGGAAGTCGCCTTGGATGATTATTTCGCCATCTTTGGCTGAGCCGCCCACGCCACATTTAGTTTTCAGTGTCTTACCAAGTTCGCGGAGGTCATCGTCGGTACCCACAAAGCCAGTGATTAGCGTAACAGCTTTGCCACCACGATTGCGGCGGTCGAGTTCTATGCGGAGGTTTTGTTTTGCAGGTTCGAGGGTATCTACCTCTGGTTCTTCGTCTGTTTCGTACTTATAGTCGGGATTAGTCGAATAGACTACATTCAACCGAGATTTCCAGTCGTTCATATTTTATTTATTTTTTATTTCAACATAAGTACATATTTTATTTATTTGTTTATAAATTATTAATTTGTATTTTTGATTTTATAGGGACAACTATCTTTTTTAAAGTACAAACTTTGTTTAATTAGTAATTAGTAAAGAGTAATTAGTAACTGTCATGATTTAGGGCATGTACTTGAAAAAACAATATCAGCCAACAGAAACTAAACAAAACAACCAAACCTTTTTGTCCAATAAATATATTTTGTACTTCTGTTAAAAAAATATTTACTTATTTTAAAATAAAGTTTATTTAAAGAATTTGTGTGAGAAGTTGTAAACGAGCATTATGTATGCGCGGTGGTTGCCTACGAGGTGGTCGCCTACGACTGAGTAGTTGGCTTGTGGTGTGCCATACATCACGCCAGTGTATTCATATTCTAACCCTACGACAAGTCCTTTGTAGAGATATTGCACCGATGGTGCCATGCGGAATATCTGGTTGATGTTGTCGTAGCCACGCACATAGACACCATCAAGGTCGTGGCGTGCGCCAAAGTTTTTCATATATCCACCGAGCACCGTAGCACGCACATTGTGTTTTTCGCGAGCCGTGTGGTAGGCGAGTGTGAGCCATGTAGCCGACTGAGTGAGAGGAGCATAATTGCGTGAGTAGCCATCCTCCTTCACACCATAGTAGCCGTAGCCCGACATCATGAGAAGATGTCCTGTATTCTGTCCATATATCGATTTCGCAGCCACTGTGAAATTTTTGTTGCCATATTGCGCAAAGAGTTGAGTAGCAACCGAGTTCACCGTTTCATTCACCTTTACCGTTTCGCCATTCACCTCAGTCGTAGTGCGAGGGCGGAGCGACATAAACTCGCCACCGAGGCCAATTTTCAATCCATTTGCTGCATAGGTTACGCCGAGGTAGAGTTCAGGTAGTCCGCCGAACACCTGATAGTTTGTTGAGTTGCCATTTGGACCAGGAGCAGGGTATTGCAACTGATAGATAGCCGCAGCCGAGAGGGTTACAGCATCGATTTTAGCATTATATCTCAACTGCGGAGCGCGTGAGAAGGCGTTGAATGGAGCGCCTGTATTGAGCGACACGATAGAAGGCAACAGGTCGCCCGACATTGGGTGCCACGATTGCCCCGCAATGATTTGGTGGTGTTTCCAATTCAGTCCCACCCATGCGTGACGAATACGGAACATATTGTAGTTAGCCCCTGCACCGCAGAAGTCAGTTTCGATTTTCGCATTGATAAACATGCCGTTAAAAGTAGGCGACTTAAAGTTGAATCCTAAACGCGACACCACCGCCAACAATCGCGACGAAGGTACAGCATTCAAGTCCTCGCCCAACGTATTCAGTTGGTGGTCCATCGGAATAAAGCTGAACAATTCGCCCACAGCGGCAAGCGTTTTGCGCGAGTCGAAAGTGAAGTCATTGCGCACGAAACCATATATTTCCATTTCGTAGGGCTCACGCTTTTGTGTTACCTCTGTCGAGTCAGTGGCGAACATAGCGCTAGTTGCGAGCAAAAGTAGTAGTGCGATTGCTGCTGCTTTTAGTCGTGAAATCATAAAATTTAGTTGTTTTTAGAGAAATCTCACAATCTTCAACACAAGATAGTTAGATTAAAAATTGTTAATATAAATTTAGACTGCAAAATTATGAAAAAATATTGATATAACATAGCATAAATCATATTTATTAGTCAAATTTTAGGTAACTTTATATTGAATTATTATAGTTTTTTTTTTAGAGAGCAACAACGTTTAATTCAGTTGTCAAGCGAATAAAAACCTGCTTTCGTCGCAAAGTAGAATATAAATAAAATAACCACTCTCATTGTGTACTCACTTTAAGCAACCTGTAAGCGGACTGCACCGAACAAAACCTCCAAAATTAATGCACACTGTGAGTTGGTATCAACTTTTGTCAATAATCTTAATTAAATTTTATGCCTTTGTTAAGTCAACCATAAAAAAATAGAAAAAATTAAGAAAATATTTCTTTTTTGTCAAAAGTTGTCAAAAACAATATCTACCTTTGCCCCTGAAAATAAATTAAGAAAATATGCTGTTAAACATTAAAAATAAATTTGGAAACACCGAAAAGATTAACTACCTTTGTGGGTATAAAAAAAGCGAGACAAAAGCCCCGCTTTAAATGTTTTCACAACGGAATAATCCTTATTGTGAGTTCCATCAAATTTTATGGTGCAAAGATAGATACTTTTTCTTAAACCACCAAATAAAATTTGATAAAAAATCAAATAAAAATAATAACTTATTGAAAATTAATAATATAAAAATATAATGCTATGAAAAAAATTCTTGGACTTGATTTAGGTGTAGGTAGTATAGGCTGGGCTTTGGTAAACGAAGCAGAACATGCGGATGAAAAATCGTCTATTATTAAATTGGGAGTTCGTGTCAATCCTTTGACAGTAGATGAGCAAACTAATTTCGAAAAAGGTAAACCAATTACGACTACAGCCGATCGCACACTCAAGCGTTCGATGCGTCGTAATTTGCAACGTTTCAAACTTCGTCGTGATAATTTGATAGAGATACTTAAAGAGAATAATTTTATTAGTGATGACGAAATATTGTCGGAAAATGGCAATCGCACAACATTTGAAACTTGGCATTTGCGTGCGAAAGCAGCTGTTGAGCGCATCGAATTGAATGAATTGGCTCGTGTTTTATTGGCTATAAACAAAAAGCGTGGTTATAAGAGTTCTCGTAAAGCAAAATCGGCAGATGAGGGCGAATTGATAGATGGCATGGCTATAGCTAAACGGCTTTATGATGAACAACTTACACCTGGGCAATTGTTGTTGCAACTTTATAGAGAAGGTAAAAAATCTGCACCTGCCTTCTATCGTTCGGATTTGCGTAGCGAATTTGATGCTGTTTGGAAATTCCAAAAACAATTCTATCCAGAGGTGTTGACTGATGAATTTTATAAACTTTTTGATGGTAAAGCAAAAACAGTTACTTCAAAATTGTTTTTGAGTCAACATCAAATATATTTGGCTGAAAACAAAGATAAAGATAAAAAGTTGCAAGCACTTACATGGCGCGCACGAGCTATATCAGAGCAATTGACTATTGCTGAAGTTGCGTTTGTACTTACTGAAATAAATGGTGCTATATATGGTTCAAGTGGTTATCTCGGTGCTATTGGCGACCGCAGTAAAGAGTTGTTCTTCAATCGTCAAACAGTGGGGCAGTATCTTATGGCTCGTCTTGATGCCGACCCTAATTATAGTCTTAAAAATCAAGTATTTTATCGTCAGGATTATCTTGATGAATTTGAACGTATATGGGAGTGTCAAGCAAAATATCATAAGGAATTGACTGCAGAGTTGAAACGTGAAATACGTGATGTTGTGATATTTTATCAACGCTCGCTCAAATCGCAAAAAGGACTTATCAGTTTCTGCGAATTTGAGTCGCAACAAGTAGAACTCAATATCAATGGCAAAACCAAAACAAAGACTATTGGTCGTCGTGTTGCGCCTCGTTCATCGTTTATTTTTCAAGAGTTTAAGATTTGGCAAACTCTTAATAATCTCGAAGTGAAACTTAAAGGTGTATGTTCGAAAAAGAAATCGAAAGATGCGCCAGAATTGAATTTTGATATAGAAAATCCTCGTCATGTGTCAACTTCTCGACTTTTATATGAAGAAGAAAAACTACAATTACTTGAGGAACTTACCTATCGTGGTGAGATGAAAAAAGAGGATGTATTGAAACTTTTGTTTGAAAATTATAAGGACCTTGACCTTAATTTTGCAAAAGTAGAGGGCAATCGCACTATGGCTGTTATTTACGAACAATTGTTCAAAATCATCGAACTTTCGGGTCATGGCGAACATAAGTTGGCAAGTTTGAGTTCTGTAAAAATCAAAGAGATTGTTAAAGATGTGCTATGCGATACATTGGGTATGAAACCCGATTTGTTGGAGTATAATGCAGATTTAGAAATTAAAGATTTTGAAAAACAACCGATATTCAAACTATGGCACCTACTTTATTCTTTTGAGGGCGATTCTACTGTTACAGGTGATGGTAAATTAGTTGAAAAAATTATGACTCTTACAGGGTTAGAAGAAGAGTATGCCAAAGTGTTGGCGCAGACTACTTTCCAATCCGACTATGGTAGTTTGAGTACAAAAGCTATGTGTCGATTGTTGCCACATCTCCGTCAAGGACTTCGTTATGATGAGGCTTGTGCACTTGAATATAAAACTCATTCAAAACATAGTCTTACAAAAGAAGAACTTGACAACAAAGAATATAAAGATCGTTTGGATGTGTTGGCAAAAAATAGTTTGCGTAATCCTGTTGTAGAAAAAATTATCAATCAAATGATTCATGTGGTTAATGGTGTTATTGATGCTTATGGTAAACCAGATGAAATTCGCATTGAGTTGGCTCGCGACCTTAAGAAAAATGCCGATGAGCGTGCTCAAATGACAGAGGCAATCAATAAGGCAACAGTAGAACATGAAAAATATCGTAAAATTTTGCAAGAAGAATTTGGTTTGTCGTATGTGAGTCGTACCGATATTATCCGTTATAAACTTTATAAAGAATTAGAGCCTCGTGGTTATCATACTTTATATTCAAATACATATATACCTCAAGAGAAATTATTTTCTAAAGAGTTTGATATAGAGCATATTATTCCACAATCGAAATTGTTTAACGATTCGTTTGCCAATAAAACTCTCGAAGCTCGTGATATAAATATCGAAAAAGGCAATAAAACTGCCTACGACTATGTGCGTGAAAAATATGGCGAGGATGGTATTGAGCGTTATTTGCGAGCAATAGATGATTTGAATATTTCAAAAGGAAAAAAGCGCAATCTTTTGACATCTGAAGCAGATATTCCAAAAGATTTCATCGAACGTGATCTTCGCGATACTCAATATATTGCTAAAAAATCACGTGAATTGTTGCTCGAATTAGTGCCTTTTGTGATTTCAACAACTGGCTCTATCACCGATCGACTTCGTGAGGATTGGCAACTTATCAATGTGTTGCAAGAATTGAATTGGGATAAATATGACCGTCAGGGACTTACCTATTTTGATGAAAATCGAGATGGTCATCGTTTGCCTCGTATCAAAGATTGGACTAAACGCAACGACCACCGCCATCATGCTATGGATGCTCTTACTATTGCGTTCACTAAACCAAGTTTTATTCAATATCTCAACAACCTCAATGCTCGTAGCGACAAGTCAAGCTCAATATATGGCATCGAACAAAAAGAGTTGCATCGTACATCCGATGGTCTTCTATTGTTCAATCCACCTATGCCATTGGGCGAATTGCGTGCTGAGGCTCGTCGTCATCTTAGCGAAATTTTGGTCTCTATTAAAGCCAAAAACAAAGTGGTTACTCGCAACATAAATACTACAAAAACCAAAGGTGGAGTGAACAAAAAAGTGGAACTCACACCTCGTGGTATGTTGCATAAAGAAACAGTTTATGGTCGTTCGAAAGAGTATGTAACTACTTTTGTGAAAGTTGGAGCATCGATGACTTTAGAGCAGATCCGCAAAGTGGCAAATGCTTGTGAGCGTGAAGCTCTATTGGCTCGACTTTGCGAATTTGGAGGCGATGCAAAAAAGGCATTTACAGGTAAAAATTCGCTTGAGAAAAATCCTATCTATCTCAATGTTCATCAAACCGAAAAGCTCGCAGATAAAGTGAAGTGTGTGGCGCTTGTTGATAGATATACTATTCGCAAAGAGATTTCGCCAGACTTGAAACTTGATAAAGTGGTCGATGCTGGTGTTCGTGCTATATTGCAACGTCGTTTGGATGAGTATAAAGGTGTTGCAGCAAAAGCTTTTGCTAATCTCGATGAAAATCCAATTTATTTAAATAAAGAAAAGGGTATTAAGATTAAAAGAGTAACTATTTCGGGCGTTAGCAATGCTGTGGCTTTGCATGACAAACGCGACAAAGATGGTCAATTAGTGCTTGATGCTGAAGGTAAAAAGCAGAGTGCCGATTTTGTGTCTACAGGTAGTAATCACCATGTGGCTATCTATCGTGATGCCGATGGCAATCTTCAAGAGCAAGTGGTCAGCATGTACGAAGCTACGCAACGCGTTATGCAAGGTTTGTCTATTGTTGATAAGCAATATAAAGCAGATGAGGGATGGCAATTCCTATTCACAATGAAACAAAACGAATATTTTGTATTCCCTCGTTATGAAACTCGTTTAAACGATGCTGGCGAGGAAGAACGAGTTTGTATTTTCGATCCATCTGAAATTGATTTGATGAATCCGATGAATAATGAATTGATAAGTCAGAATTTGTATAGGGTGCAGAAATTTACAATAAAAGATTATTTCTTTAGACATCATTTAGAGACAAATGTTAACGATGTAAAAGAATTGAAGAGTATAACATGGAAAAGAGTTGGTCCAAATGATTTAAAAGGAATTATTAAAGTAAGAGTAAATCATATAGGTCAAATTGTAAGTGTAGGAGAATATTAGTATGATAAAACGCACACTATATTTTGGCAATCCTTCATATCTTAGTTTGAAGCAGAAACAATTGGTTTTGCGATTGCCTGAGGTGGAGAAGAATGACACTTTGCCAGAGTCGTTTCGTAAGGAGGCACATGCTACTATTCCAATTGAAGATATTGGTGTAGTGGTGCTTGACCATCAGCAAATCACAATTACTCAAGGACTATTGGAGGCTCTGCTTGAAAATAATTGTGCTGTTATTACTTGTGATAAACAGAGGTTACCTGTGGGGTTGATGCTTCCGTTGTGTGGAAATTCTACTCAGACCGAGCGGTTTCGTTATCAACTACAGGCATCTTTACCTCTGCAGAAGCAACTTTGGCAACAAACAATCATAGCTAAAATTGAGAATCAAGCTGCAGTGTTGCGCGATGTGCGAGGACTGAATGTGGCGAATATGCAACGTTGGGCAATGGAGGTGCGTAGTGGTGATGCTATGAATCTTGAGGCTCGTGCTGCGGCTTATTATTGGAAAGAAGCTTTCCCTATGGTAGAGGATTTTAAGCGGGATAGGGAAGGTGTTGCTCCTAACAATATGCTCAACTATGGCTATGCCATATTGCGTGCTGTAGTGGCTCGGGCATTGGTGGGTAGTGGATTGTTGCCTACATGGGGCATGCATCATCGCAATAAATATAATGCCTATTGTCTTGCCGATGATGTGATGGAGCCATATAGACCTTATGTTGACCGATTGGTGATGTCGCTTTATGATAAATATGGGGCTATCGAAATATTGGAGAAACATCATAAGGCTGATTTGCTCGCTGTACCTACGCTCGATGTTATAATCAATGGCAAGCGCAGTCCGCTTATGGTGGCAGTGGGGTTGACTACAAGTTCGTTGCAGAAATGCTATGCTGGTGAGGCTCGCAAAATAGTTTATCCAACTATGTAAAATTTTATTATAAAATATCTTCGTTAGTTTACCTAATTCTCCCCCTAAGTTAGGGGGAGTCCCCAATGGGGGAGGGGGTATGTTTTTAATTATGTATAATCGTTTTAGTGAATATCGTGTTATGTGGGTTATGGTATTTTTCGATTTGCCGACCGAGACACGAAAAGAGCGTAAGGCGGCAGCTGAATTTCGGAAACAATTAGTTTCTGATGGATTCAATATGTTTCAGTTTTCAATCTACATTCGCCATTGTCCGAGTGTCGAAAATGCCGAAGTTCACATAAAACGAGTAAAACGCAACCTACCCGAATATGGCTATGTTGGTATTCTTTGTATTACCGACAAGCAGTTCGGACAAATGGAACTATTTGTTGGTTCAAAACCAGAATCGCTTAATCCACCAGTACAGCAATTAGAGTTGTTTTAGTATTCTGCATGTTATTTGCATATTTGAAAATAAATCTGTAACTTTGCGTTATGAAAAAAACGAGTTATGAAAGATAAATATCAAATACCTTTTACAAGTGAGTGTATTCGTGCGTTTGCATCATAATTCAATCTTTTGATAATATTTTTAAGAAAAATCGGAATAAATCAATAAAAAATGTTTTTATTCTCATATATTCTTATTACTTATGTTTATAATTGTGCTATAAAAACAGGATAAATATTAGTATAACGTCAGTTCGATATAAGAATCCGCATGACATCTGTGTCATACGTAGAGCAAATTCGACAAAAATCCTCCACAATGTAGGGACGCACGGCTCGTGCGTCCGCTCAATAGTCTACAGAACTAAGAAATATGTAATGAAAATTTTTTTCGCAATAGCTCAAAGATCATTGGTTCCGTGTTTTCTGTGCGTTCCGTGTGAGGTAAAAGTTATGTCGAACTCACGTTAGTATAATATTATAATTAGGTAAAATATTATGGATAAAAAGACACTTGAATTTGTAACGTTTTGCATAAGCAAACTTTCTATACTGCTGAAATTGCCACAAAAGGAAATTTATGGCCGTTTAAAAGCATCAGGTATTTTATATGAATACATCGTTCCCTCATACGATGTGCTTCACACATTTAGCTCTAGATATTTGATGGAAGATCTTACTGAATATATGAGGGAGAAAGGAGTTTTAGAAGTATGAAACTATACCATTCATCTAATGTTATTGTAGAATCTCCAGATACTCTGCATTCACGCAATTATCTGGATTTTGGTCGTGGCTTTTATCTAACGTCATTATATGAACAGGCTGTAAGATATGCACAGCGTTTTAAGAGAAGAGGGCAACAAGCATGGCTCAACACATATAAATTTTCTATTGATGATGATTCTCAATGGAAAATCGTTAAATTTGACTCTTATGATGAACAATGGCTTGATTTTGTCGCTCAATGTCGGGATGGAAAAGATGTTGGAGATTACGATATGGTTATTGGAGGAATTGCCAATGATAGAGTAATCCTCACTCTTGATAGATATTTTGCGAACGAAATATCGCAAGAAGAAGCCCTTGGATTATTGCGTTTTGAAAAGCCAAATATACAATATTGTATACGTACTGAAAGAATGTTGCGAGAATGTCTTACCTATATTAATTGTGAACAGATATGAGCGAAGATGGCAAACAAGTAATGAGAAGTGCTCAGTGTGCTAGAATTATTCTTTGTATATGTGAAATGTATGGTGTATCGATTGATGAAGCTACAGATATATATTATAATTCAGAAACAGCCGATATGATTGAAGAGGGAGTCGCTGAATTGCATTGTCGAAGCGACAAATATCTGGCTGAAGAAATTTGGAAGGAGCATCAAGAAGCGAAATAGGGTGTACAAAGAAGATATTTATAAAATTAACTGATAAAGACTAATATAGATATGGCTCAGGATATAAATTTTCTTAAAGTGGTGCTTGCAGAAAAGAAACGTACCAATAAGTTCCATTCAAATTTTGTATCTTTGACATCATAAACAACGAAAATAACTCCCGACAAATTGTATCATTCGTTGTGAGTTCCATTCAAATTTTGTATCTTTGACATCATAAACAACAGAACAAGAAATGAGAATAGCAACGGCAACGTTGTGAGTTCCATTCAAATTTTGTATCTTTGACATCATAAACAACGTCGTGAATAAAATAAAAATCAAGTCGGCCGGTTGTGAGTTCCATTCAAATTTTGTATCTTTGACATCATAAACAACTAATGAGTATTTTATAGGAATACAACGTTAGTTGTGAGTTCCATTCAAATTTTGTATCTTTGACATCATAAACAACTTTAACTATATCGCGATTGAACTCCCACTCGTTGTGAGTTCCATTCAAATTTTGTATCTTTGACATCATAAACAACGGTCGTCGCCTTTTGGAAAACGCTTAATAAGTTGTGAGTTCCATTCAAATTTTGTATCTTTGACATCATAAACAACATAAGTCTTTTTGCTTACCTGACTTTCTAGTTGTGAGTTCCATTCAAATTTTGTATCTTTGACATCATAAACAACGAGCTTTTGTGCTGAGTGTAGCACCGCATCGTTGTGAGTTCCATTCAAATTTTGTATCTTTGACATCATAAACAACAATTCAAAAAAACGCTCAAAAATACAATGAGTTGTGAGTTCCATTCAAATTTTGTATCTTTGACATCATAAACAACCGATGGCGGTAGAGGAATTAAAAAAGTTCAGTTGTGAGTTCCATTCAAATTTTGTATCTTTGACATCATAAACAACAGAACTAAAATAAACTATTGGTATGCAAGTGTTGTGAGTTCCATTCAAATTTTGTATCTTTGACATCATAAACAACCCTTACGAATGTAATAATCCATGTAAATGAGTTGTGAGTTCCATTCAAATTTTGTATCTTTGACATCATAAACAACTCCTACAGCCAATTGCGTTCCTTTTGGAAAGTTGTGAGTTCCATTCAAATTTTGTATCTTTGACATCATAAACAACTAATTGCGAAAAAGAATCGCAGTAAACAAGTTGTGAGTTCCATTCAAATTTTGTATCTTTGACATCATAAACAACCAGAAATATGATACATTCTTGGATTATCAGTTGTGAGTTCCATTCAAATTTTGTATCTTTGACATCATAAACAACTTGGGCAAGTGCTATGTTTTTCTTTTGGAGGTTGTGAGTTCCATTCAAATTTTGTATCTTTGACATCATAAACAACAGATTGTTTGTATTGTTTTGTATTTCAGTTTGTTATATGATGTTTTAGAATTGAAAAAAGTTCTGCCATTTGGCAGAACTTTTTTTGTTTTTTTGTGTTTTATAGAATACAAATGAGAGATTTTTGTTGTTTATAAGTAGAGGAATGGTGTTATATGCCTATTTTAGTGGAGATACGAATGATGCGTCTTAATTTTGCAGTATTGTAGAAACAAATTTTTTTTTGTAAATTTGTATTTTTATTTGTTTTTAGTAATTATATATATCCCAAAAAGCTCTTTATGAGAAAAATATTTTGTTTAGTTTTGATTGTTTTATGTTCAGTGTCAGCGTTTTGCGTGTCTGATGAAGATACTGTGCAGGTGAAGAAGCGTAGTGCGATGGCATATAGTGGTTATCAGGGGGGAATGATGTTTAATGTGGGGTATGTGGAGAGTCGCGATTTTCAGTTTCAAGATAATAGCGGGTTGCCGTTGGGTCAATCGGGTAGGTTGAGCGGTGCAAGTATGGGACTAGGAGGTGCTTTGCGTGTAGGGTTTGGTAAGTATTTGCGTGTGGGTATTGAGGGGTATGTTTCAACGTTGAAATATAAACCTAAGGGTAGTTCGGCTAAAATTGGTTGGGGTGGATTATTGTTGGATTCGCATTGGCATATTAAGAAGTTTACTATTTTTGCAGGTGGTGTGATTGGTGGTGGGGCATATACTCACATTACGATGATTGATAAAGAGGGTGAGAGTGATGTTGTGAATGATTATGTAGTAGAAAATCAGTATGTCTCGTATCGTCACTATCCATTTTTGGCTGTTGTGCCGTTTGTGGGTATGGAGTATTCTCTCACAAAGCGTATCAGTGTGGTGGCGAAGATTGACTATATGCTCAATGTTACTAATTGGGCGGACGATTATGCCGCTGGTCCAAGATTTTTTGTCGGATTTATGTTTGGAAGATAAGAATTGAGAATTGAGAATTAAGAATTAAGAATTAAGAATTATCTGTTATCTGTAATCTGTAATTTGTAATCTATCTAAAATATATGAGGAGATTTGTGTTTTTTATATTGATTGTTGCGGCAATTTGTTTGCCTAGTTGTGTAGAGGAGAATGTAAGTTATGACGAGAAACTCGAACTGACTTTTTCGTGCGACACGCTTATTATGGACACGCTATTTGCTGAACAACAGTCGGCTACGGGGCGTTTTATGATTTATAATGAGAATAAAAACGCATTAAATATTGCGTCGATTCGTATGGCAGGAGGCTCGGAGTCGTATTTTCGTTTTAATGTGGACGGACGAATTGCTGGGCGAGGTGAGGCGCTGAAAGATATTACGATAAAGGGGCGCGATTCGCTCTTTGTGTTCGTGGAAATGACTCCGCCAACGACTGATGGTGAGCCCTATATCGTGTTGTTCGATTCGCTTTTGTTTGAGTGTAATGGGCGCATGAAGGATGTGAAATTGATGGCTGTGGGTAGTGATGCACGAGTGTTGCGCAGTAAGGTTTATACCTCAAATGCTACGATAGATTCATTGCGACCTACGTTGGTATTTAATCATATTTATGTTGCCGAAGGGGCAAAATTGACTATCTCGGAGGGTGCTAAAATTTATATGCACGGAGGTGCAAATATCGTGGTTGATGGCGAATTGGAGTGCCGTGGCACGTTTGAACACCCTATAGTAATTCGAGGCGATAGGTTTGATTGTATTAACGATGTTGACCAAACACCTTATGACCAAACACCAAATCAGTGGGGGGGTATTTATTTGCAAAATGCTCAGTCACATAACGTTATCGAAAATACGCATGTACGTGGCGCTAGTATAGGCATATTGCTTGTAGGAGCAAATCGTAGTGAGCCTGTGTTGGAGTTGCGCAATTCGGTAGTGCATAATTCGGGCGCGTATGGGGTTTATGCTCAGCAGGGTAGTCTTGTGATTGAAAATACCGAGATAAGCAATTGTGGCGAGTCGTGTATTGTTCAGTTGGGTGGTACCTTGCGTATGGCACACACTACTGTGGCAAACTATTATCGTTATGCCTCACGCAAGAATGCATCGGTGCGTATTCTTAATTATGTTATGCAAAATGGCGTTCGTTTGACGTTCCCTGTGACGAGTGCCGTGATTGAGAATAGTATTATATTTGGAGGAAATGCCGAGGAGTTAGAACTTGGACAAGATACAACGTCGGTAACAGATTATAATGTGTTATTGTCGCATACGTTGATTAAAGGAAAAAAGGTTGAAAGTGAACGATTTGTGGATTGTCGTTGGGCAAGATCGCAAAACGAGCGCAATGGCATAGATACTGTGTTTGTAAACACGTCTATTATTGATATTACCGAAACAGGTTATTTCAATTTTCACCTCGACTCATTGTCGTGTGCGCGCGATTGCGGTTCAGCGAGTGTTTCAACACTTTATCCACTTGACCTTGATGGCAAAGACCGTAACTCTGATGGCAAACCCGATTTAGGAGCATATGAGAGGTGATTTATTATTTTGTATTGGAGTTTTTAAATAAAAGCGGTAAATGATTTATTCAGTCATTTACCGCTTTTTGTTATTTAGATTTATTCTGATATTACTCCCAAGTTAATGTGTATGTATCAAAGTTATTCTTAATTATTTTTGAGACATAGCCATCTTTATCAAATTCATATTCAAAAACATCATCATAGTCGTCGATACTCATTTTTGTAGGCAATAGAGTTGTTTGTATTCCTAAAAGTTCAGGATGAACTAAGTTTAGAAAAAAATCATTCATCCAAAAATCTTCTGTTAGTACTAAAATAAAAGGGTGGAAACATCCTTTTTTGCAAAATATCCCATCATAACTGAAGGTACAATTTGCCTGACAATTTCCATTATACCAAAGATAAAGTTCTGTTAATTTTTCATTCTCCCAAATAAATGGCGTTGATGTTGATTCATTGTATTCAGGGGCTTCCCATATGTAATTGATTATTTTTTTAGAATCATCATATAAAAAAGTTTCATTGTATTCTCCATTAATTTCATTAATATTTTTTATAAGTCCTTTTTCTATATTACATACATAACTATTATTGCATCCGATGATAGTGTTATTATTCCAAGTATAGCTATAATAGGAATCTGTCTTTTTTTCATTATTAATTTCTTTTACACCTATCAATCTTCTTTTTTTGTCGAAATTAAATAGATAAGTGTATTCACCATACTCATCATTACGTATGAATTTAGTTAATTTTTTACCTTTTGTAGAAATAAGGTCGTTGTCATTACTACAAGATGTAAAGTTTACACACATAAGTATGGCAAACAAAGCCATTCCAATAAATTTAATAGTTTTCATTTTTTAGTGAATTTATTGTCGCCCTGTTCCCTACGTTTGACATTTTTGATATAAAACAAAAAGGTGTGGGAACCTACTGCTTTATCCTAAAGTCTGGTCTTCGCATTACCATTGGAATGGATAAAGCAATAGCACCCACACCATAGGATATGTAAAGAGCCAACAATGGCCGAACACACCAACGATGTAGTGCTAATGCTATCATCTTCATTCCAATATCAAAGTTGCGAAGTTTGACTTTAGAAGATAATTTCAATAACACCTTTTACTAAAAAAGTACTTCTCCGAACAGATTGTTACAATATTACGGAAAAGCACTTGCAAAGGTAATAAAAATGTTTGAATATGTCTATATAATTTTCGTGTTTTTTTTATTGGTGTCCGGTAAAAATAAAGCAATTATTCAAACTATTAATAAACAAAGGGGAGATAAGATAATCTTATGAAAGGGGGCTTGTTTTTTTAGTTCGACGTTTTCAACGTCGTTGTATCTTGAATTCTCCTTAATTTTATTGTGAAATTATAAATATTTTAATTTGCATAGGTTATTTCATTTATATAAAATTTTTAGCGGACAGTAATAATAAAATAAAAAAAAGAGACATTATTATGTCTCTTTTGTGGTGCCACCAGGAATCGAACCGGGGACACAAGGATTTTCAGTCATTTGCTCTACCAACTGAGCTATGGCACCTTTTGAAAGTTTAGAGTTTAGAGTTGAGTGTTAAGAGAGCCATTCGGCATCAATGCTCAATTTCTTCCTCTCGTTTGCGGGTGCAAAGGTACAACAAATATTTGATATTGCCAAATATTTTGTGATGTTTTTGTTGGTAAATTTGCTTTGTTTTGTATTTCAGTAGTTTAGATGCCGAATTTTTCGGGAAATTTGGCATTTACGTCTTTATAATAAGTTTTAATTTGAGCCATATCGGCATCTACATCGCTTGTTGGAATGAATTGTTCGCCGAGTTTTATCTCTTTTTTCTTGAAATCTAACGAAGCAAAGACGATTGGAACACCTGCTTTTTCGGCAATGAAATAGAAACCTTTTTTCCAATCGGGATTGTAACTGCGTGTGCCTTCGGGTGTGATAGCAACGCAAAGCGATTCGTGTTTTTCGAATTCGGCAGCCATGGCATCGGTCATACGCATTTTTTTGTTACGTTGTATTGCAACACCGCCTAGTGCGCGCATCAAGTAGCCCATAGGGAAGAAAAACCACTCTTTTTTCATAAAAAAGTTAGCCTTGATATTGAGTGCAAATTTTACTAAAATGCCTAATATAAAATCCCAATTAGATGTGTGTGGTGCAACGCATATAACGCATTTAGCAGGTAGTTCTTTCACGAGGTTGATAGTCCAACCATTACGTTCTAATAGCTTATAAGCCCAATTTTTTTTCATATATTTTAATAGATTACAGATAGTTTTTAATTCCTCATTCCTAATTCCTAATTCCTCATTCCTAATTCCTCATTCCTAATTCCTCATTCCTCATTCCTAATTTATATGCTATTGCCTCAGCACAATTTTCGCCATCCATGGCACTTGATGTGATGCCACCTGCATAGCCTGAACCTTCGCCGGCAGGGTAGAGTCCGCTGATTTGTGGGTGTTCGTATGTATCTATGTTGCGTGGTATGCGAATAGGTGAAGATGAGCGACTTTCTACGCCCACGACAACTGCTTCGTTGGTGAGATAGCCGTGCATTTTGCGATCGAATGCCTTGAAACCTTCGCGTAGGCGATGTCCGATGCGTTCAGGCAACCAAAAGTGTAGAGGCGAAGAGATTATGCCTGGAAGGTAGGAACAGTCAGGTAGGCTGTTAGAGAGTTTGCCTTTGACAAAGTCGGCAAGACGTTGAGCTGGAGCTGTTTGTAGTCCACCTCCGTTGTTATTAAAAGCAAGGCGTTCGAGGTCTTCTTGGAAGTGAAGTCCACAGAGTTCGCCATATTGAGCATATTCTGTAAGCTCTTCGGGGCGAAGTTCTACAACGATACCCGAATTGGCAAATGGCGAGTTACGATGTGAAGCACTCATACCATTCACAACAATTTGTTTTTCCTCAGTTGCCGATGGCACGATATGTCCGCCAGGACACATACAGAATGAATATACGCCTCGTCCATCTATTTGGTGTACAAGACTATAAGATGCAGCAGGGAGATATGGATTACGCTCACGACAGTGGTATTGAATGCTGTCGATAAGAGCTTGTGGATGTTCTGCACGCACACCCATTGCGAAACCTTTAGCCTCGATGCGTATGCCTTGACTATGGAGTAGGTGGTATATGTCGCGAGCCGAGTGACCTGTGGCTAATATCACATTGTCAGACATATAGGTGTTGCCATTCGAGCAACGAACGCCCTTAATAGCGTTAAATTCTACTATAAATTCGTTTACGCAACTATTGAAATGAATTTCGCCACCACAGTCGAGTATGCGTTGACGCATATTTTTGATGACTTGAGGCAATCGGTCGGTGCCAATATGAGGATGAGCCTCGTAGAGAATTTCGTCTTGCGCTCCGTGGTAGTGGAATATTTCGAATATGCGTTGAGTATTACCACGTTTTTTTGAGCGAGTGTAGAGTTTGCCGTCGGAGAATGTGCCTGCACCGCCTTCGCCAAAGCAATAGTTGCTTTCAACGTTAAGAGCAACATTGCGATTGAGTTGCGCAATGTCTTTCTTGCGGTCTAATACCTCCTTACCACGCTCTAATACAATAGGTTTGAGTCCGAATTCAATGAGACGCAATGCCGCAAATAATCCAGCTGGGCCAGATCCTACGACAATCACTTCGCGTTTGTTTGCTACGTTTTCGTACTTGAATACGTTCTCGTATTGATAGTTAGGTTTAGTGCCGATAAATGCACGCACTTTGAGCAGTACGATAGGAAACTTGCCACGCGAGTCGATAGATTTTTTGACTACTTGTATATGATTTATTGATGACTCATTGATATTTAATTTCTTAGCTACAATACCTTTTAATATTTCGGGTACTGCAGCTTCTTTCGGAGTCAATGATAATTGTAATTCGTGCATATTCTATGTTAACGTCAGTTCGATATAAAAATCCGCATGGTATCCGTGTTTTCCGTAGAGCGATTTTTGCGTAGCAAAAGAGCGAATTTTGTTATAAGCGAGAGCAAAAACCAAATTTATTTGGGTTATGCCGAGTGAGAACAAAATCTTGATAAAAATCGTTACATCCGGATGGCAAAAAAAACAATAAAATCTGTGTTATCTGTGGGAGAAAGACAAATTTTTTCCGTGGGTTCCGTGCTTTCTGTGTGAAATAAAAGTTATGTCGAACTCACGTTATGTTAATAAAGTGCAAAGATACTAAAAAAAGTTGAGAGTTGAGAATTGAGAGTTGAGAATTTTTTGCTAACTTTGCAAATCATGAATATCATGAATGTTTTTTTATTCTTAATTATTAATTTTTAATTATAAAGACGTGGTAGAAATAGGAAATACTGTAGTAAGTTTTGAATTGTTTGAACAACAATTTTGTTGTGATTTAGGTGTTTGTAAGGGAGAATGTTGTATTGAGGGTGATGCAGGTGCACCATTGGAAGAGAGTGAGTTAGAGGAATTGGAAAAGGCTTTGCCTATCGTGTGGGACGACCTTTCGGATGAGTGTAAACGAGTTATCAATGAGCAAGGTGTAGCATATCGCGATGAAGATGGTGACCTTGTTACTTCGATTGTGAATGGTCGTGAATGTGTGTTTACATATACTGATCCTGTTGATGGTTGTTGTAAATGTGCTCTCGAAAAGGCTTATCGTGAGGGTAAATCGGCATTTTATAAGCCTATTTCATGTCATTTGTACCCTGTGCGATTGACCAAATATAGCGATTTTACAGCTGTGAATTATCATCGTTGGCAAGTGTGTAATTGTGCCGAGAAATTGGGTGCAAAACTCAAATTGCCTGTATATAAATTCTTGAAAGAACCTCTTATTCGTAAATTTGGCGAGGATTGGTACAAAGAACTTTGCAAAGCTGCCGAGGATTATGAAAATACATTTAAGAATTTATAATTTGAAATTTGAAACTTGAAATTTTATTTTTCAATTTTCACATTTCAATTTTCACATTTCAACTTGTAAAATGTCATTATTAGAAATTATTTTGATTGCCATAGGTCTTGCGATGGATTGTTTTGCTGTATCTATCGCAAGTAGCATTTGTTATGGACGATATAATTGGCCTAAAATCTTGCGTATGGCATTGTTTTTTGGTCTGTTTCAGGGTGGTATGCCGTTGATAGGTTGGGCGTGTGGAATTAGTTTTGCTGAGTTTATTCATAGTATAGACCATTGGTTGGCATTAGGTATTTTAGGATTTTTGGGAGGTAAGATGATTTATGAGAGTTTTAAGGATGATGAAGAGGAGGAGATGTGTGGTGCTAAATCGCCTTATGGTTCGTTACGTATGGTTACGATATTGGCTGTGGCTACAAGTATAGATGCATTGGCTACGGGACTGATTTTTGTGCCTCTTGGCAATCTTATGTTCTCTGCCTCTGGTATTATTGCTATTGTTAGTTTCTTGTTTACACTAGTAGGTTGTGTGCTTGGCGTTACATTTGGCAAGCGTATCAAATTCAACGTAGAGGCTATCGGTGGCGTAATCCTTATAGGCATCGGTCTTAAAATCTTTATCGAACATATGTTTTTGTGATTTTTTTGTGATAAGAATATAGGAAAACAAGATTTTGCTTTAGATAGAATGACATATCATATAAATGTAACTAAAAATATGTCTTTGGTGTCGAGATTTTTATGAAATAAAAAGCAAGACCTTTATGAAAGAATAAATATGTTCTTATGTCATTCTGTCTAAAAAATTATAAATTAATGAAAATTATCCATTTACGACATAACCAAATCGACCGCATAAAGTGGGATGCAACTATTGCTCAATCGTTGTGCGATTTGCCGTATGCCTATTCGTGGTATTTGGATGTTGTGTGTCCGATGTGGGAGGCGTTAGTGACAGAAGATTATGCGTATGTGATGCCGTTGCCACTAAAAAAGAAGTGGGGGATTAGTTACCTTATTCATCCGATATGGGTGCAACAATTGGGTGTGTTTTCTGCGCATGAAGTTACGACTGAAATATTCGAATCATTCCGCCGTCGCATACCTTATTTGATGTATGATTTTAATGTGAATTATTTGAATAAAGATTGTGTCTCAAGTCTTGTGTCTCGTGTCTCGTGTCTTAAATTTTTAAGTAAAATCAACTTGATTATATTTCACAACAAAGATATAGTCACCATTCGCAAGAATTATAACTCAAACACTAAGCGAAATATAGTAAAAGCACAGAAGGCAGGATTAAGAATAGGAGAGGTGAGTGTAGAAGAATTTGTCTCGTTTTGGAAATTCGAAAATACCACAATGCGCTGGGATTTACATGCTACGATTCAACCATTTGTAGAAGCTGCATTTTTGCAATGCACAGTGCACAATGCACAATCAACGATCTTGAGCCTTGGCGAAAAATGCACGATCATTGATGAGGCTGTGTGTAGTGGGCTGTTTGTGCCTCGTTTGTTTGGCGTTTATAAGGACGACAAACTCATAGCTGCATTGTTTGGTATGCAGACTCGTGAACGATTCATCTATCTCATTCCTGTATCTAATCAAGCAGGCAAAGAGCATAGTGCAATGTTTCTACTCGTTGATTATATTCTTGAGAATATTTGTTGTCCTTACGGACTTACGTTCGACTGCGAGGGCTCGATGATCGAAGGCGTAGCTCGCTTCTATCGTGGCTTTGGTGCAGTAGAACAGCCCTATGGCTCAATTTCGCGCTGCCGCCCTCTCTGGTTGGTGCGATTGATGCATCGCTAAATATACCATTAGTAATAAAAAAATTGCCCTTCAGTTCGTTGTAGAATTGAAGGGCATTTTTTGTATTGTGTTATGTTTATCGTTGGAATCTCACCGCAGTCCAATCATTATCGGTTTTGTGGTCAATGTAGTGCAGACCGAGCGATTCGGCTTTTGGGCGTATCATGTCAAGGTCGTCGAGGTAGAAGCCACTCATGATGAGTTGAGCGTTGTCGGTCATTGTGCCTACGTATGCCTCCATATCGTTGAGCAAGATATTGCGGTTGATGTTGGCAAGTACTATGTCGAAACAATTTGGGAAATCAGCTAATTGCGATGCATCGCCAAGCACGACCTCTGCACCTTCGATGTCGTTTGCCTCGATGTTTTCTATTGCATTGCGCCACGACCATTCGTCGATATCTACAGCCACAAGGCTACCAGCTCCACGCAAACAAGCAAGTATACCCAACACACCTGTACCACAACCCATGTCGAGAACGGCTTTGTCGTCGATATCCATGTCGAGCAAATAGGTGAGTATCATGCGAGTAGTTTCGTGATAACCAGAGCCGAACGATTGCACAGGATTGATGATAATATCGTACTTATAATTTTGCGAAACTTCTTTGTTAGAAGCGTGGATAATGCATTCGCTTGATATTTCTATAGGCTCATAACCATTTTGTTCCCATACAGCGTTCCAGTTTTGGTCGGCGATAGTTTCGATGCGATAGGCAATGAGCGAGGTATCGGCAATAGGCAATTCGGCTACGGTTTGCTTCATAGCCTCCTCATCGAACGAAGGAGCAGGGCAGTAGCCAATTATGCCACGAGAAGTCTCTTCGAAACTCTCGAAACCCACCTCACCAAGCATCGATGCTAATAGATCATTAGCCCATTCCTCGACATCCTCAGTGCGAAAAGTAACCTTGATATATTCCATAATTATTTTTTAGGTATGAAATTTTTTTAGACATAATGACATAAGAACATATTCCTTTTTTCATAAACCACGCTACACCTGCGGTGTATCTTGGTTGAAGAATGACAGACCTATCGGCATTAAAAAATTTGTCATTTTTTTGCCGAGATGAAACTTATGTTTCAGCAAGGCATATGCCTATAATAGATAAAATTTGTCATTATGTCATTCTGTCTAAAAAACATCTTCCTGGCTTTAAAATTTTAATTTTTAATTGTAGCAAGTGCTACGTCCATGCGGCGGAGGGTTTCTTCTTTGCCAAGAACTGCTGTTACTTCGAACATGTGTGGACCTTTTAATTCGCCTACGAGCATCAAGCGGAATGGGTTCATCACGTTGCCAAGTCCATAACCTTTGGCTTCGCACCATTGTTTTACGTATTCTTCTGATGCTTCTGCGTCGTCGTATTTGTCCCAAGCAGCCATAAGTTCGCGTAATTCAGCCATCATAGCAGGAGTTTCGGCTTTCCAACGTTTAGCCACAGCTTTTTCGTCGTATGATGTAGGTGCAATCCAGAAGAATGAGCAGAGTGGCCACAACTCTTTCACGAAGTTTACACGGCTCTTCATATAACCTACTACTTGTTCTGCTTTTTCGATAGTAGTTTCGACGCCAGCAGCCTCGATGTCTTTCATAAATAGCTCAGCAATAGTGCGGTTATCGGTCATTTGAAGGTATTGGTGGTTGAACCAACGGCCCTTTTCGAAGTCGAATTTAGCACCAGCTTTTGAGCAACGTTCGAGTTTGAATAGAGAGATAAGTTCATCCATCGACATGATTTCTTGGTCGTTACCAGGATTCCAGCCAAGTAGGGCGAGGAAGTTGATAACAGCTTCTGGTAGATAACCACTTTCGCGGTAGCCTGAAGATACGTCGCCAGTTTTAGGGTCGTGCCATTCAAGAGGGAACACGGGGAAACCGAGGCGGTCGCCATCGCGTTTGCTGAGTTTGCCATTGCCATCAGGTTTGAGCAAGAGGGCAAGGTGAGCAAATTGAGGCATAGTATCTTCCCAACCAAAGAAACGGTAGAGGAGTACGTGAAGTGGGGCACTAGGCAACCACTCTTCGCCACGGATAACGTGCGATACCTCCATCAAGTGGTCGTCAACTATATTAGCTAAGTGGTATGTTGGAAGATTGTCAGCAGATTTAAACAATACTTTATCGTCTAATATAGAAGAATTTACGTGTACATCGCCACGAATGATGTCGTGAACTATGATTTCTTCGTTTGGTTCGATTTTAGCACGAACAACATATTGGTCGCCACGAGCGATGCGAGCATCCACCTCCTCTTTGCTAAGCGAAAGAGAGTTAGACATTTGCATACGAGTAGAAGCGTCGTATTGGAAGTTTGCAATCTCATTGCGTTTTGCTTCCAATTCTGCTGGAGTATCGAATGCGATGTATGCGTGACCCGATTCGAGCAATTGGTTAACATATTTACGATAGATGTCGCGACGTTCGCTTTGGCGATAAGGACCATAGTTGCCTCCGTACGACACACCTTCGTCGAATTTAATACCGAGCCATTCGAGAGCCTCGATGATATACTCTTCGGCACCAGGCACGAAGCGATTTGAGTCGGTGTCTTCGATACGGAAAATCATATCGCCACCGTGTTGTTTTGCAAATAGATAGTTATATAGACATGTACGCACACCACCAATGTGTAAAGCACCTGTTGGAGATGGCGCAAAACGTACTCTTACTTTTCTTTCCATAGATTTATTTTTTTTGTTTTAACAGAAGTACAAAATATATTTATAGGATAATTAAATCCTCTGCACTTGAATTGTTTTAGCAGGATATTTTTGTTTTTTTAAGTACATGCCTTGTAATTTTTTAACAGAAGTACATAATTCTCTTTTAATATAAGTACATAATTTTTGTACTTAAAAAAGTAGTTATCCTGATATGGTTAGAAATACAGATTATAATTTGTAAACTTGTAAATTAATTCTGTACTTATGTTAAAAGTATATTTTTTAAAGTGTGATATTCAAACAGAGTTCTTTGAGTTGTACGTCGTCGATTGCCGATGGAGCATCAATCATAACGTCGCGACCTGCATTGTTTTTAGGGAATGCGATACAGTCGCGGATTGAGTCAAGACCTGCGAACAATGATACGAAACGGTCGAGACCATAAGCCAAACCACCATGAGGAGGTGCACCAAATTTGAACGCATTCATCAAGAAACCAAATTGTTCTTCAGCTTTTTCTGGTGTGAAGCCAAGCAATTCAAACATTTTGTGTTGCAATTCGCTGTTGTAGATACGGATAGAACCACCACCAACTTCAACACCGTTGATAACCATATCGTAAGCATTTGCACGTACAGCACCTGGGTCGGTGTCTAACAATGGAATATCCTCTGGTTTAGGCGATGTAAATGGGTGGTGCATAGCATAGAAGCGTTGGTCCTCTTCGCTCCACTCAAAGAGAGGGAAGTCAACAACCCAAAGGCAAGAGTAGTTGTTTTTGTCGCGCAATCCGAGTTGGCTACCCATTTCAAGACGAAGTTCGCACAATTGTTTGCGAGTTTTGTTAGCATTGTCGCCCGAAAGAATGAGGATAAGGTCGCCTGGTTCAGCATTCATAGCTGCGCGAAGTTGTTGAAGTACCTCTTGTGTATAGAATTTGTCAACGCTTGATTTCACGTTACCATCAGCCTCAACGCGAGCATAAACCATACCTTTTGCGCCGATTTGAGGACGTTTCACAAAATCGGTGAGGGCATCGAGTTGTTTACGAGTATAAGTTGCAGCACCTTTAGCACAGATACCACCTATATATTCAGCCGAGTCGAATACCGAGAAACCATGACCTTTCAACACATCCATCAACTCAACAAAACGCATTTCGAAACGAGTATCAGGTTTGTCTGAACCATAATATTTCATAGCATCGTGCCAAGTCATGCGAGGGAACGCATCGAGTTCGATACCTTTGATTTCACGGAACAAATGACGGCTCATGCCTTCAAACATTTGGATAACATCCTCTTGTTTAACGAAACTCATTTCGCAGTCGATTTGCGTAAACTCAGGTTGACGGTCAGCACGAAGGTCCTCGTCGCGGAAACATTTCACGATTTGGAAATAACGGTCGAAACCGCTAACCATCAACAATTGTTTGAATGTTTGAGGCGATTGAGGTAGGGCATAGAACTGACCTTGATTCATGCGGCTTGGCACCACGAAGTCGCGTGCACCCTCTGGAGTAGATTTGATGAGCACAGGAGTTTCCACTTCGATAAAGCCTTGAGCATCAAGATAACGACGTACTTCAAATGCCATTTTGTGGCGAAGTTCGAGGTTAGCGCGCACCGAGTTACGACGAAGGTCGAGGTAGCGATATTGCATACGGATGTCGTCGCCACCGTCAGTTTCGTCCTCGATAGTGAAAGGAGGAGTAGCCGATACATTAAGCACAGTCATCTCATTTACAATGATTTCGATGTCGCCAGTAGCCACTTTATTGTTTTTAGCCGAACGTTCAGCCACAGTACCGCGTACTTGAAGCACATATTCACGACCAAGGTGATTTGCCTTTTCGCAAAGTTCAGCATTCACTTCATTATTAAATACCAATTGAGTAAGACCATAACGGTCGCGGAGGTCAACAAAAGTCATACCACCCATTTTACGAGTGCGTTGCACCCAACCAGCGAGAGTAACATTCTCGCCAAGATTAGCGAGGCGAAGTTCGCCACATGTGTGAGTTCTAAACATAATTTCGGTATATAATTTTATTTGTTATTTGTCTGTTAATTATAGCATTAGTGTCGCGCATTTCTCTATACACTATACACTACTCATTATACATTTATTTAACTTGCAAATGTACAAAAAAAACTTGAATATTTGGTATGAATAGGGGAGATTTTTTAATAGGGGAGTAAATCATAGGATATGTTTTATAAAAAGTCCCAGAAGCTCGTAAAGAGATTACTCCAATCACACGTGAGAAAGAGTAATTATAGTGAAAGTCCCGGAGGGACGCAAGAACATAGATGGGGGGTGTTAACCAGGTAAGATGTTATGTTTTGCAACATTGCTGTCAGATAAAATAAACTCCGTAGGAGTGATATATCATAGACGGGGGTGTAACCCCATGGTATGATGTTTTATAAAAAGTCCCATAGGGACGGCAGAATACAGACGGGGGTGTTAACCCCCGGTATGATGTTTTATTACACAATAAACCCCGAAGGGGTGACAGAGTTATATATTAGTGATTTATAGTTATTGTCTCTGTCGCACCTACTGTGTTTATTTTGCATATGATTCTTATCAGGGGCTCACACCCCTGCCTGTAATCTTTGACTATGTTCAAATTGTTCACGTTCGGCAGAACTTAAGCAAGCTTAGTTCTGTTCTCTCTCAATCCAATTTTCACCTCTATGAGGTTGTTTTTCTCTAGATTTAATAGTTTTTTGAGTATATAAAGTCCTCGAAGAGGGCGAATTATGCATAACCGCTGCGTGACCGACCATCGGGAGGTTACCTGCGGATAGATAACAACCTCTCTCTCCCCGTCCTCGAAGAGGGCGAACAAAAAACGCCACACAATCAAATAGTATTGTGCGGCGAATTTGATAGATATTTAATTATGATTATTCTTCATAAATATTTCCACAACTATTTTTAATAGGCTTTCCATCCATTGCAAGATAGTAAATACCATATACTAATCCTACAGGAGGGACTAAAAACCACAAAAGACCTAGAGGATTTACTTCTCGTCTTAGGCATGTTTGATATTTGCCTGGTATTCTTTTATATAAATCACCATAATTTGCTTTTACATCATAGCATACACCGTTTGGATTGATAAAGAAATTAACATATTTTTTTTGTTCTTCTGATACAGATTTTCCTCTATCGGTATTAGTTGTAGAAGAAGAACCATAAGCATTACTATTTATTTGTGGATTGCCTCTATAATTATATCCTGCGACAGCTGAGCCATAAGATGCTGAAGTTGAATGTGTACTATGCGTGTTTGATGAGGTTGTAACAAATTTTATATCTTCATAGATTAAAATTTTACCACCGGCACCATCTTCCATTTCTCGATTTGGAACTGACATTTCCCTCATAATTTCATTTACTGTTTTGCCTTTGAACTCATCGAATTTATTACCAGCAAATTCTTGACTGGGTTGTTGATGAACAATAGTGTAGGCTACTTTTTGAGAACAAGATGCAAATAATACAATAATTAATGCACCGAAAAAGAATTTTAAATGTTTCATAAAATAAAAATTTTAAAAAAATTAATAATATAATTTATTGAAGGATACAAAAAAAGCGGGACTCGCATTATTGCTGTTCCGCTTCACAGGCTCTGGTATTGCCTTCGCACCGAACAAGCAATACTGAAGCCCACGCTGATATGTATGAACACACGCCACCTATAGAAGTGTAGCATGTACATGGATATACATATCCCGAGGTCATCAATATGCTGCTATGTCTTGGTGCTTTAATGAATTTACCAGATTCGTGAAGCCAAGTCAAAGCGTTATATGACGCCTTATATATAAATATGTCTTGTAAACATCCCACCCTCAACGACAATTCATCGCTCATCCCTACGCGTGGGCTCATTTACGTTGCAAAGGTACTAAATGTTTTTTATATAGGCAAGGGTTTGGGTGAGTTTTTGCGGACACGGCATGCCGTGTCCCTACGAGGTGGTCGTGCCAATGCATTGGAGGGTGTGTTTTTTTTGGGGGGGCTTATTGTATTTTAGTAGGTGTTTTTTTTAACCCATCTTGGAGCTATCTTGGAGGTATCTTGAAAAACTATATAAAATAACGTGAGTTCGATATAACTTTTATTTCACACGGGAGGCACGGATGATATGGGGCCTATGGTCTTTGAACTTTGTTTTTTTGGTTTTCGGTCTGATGACCGATAGGACACAGCACGCTGTGTCCCTACATTTGGATGATTTTTGTTGAATTTGCTTTTTTGATACGTAAAAAAACTTTTTACGGATGACACAGATGCCCTGCGGTGTTCTATATAGAATTGACGTTAATTTATAAAAAAAAACTGCATTGTAAAGTGAATTACGATGCAGTTTTTTATTTGAATTATTTACTGATTAGAACTCTGTGAGTGAGTCGGCTGTGTAAGCGAATGTGCCTTTGTCGGTAACATCAAATGTGAATGAATAGTTTTTATTAGGACCATAAGAATAAACTTTGATTACAACCTTTTTATACTCTTCTGGAGTCATTTCAGGGTACATATAGCCAAGAACCACAGCAAATACTTCTGTGCTATGTTCTTTGAGTTTAGCCAATATTTCGTCATCGTTGAGATTGTCCATACCAGCAGCAACGAAACCAGATTTAACAGCAGATGGACGCCAGTCCATATTGCCATAGTATGCAGAAGCACCAGTATAGAACTCGTTGTTACCATAGTTTGATACCCAATAGTTGCCTGCAGGTTTTTGACCATCGATAAGTACGATTTCGGTAGAGATGATTTCACCTTCGTTATCGCGAGCAGGTGCACCGAGTGGAACGTCTTTATTATCGTAAACCCAGTTTACGCAATATTGATAGAATGCTTTAGTATCGGCACTTGAAGTATTTGTAAAGTCGAGTTCTAAAGTACGGTCGATGTTCCATACACCAGCATCTTTACGGAATTGGTCAGTTTTTTCAGTGAAGTAGATTGTTTTTGTCCATGTGCCAGTGAACACATATTCGTCAACTCGCCAAGTTGTAGCACCACTAGCATAGCAACGATAGCCAACATATACTTTATCATCAACTTGAGCATAAGGGTGTTTTTCGTCAAGGAATGATGGTAAATAATTGTCTTGTGTTGGGTTAGTGAAGTTGCCATAGCCTTGACCCATAGCTGTGTAGTCGGCTGGTTGTACGGCTTCAACATTGCAATCTACATATTTGCCACCTTCGAGGCGGAAGTAAGCATATTGTTTTTCACTTTTAACATTGAGAGCGCGTTTTTGGGCTACAGCAGCTGCTTTTGGCTCGATAGAAGTGACGATGATGTTGATGTATTTGCCACCTGAAATAGAGCAGAAGTAGCCATATAGAGTGCATTCCATGCCGTCAGAGAGAGCCGCTTTAACTTCGTCAGTTGCACCATATACGCTACCCATGGCAGTTTCGGCGCCAGGAACTTTGAAGTTGAAGTAGTTGCCATTAACAACTACAGTACCGCTCATTTTAGCATAGTAGGCATAGTCGTCTTCTGTACGAGTAGTAAGAAGTTCGTCTATTTTGGCACCAGTGAGGTCGATAGGTTCTGGATATGTAACAGTAGTAGAACCAGTTTTTTCGACTATAGCAGAAGCAATTTGGAAACCTTTGTTGTATGAAGATATAGTACCAGATACGGTTACTTCGTCGCCGATTTCAACGCCAGTAGTTTTATATAAAAGAATAGAACCACCAGCATCGTTGAGGATTGGACCTTGTGCAGATAAAGCAGCGATGTAACCTTTAATCTCAACGTTGTCGCCTAATACAGCAGAGCCGAGTACTTTAGTATATTTTTCTGGTTCTGGATCCGGATCTGGGTTAGGATTTGGATTAGGGTTAGGATTTGGTTCCTCTTCTTCTTTTTGAGGTTCATCGGTAGAGTAGTTGTATGTAACAACAACATAATCTCCATCGTTAGCACCTTCGGCAATAGGGAGTACCGATTTGAGTTTATTGATAGTTTTAGGAGTTACGGCATTGGCGTAATCTACGTCTGATTCCCAAATAGTTTTATAGTCGTCCTCTGTAAGAGTATATTCTGTGGCAGCATTCATAGCTACAACATCAGCAGGAACGTCTAAAGCCATAGTATAGGTAATCAATGCAAGCGAACCATTGTCGAAAACAGGGAATTTTTGAGCAAGGAATGCAGGCATATATGCTGCAACTTCATCAGCATTTGCAAAATAATGATTTTTGCCAATAGCAGTGAGAGCAGCGATAGCCTCTTCACCTTGAGTTTCAGCGATTGACTTATTGTCTGCATTTTTTGATATAGCAGCATAGTCATCATTGGTTAGAGTAAGAGTAATTTCTTTTACATCTGTAATCTCACCTGAATTCTCATAATCAGGCAGATAGTGCTTGTTGAAGTAGTCGGTTTCGCAACCATAGCCCAATAGGGCAACAACTACAGCAATAAGCATTTTTGTTATTATATTTTTATTCATAGTCATAATATTTCTTAGAAGCTAATTTTTAGACGAACAGTGTATGTGCGACCAAATGAGTACATAACAGCGTAGCAATCTTGCCAACCTTTAGAGTCGGTAGCACACTGAGCATCCATAACGTAGTTATAGTTGTACAAGTTGTTCACATTACCAAAGATAGTAGCATTTACTTTACCAATTTTGAAAGCATAGCTTGCAGAAAGGTCGAGTTGGTGGCCAACTGGGATTTTCCAAGGGTCGTTGACAGTTGTTACAGTGTTGGCAACAGCTGTAGAACCGAGATAGAAGTCGGCATAGTTGTTAGCATAGAGGTTGAAGTCGGCACTGAGGCGTAAACCTTTGAATGGGAAGAAATCGACACCTACAGCAGCAGTTGTTTGTGCCGAACCAGCTACGTGAACACCTTTTTGAGCAAGTTCGATCCAAGCGTGGTCTTCAGCCATAATGCCAGAAGCTATAGTACCATCCATTTTAGCAGTCATAGGTTGACCTTGTGAGTCGTAGTAGTAACCGCGAGCATTGCTTGACCAAATCCAGTCGCCCCATGACAACATACCAGTGATATTGACCCAACGTGCTGGTTTATAGCGGAAGTCGAGTTCGATACCAGTGTGGCGAGCATCGATACCAGTGAGGTTTACACGTGCATAGTCGCCATTAGACATCAATTTTGAACGAACATCAGATTTATCCATCCAATTAGTGTAGTATGCGTTGATGTTCATTGAGAATTTCTTGATATGAAGACCATAGCCAAGTTCAATAGATGCTACTTTTTCGTTAACAGCATCAGGGTTTGTCATGTGCGATGTTGTTGATTGCAAGAATGCGCCACCTGAGAAGAATGGAGCACGTGAGATATAACCTAAGTTGAGGAATAAGTTAGATTTATCGGTAACGTTGTAGTTTGCACCAGCTTTTACAGTAAATCCGAGGAAATTGATAGTTTCAGAACGTTGGTGTGCTTCGTCATAATAGAAGCGGTCAACACGCCAGTATCCAGTGTTAGAGAAAGAACCAGATATGAATGTGTTTACTTTATCGATGCTATATTCGAGTTGAGCGAACACACCTTCTTGGTGTACGTGTCCATCGTAGTCGCGATATACTATGTCGCCAACTGTAAGTTTTTCGTTTTTCCAATTAGGGTCTAACGCAGCAATATTGTTTTCTGGTTTTACGTTTCTACGGTCAGCATCGTCGATAAAATACTCACCATCATAAAGGTCGATAATTTCGTTAGTGTGTTGACCAACATAGTAACGTACATCGACACCAGCTGAGAGTTCCAATCCAGGGAGGATTTCGTTGGTGTATGTTGACAATAAACCATACCACATGTGGTTGTTGTTTGATTTCGACATAATCATGTTAGAACCAGTTTCGCTGGCAGCATTCATGTCTTGAATAGCACCATAGTCGAAAGTACCATCTTCTTTACGGAAATTGTAGAGGAGTTTACCATTAGACGAACCGTTCCACATTGAGCGGTATGCCGATGTACGACCTTGACCAGAATAGCCCGAACCGCGACCTATAGACATATAAAGAGCTGTAGATAATGATGATTTATGGTCGATTTGCCATTGGTGATTAAGCGAAATTTGAGGTTTGTGATAAGTGTTAGTCATTGACGAACGCTCTTTACCATTGTTGTCAAAACCATATACAGCATTGTAGCGATATTTGTTTTTCTCACCTGTCCATTTAGCCACTTTATCCCATTCTTCAATTGAAAGGCCAGCATATAGAGGCTTACGTTGATTGTGAGTTTGAGGTGCACCGAAAGCAGTCAATGAGAGTTGGTGGTTGTCGTTTATACGTTTTGATACGTTAATAAACCAGTTATATGCACTATAACCAGTACCTTGAATATAGCCATTACCCCAACGTTTAGCCAAAAGTGCGCTCATAGCCCAACCATTGTCCATAAGACCAGTAGAGAAACTTGCAGATATAGTGTTTGCTCCGTCATTGCCGACACCATAAGATATTGTACCACCTTTTTTAGCATCGATAGTGTTGGTTACGATGTTGATAGTACCACCTACTGAAGGTGAAGAGATTTTAGATGCACCTATACCACGTTGTGTTTGCATAGATCGTGTTACGTCAGACAAACCAGCCCAGTTTGACCAATAAAGGCCGCCCCATTCCATGTCGTTGACAGGCACACCATTGATCATTACAGCGACGTTGGCAGATTTGAAGCCACGCATATTGATTTTTGAGTCGCCATAACCACCACCGTCTTTAGTAACATAAACACCTGGTGTAGATTTCAAAACTTCAGGGAATTCTTGACCACCGATTTTTAATTCGATTTCTTGTACTGGTACTGTAGCCACAGCAACAGGAGTACGGCGTTGTATAGCTACAGATTGAGAGATAACAATATCTTCCATAGCTATAACTTCAGGCTTCATTTTGATAATACCCAAATCTTGAGTTGCCTGATTTTTTTCGACATCAAAAGTTAATGTCTTGTAGTTCAAGTAGCTGATTTGAATTTTTTCACCTTCACGAACGGTGAGTTTAAAACTACCATCCAAGTCTGTACTTGTACCTTGTGTCGTGCCAAGAACAATTACCGAACCACCAATAAGAGGTTGGTCCTGTTCATCGATAATTGTACCAGATACGATAGTCTCTGCTGAGGCTACATAGCCTATGACAAGACACAGCATCATGAGTAAAATTTTCTTCATAAGCATATAATTTTAATGTTAATAAATAGGTTTTCAATTACATAATAGAATGTAACGCAAAAGAGACGTATTTAGAAACTATACCGTTCCTTTATACGTCTTTTTTTTGATTTATTTGTTAAAATCCAATATCATTGGTCTTATGATTTTTTGTGGCGCAATATACATTGAATTTTTTAGTATTGCTCATTTTTATTAGGGAAATCACAACTTTTAACGTCTTCAACATAGTGGCTTACAGCCTCGTTGATGACTGTGTTGAGGTCGGCATAGCGGCGAAGGAAACGAGGAGAGAATCCTTTAGTCATACCTAACATATCGTGTAATACGAGCACTTGACCATCGACATCACCACCAGCACCAATGCCAATAATTGGGATATGTACTTCTTGGGCTACACGTTGAGCTAATGCAGCAGGTATTTTTTCGAGTACGATAGCAAAACATCCTGCTTCTTCGAGAGCTTTTGCATCGGCAATTAGTTTTTCAGCTTCGTCTTGCTCCTTAGCTCGAACGTTGTAAGTGCCATATTTATTGATAGATTGAGGCATAAGTCCGAGGTGTCCCATAATTGGAATACCAGCCGCAAGTATTTTGCGTACAGCATCAATAATTTCAATACCACCTTCCAATTTTAACGCATCGGCATGGGTGATTTTCATTATTTTTATGGCATTGCTAACGGCTTCTGTTTCCGATACTTGATATGTACCAAATGGCATATCAACAACAACTAAAGCTCGTTTTACTGCTTTGACAACAGATTTGCCAAGGAAAATCATTTGGTCGAGCGTGATAGGTAGGGTAGTAACGTTACCAGCTACGACATTCGATGCCGAGTCGCCAACGAGAATAACATCTACACCAGCTTCGTCAACAATAGAGGCCATTGTGTAGTCGTATGATGTAATCATACTGATTTTTTCACCACGTTGTTTCATCTCAAAAAGACGATGAGTGGTTACTTTGCGTACGTCTTCAGGTGTGTGAACTGACATATCAATTGAGAGTTTAGTGTTTAGAGTTTAGAGATTAGGGATTAGAGTTTACTTCATATTCTCCCCCTGTTTTAGGGGGAGTGGTCGAAGACCGAGGGGGTTAAATCTATAACCTATAATCTATACTCTGTATTCTGTTATTTAATAATGTCGTAGCGACGGAATATTTTGCCTATTTTGTCGAATGCAACATCTACTTGTTCGTGAGTATGCGTTGCCATGAGCGAGAAGCGAATAAGTGTGTCGTGAGGAGCAACAGCAGGCGAAATAACAGGATTTACGAATATACCTTCTTCCAACAAGTCGCGTGTAACCATAAATGTTTTGTCGTTGTCGCGGATGTAGAGGGGAATGATAGGTGTGGTTGTAGGTCCGATTTCGCAACCCATCTCGCGGAAACCTTTTAGAGCATAGTTTGTTACTTCCCACAATTGTTTGATTCGCTCTGGCTCGTTCATCATAATATCGAGTGCGGCATTGGCTGCACCAATAGCACCAGGAGTAGCACTTGCCGAGAAGATATAGCTACGTGAATTATGACGTAAATAGTTTGCTATAATTGAGTTACATGCAATGAAACCACCAAGCGAAGCAAACGATTTAGAGAATGTACCCATGATGAGGTCAACGTCGTTGGTTACACCAAGATGATGACAAATACCTTGTCCTTGTTCGCCAAATACGCCAACACCATGAGCTTCATCAACCATTACTTGTGCGTTATATTTTTTTGCAAGAGCAATTATTTCTGGTAGGGGAGCAACGTCGCCTTCCATTGAGAATACACCATCTACAACGATGAGTTTTATTTTGTCGGCAGGACATGAAGCTAATACTTTTTCAAGCGAAGCCATGTCGTTGTGTTTGAATTTTAATGCATTCGAGAATGACAAACGACGACCTTCAATAATAGAAGCATGGTCTGATTCGTCGCAAATAATATAGTCTTCGCGGCCAGTTATGCAAGAAACAACACCGAGATTAACTTGAAAACCAGTAGAATAGACGATAGCTTCTTCTTTGCCAATCCATTTTGCTATTTTACGTTCAAGTTCTTCGTGGATATCAAGTGTACCATTTAAGAAACGAGAACCAGCACAACCTGTACCATATTTGCGAGTTGCTTCGATTGCAGCCTCTTTTACTTTTGGATGATTGGTTAGTCCGAGATATGAGTTAGAACCAAACATCAACACTTTTTTTCCATTAATGATAACTTCACAATCTTGTTCGCTACTGATAGCGCGAAAATAAGGATAAATACCTGCTGCTTTGGCTTTTTGAGGAATATCGTAGCGTGCAAGTTTTTTTTCTAATAAATTCATAGACTATAGTTTAATACGACCGAAAAACATAAAAATGCTTTATGTTTTTCGGCCTTTTATATTATCTGTGTATTAATTTCTCTATATGTTAATCTTCAAGAGCATTGATTTGTTCAATGATGATAGAAAGGTCTTGTTTGAGGTTTTGAATTTTGCGTTCAAGCTCTTCTACCATTTTATTACCTTTTTTAGATGAACTGTTGAAGAAACCAATATTGTTTTCGTAAGTTGCAATTTGTTGTTTGAGATTTTCGTATTGACGCATCAACTTATTGCGGTCGCCTTTGAAGTTAAGTTCTTGATTGCGACGGCGTGAACGGAGTTTGCTTTGTTTTTCGTTAAGAGCCTCTTGATATTGTTTGTAAACTTTGTCTTTTTCTTTGTAAGGTACGTGACCTACTGAAAGATAAGCATCCGACAAACGGCGGACAGCAGAGTAGTCTTCTTCGTCATTGCCAGTAAGTTCATACGCTTTAAGAGCTTCAATAGCCTCGAGTTTAAGTCGAAGATTTTCTTGTTCTTCTACTTTTTTATCTTTGAAGTTAGCCTCTTTGCGAGCAAAGAAATGGTCGCAAGCAGCTATAAAACGTTCCCAGATAGCGTCGCTATATTTTTTAGCAGTAGGACCGATAGTTTTCCACTCTTTTTGTAGTGCGATGAGTTTGTCGGTAGTAGAACGCCATTCTTCGCTATTTTTGAGTTGTTCTGCTTTTTCAACAAGTAAGCGTTTTTTCTCTAAATTAGATTGAAGTTCTTCCTTAATGCGACGATAGTATTCGTTTTTAGCCTCGAAGAAACGATCGCAAGCAGTGCGATAACGTTTGAATAAACGATTGATTACGCGGCGTTCAGCAGGGTCGTTAGAGCGGAATTTCTCGTTGAGAGCAATGACTTCTTGTGTTTTTTCTTCCCACTCTTTGTATGTTGTAATTGCTTGAGTGTCGATATTTTCAATACTTTCGATAGCTTCTGTTTTATCTTTTTCAAATTCTTGTTCGCGAGCTTTGAGGTTTTCAAAGAACTCTTGATGACGTTTATTGATAACGGTAGAGGCCTCTTTGAATTTGTTCCATATTTCGTCGCGAAGTTCACGGGCTACAGGACCGATTTCGCGCCATTGTTCATGGAGTTTTTGAAGTAGTTGGAATGATTTAACTACATCTTCCTCTTCATTAAGTTTCTCTGCTTGCTCAATAATGCGCGATTTATCTTCTAAATTCTTTTTGAAGTCGTATTCGCGGAGGGCGGCGTTGATTTTTATAAGGTCGTAGAATTGTTCTTGATAGTGATTATATTCTTTCCAAATTTCTGTTACATGAGTTGGAGAGACAGGACCGATTTCTTTCCATTCGTTTTGAAGTACGCGGAAAGCGGCAATAGTTTCGTTAAGGTCGCCTTCGTTAGCGATTAAAGCCTCGAGTTTAGCAATAATGGCTTGTTTTTTCTCTAAATTAGCAGCATACTCAGCGTCGATAGCAGCAAGATAAGCTGCACGTTTTTCACGATAGATGCCCATTACAGCCTTAAATTCTGCCTCAATAGGGTCGGCTTGTTTTTGTTTTGGTTCTACATTTTCGCCATTTTCAACCTCAACTTCTTCTTGTGCTGTAGCCTCTGCAAGTTCTTGTTGATGACGTTTGTAAAACAACTGTTTGATACAATCAACTTGCTCTTTGATAGCTGTTATTTCACCATTTTCTACAATCTCTTTGAGAGTGTTAACTAACTCTTCGCGGTTAAGTGTTGCGAGTTGTTGTGGATCAAAATTTTGTTCTGTAATGAATTCTTGTGCATCCATATTTTTAGACTGTTAGTAGCGAGTAGCGAGTAGCAAGACTTATTCGCTTCGCGAATTTATATTTTTTAGATTAGATTATTAGTAGCGAGTAGCGAGGTCGTAAGAACGTACGGCTTGTACGTCCGTTTGTTTACTCAACTTTGCCTCGTCAATGTTTTATTAATAAGTGCAAATTTAGTAAAAATTATTGAATAAAACATAGGGGACTTCTATAAATTTCACGTTTTATTTAATTTTTATTAAAAACCCTAAAAACTCTTGTATAAAATTTGTTTTTTAGCGGCACCTTATTAGCCTTTTATTTTGCCAAATAGCTCGCTATTTAGTCAAAATAAAAAACTAATAATCTGCTTACTAAAAATTCAAATTTTATTAACAAGGCAATTTATAGAAGTCCCCTATATTATTTCCAAATAAATTTGGCTTTACGGCGGAATATTTTCCCAATTGTGAGTATGTAGAGTGTGATTAGAGGCAATAGGATGTCGAATAAAATAATTGATAATCCAAAGCCTTTGTCTTTATATACTTTAGCCGTTGAATTTATAATAATTAGTTGTACTAGAAAGCGAAATAAAAACGAACCTATTGTAATAGCAAGTAATATAGGGTTGTTATAACCTAAAATAATTAGCAATAGAGTTGTAAGATAGAATAATCCACGCGAAAAAGGCTCAAGTCCCACCCACAATTTACTACCTGATTTATAAACATCAACAGTGCTGAGATGACGTAATTTCTGGTAATACCAATCACGGAATGTAGTTTTGGGTAGCGATAAGGTTTCGGCTTCACATGAAGGTTCAATGCGAGTGTTATGTTTTTTTCCGAAAGCATTTATTAATAGGTCGTCATCGCCCGATGCAATATGTAAAAATCCAGCAAAACCTTTGAGTCTAAAAAAAGTGCTTTTGCGGTAAGCCATATTTCGTCCAACACCCATGTATGGATGACCTAATAGAGCAAAACCCATATATTGCATAGCAATAGTTAGAGTGTCATACGAAACCATTTTGCTTACAAAGCCCTTCTCACGATAATAGTTGCCATGTCCAATAACAAATTCTGTTTGTTCGTCGAAGTTGCGTACCATAGTAGTAATCCAATTTGGGGTAAGTGGACGACAATCGGCATCGGTAAACAATAGAATTTCGTTTTTAGCAGCTTTTACACCTACAGTGATAGCCAATTTTTTGTGACTAATAATGCGTGTTTCTTGTGGAATATTGGTGATGTAAAGATTTTGGTAAACTTTTTGTAGGTCTTTGATTATATCTTCTGTGTCATCACATGACCCATCATTTACGATAATCACTTCATAGTTAAGATAATCTTGTTCTAGTACAAGAGGTAAAAAGCGACGAAGGTTTTCTCCTTCATTTCTTGCACAAATAATTATAGAAACAGGAGGTTGTTCGATATTATGAGGTACATTCCCTTTTTTTATTTTGCGAGTACGACGCAAAATAGCAGTATAGGGTATAAAATAAAATCCTAACTGAATGATAAGTGATAGGAAAAGTATTGCAAGTAGAATATAATATATTATTGATAATGACATTATTAATGTTATATTTATGCGATTATGTGTAATCTTTTATAAAACATGCAAATTTACAAAATAATTATTAGATTTGCAATAATAAAAAACAACAAATTATAAGTTGAGTTAGTTGCTTATGGACTTGACGATTAAATAAGCCCTAAAGTTGAATGTAATAGTACGGTATATTTTTATGCCATATAATATTCATTTTCAACTAAGATTTGCGTATTTAAATATTTTTTCGTAATTTTGCATCCGAAAAACAAAAATAATCCCTAGCAAATCGATTCCTTCGATTTAAATTTCCCCCAAAAAATAAAATTTCAAATCGAAATTTATGTATAATATCTTAGAACTTAGAGGCAAAAGTCAAGATGAACTTTTGAGTATAGCACAGGAATTAGGTGTGAAAAAAGCTAATTCTTTAGCACCTGATGCATTGATATATGCTATTTTAGACCAACAAGCTATTGTTACATCTGTCGAAAAAAAAGACGATGGTAAGGCTAAAAAACAACGTGTACGTGTTGCGAAAAAAGTGGTTTCGGAAGAGGGTGGTATTAGTGTAATAGAAAAGACTATAGTTTCAGAATCTAAACCTGAGAAAAAAGTAGTTGCACCTGCAATTAAAGTACAAGAGATAGTACCTCAAAAGGATTCTGTAGCTACTGAAAATACAAAAGAGTTGAATAAAGCAGTAGTTAATAAACAAAAAAATAAGAAAATAAAAAAAGCAGATAAAGTCGTTGAAAATACCGCAAAAATAGAAGAGCAACCAAAAACTACTATTGCTCAAGAGAATGATGTTGCACCAGTGCAACCTTCTCAAGTTCAGCAACCTGCATCACAACCAAAACCTGTAAAAGAACCTCAAGTTCAACAGTCTAAACAACAACCTGCACCTCAACAAAATAAGCCACAGCAACAGCCTCAACAATCTAAAGAGAAAAAAAATAAGGCTAATAATCAGCCAACTCAGCAGACACCTAATCAAAACAATCAGCCTAAAAACATAGCTCTTGCAGAAGGAGAAAAAATGTATGAATTCGATGATATTCTCGTCGGTATTGGTACACTCGAAATGATGCAAGATGGTTATGGATTCCTTCGTTCGGCTGAATATAACTATCTTTCATCGCCCGATGACATCTATGTTAGTGCAGCACAAATTAAAGCTTACGGATTAAAAACAGGCGATACTGTCGAAGGTAATATTCGTCCACCACGCGAAGGCGAAAAATTTTTCCCGCTTGTCCGTGCTTTAAAAATTAATGGTTTACCTCCTGAAAAAGTGCGCGACCGTGTCCCATTCGAACATCTTACACCTATATTTCCAGACGAAAAATTTCAACTTACGACACCAGGCAAACCAGCTTCGCTATCAAGTCGTATAGTCGATTTGTTTGCTCCTATCGGTAAAGGTCAACGTGGTCTTATTGTGGCTCAACCTAAAACTGGTAAGACTATGTTACTTAAAGATATAGCAAACTCTATACTAGAGCATCACCCTGATGTATATATGATTATTTTGCTTATTGACGAGCGTCCTGAAGAGGTTACAGATATGTCACGCAGTGTACGTGCGGAGGTTGTTTCTTCTACCTTCGATGAGTCGGCAGAGCATCACATTAAGGTTGCCACTATGGTACACGAAAAGGCAAAACGTCTTGTAGAATGTGGTCACGATGTTGTAATTTTGCTTGACTCAATCACACGTCTCGCTCGTGCTTACAATACTTTCTTGCCAGCTTCAGGTAAAGTGTTATCGGGTGGAGTAGATGCTTATGCTCTCCACAAACCAAAGCGTTTCTTTGGTGCTGCTCGTAACATCGAAAATGGTGGTTCGCTTACAATTATTGCTACAGCCCTTACTGATACAGGTAGTAAGATGGATGATGTAATCTTCGAAGAGTTTAAGGGTACAGGTAATATGGAACTCCAATTAAATCGTCAATTAGCCAACAAACGCATATTCCCTGCGGTTGATATAATGGCTTCATCTACACGTAAAGACGACCTTTTATTGCCAAAAGATGTATTAAGTCGCATGTGGGTATTGCGCAACTATCTTTCAGATATGAACGTAACCGAGGCAATGGAATTCCTCAAAGAGCGCATGGAGCGAACAAAAGACAACGCCGAATTTCTCGTTTCCATTAATGGAGATTGATACACATAATATGATGTATGAGAAAGGCTGTATCACGATGATGATGCAGCCTTTTCTATATTTTTCACGTCTTAAGTGCAAAATCTCTGTCTTGCAAATATATTAAACGGACGCACGAGCCGTGCGTCCCTACAATGAGGGGAAGTTTTGCTGAATTTGCTCTTTTGCTATGTAAAAAACGCTCTACGGATTACATGAATGTCATGTGGATTTTTTATATCGAATTTGTGTTAAATATGCTTGTTGGTGTTCATATTCCTCCCCTGTTTTAGGGGAGGTCCACTAAGTGGGGAGGGGTTTTATTTTATCGGGTAGTAATCAATTTTTTATTATATACCTCTCTGTTCTGCAGAGATATAGAACGAACGCACGAGCCGTGCGTCCCTACAATGAGGGGAAGTTTTGTTGAATTTGCTTTTTTGCTACGTAAAAAAACGCTCTACGGATTACATGAATGTCATGCAGATTTTTATATCGAATAGACGTTAAATTAGTTGTTTTCAGGAACAATTTTGATTTTACTGCTTGAACTGTTATTTTCTTGATTTACTTGTATTTGTACAGGAATTCGTTCTTGTAATTCTTCAACATGAGATATAATACCTACATGTCTGCCTGCTTTGTTATGTAGTGAACGCAGTGTGTTTATTGCATTTTGTAGAGGTTCACCGCTGAGTGTGCCGAAGCCTTCGTCAATAAATAGAGTGTCAGCAGATAAATTATGGCCAATATTGCTTAGAGCGAGGGCTAACGAAAGAGAAACAAGGAAGCTTTCGCCACCAGAAATTGTACTTGCTGCACGAGATGCATATCCTTGATAGGCATCTTCTAGTGAAATAACAAACGTACCAGGTATAACTTTCAGAATATAACGATCGGAAAGAGTTTTCATATAACTATTGGCAGTGTGTATTAAGTTTGATAATACATAACTTTGTGCTATTTTGCGGAATTTTTCACCTTTTGCATCGCCAATAATTTGATTTATATTATGCCATTTTTGATATTCAAGTTGTTTGTTATTAGCATCTTCAATTAGTTTACCTAACCGTTTTTCATTCTCTTCGTTTATTTTTAATTCTTGCTTTATTGCACCTATTTCTTGGTTGTATTTATCAAGATGTTCGTTGATTTTTTTGTTGTGTTCATTGAGATTATCCAGTGTATCTTCTTCAGTTATGTTTGGTTTGTTTTCTTGATGAATTTTTTGTTCGTTTTGAGTGTCGTTAAGTCGAGAGAGAGTTGTTGCTATATCGGTGCGAGCTTTGTTGAGTGAAGTTGATTCAATGGTTATTTGACTAGATGATAGTTGATTGAGTTCGTATAAGCGGTCGATATTGAGATGAGGTTTGTCGGTGAAGAATTGATTAAGTTTTTCGGTTCTATCTTTGATAGTTTCGAGGGCAGAGTTTAATTGAGTAGTAGTTTCGGTTAGCGAATTGCTTATATTGGTTACAAAATTGAATAAATTCGCTTTGAATTCAATTTCATCAGTAGCAAGAGTAACCCACTCAGGCATAATCTCTTTGATGAGATTGATAGTGGTAAATATTGTTTTGTTTTCAATTTCGGCTGACTTGTATTCCGATTGTAATTTGGTAAGTTTATTGACATTAGTATTGTAGGTGTCAGCGGATGTTTTTAGAGTTTGTGCAAATTCAAGTGGCGATATTTTCCAATCTACTGGCCAATCGTTGGTAGTGATTGATTGACTTATGCGATTTTTAGCTTCAGCAATTTGTTTGTTTTTCTCTTCGATAAGAGTATTGATAGTATCTATTTCGCTATTACATTTGTCAACGGCACTTTGGGCTTCGTTTTGTTGTTCAATTAAATCTTCTTTTGTTTTGTTTAATTTGTTAGTAGAATCACGAAGTGCTTTTACTTTTACTTCTTGAGTTTCGGCTTCAGAGATTTTTGTATGAAGCTCGGCTTGAGTTTTTATAGTATTTTCTTTAAGTGAATTTAAGGTTGTTTGGGTAGTGTTGTCGAATGTGTTGATGTTGCATAGTGCGCAAGCTTTGAGAACAGCAGTTTCGGCATTGCGTACAGATTGGTCGTTATCGAAGGCAGTTTTGTCTCTATCATAGGTTATGGTTTCTGCTTTGATTTCTGCTTCAAGCTTATTTTTTTGTTCATTTAGTTTGTTGTATTCTTTTTCAGCTTCTTGAAAATTTTGTTCTAGAGCAGCCACTAATTTAGAGAGCTCCTCGTCAAGAGGAAGTTCTGTTTCTATTTTTTGACGGCAAACAGGACATGTGTCGCCATGACGCAATTTATGGCGAATAGTAGAGGCAAATTTATCAATGCTATCTTTTTGTTTGTCATAAGCCTCTTTGTGAGTTTCCATTTTTATTTTAGCCTCATTTATAGGTGAGTCTAATTTGATGGATTCTTCTTGTTTTGTTTTAATTTCAGATATACGCTCATCAAGAGCAATGCGTATAGATTCTTGTTTTTCTTTTTGTTCGGCAAGAACGTTAATTTTTTCAATAGCCTCGTCAATGTTCTTGATTAGTTGGTCAGTGTTGTTCTTTTGTTCGTATAGATTTGATAGGTTGAGGTTGGAAAGAATAGTTTCTTGTTCTTTTAACGTGTTTTCTTGTTTAATGAACTCATTTTTTGCTTTCTCAGTTTCAGATTTAGCCTTTTCTAAAGTTGGTCGTAGTGTTGTAGAGAGAGAATCGTTTTTTTCTTTAAGTTTATTTTGATTTTCATTGATACTTTTATGACAACTTGCAATAGAATTTAAATCAGCGATGATAGTTTGAGCATTTTCATAGATGGTAGATTTATCTTTTTCGGCATCGATGAGTTCTTTAGTAGTGGTAATGTTAGATTGTAGATTTCTTAGTTCTTGTTCGTTGAAATTTAGACCTTTGAGAGCCTCAATGTATTGAAGTTGTAGAGTTGTAAGTTGTTGTTGTTTAATATTTTTTGTTTTTTCGGCTTCGCTTTTTTCTGACAACCATTGACGTGCTTCTATAGTAGCATTCCATTCGGTAACAATGTTTTCGCGATGTTTGAATTCGTCGTTTTCGACAACAGCTTTAGCCTCGTCGTAGGCTTTGGTTGCATTTGCAACGGTTTCTATAAGTTTGTTTTCTGTTGTAATCCAATCTAATTTTGTAGTGTTTGAATCTTTAGTAGTTTTTAATTCTTGTGATTCTGTTGTGAGAGCTTTTATAGACTCTTTTTTTGCTTGAATTTCTTCGTCGGATAGGATTGTTGTATTGTCAATTTGAGATTTTGCATTGTTCCATTCATGTTCTTTTTCTTGTGTTATTTTATATATTTTTGCTCCTATTTTTGAATATATATCAACACCAGTAATCTTTTCTAAAATTTCGGCTTTTTCTTTGTCTTCACTATTTAAAAAGCGAGTGAATTCACCTTGCGCCAACAAGGTTGTGCGACAGAATTGTTTGAAATCAAGAGTTATGGCTCGTTTAATTTCAGCTTTAATGTCAGTGTCTTTGGTAAGTACGATGTCGGTTTTAAGATTTTTGAGTTGCCAATTTTTAGGTTGAAGGTTACCATTGGCATTATTTCTTGCACGTCGCACAGACCAAGTTGCTTCATAAGGAATGCCATTGCTACCTATGAACGTTAATGAAATAAAAGCCTCTCCGCAATGTCTTCTCATCAATTGACGAGGGTCATCTATCTGTATTTCATTATCAAGGTCCTTTACTTCTCCTTGCATTTTTGTATTGCTCAAACGTGGAGTATCGGCATATAATGCCAAGCAAATAGCATCCAGAATAGTTGATTTGCCTGCACCAGTTTTGCCTGTAATCAAAAAAACATCACAATCAGCTAAAGGTTGTGCCTCAAAATCAATTGTTGCGTCTTCGATTGAGGCTATATTGTGTATTATTAGTTTTTGGAATTTCATAATTTATTTTTATTAGTCGTAAGTCGAAAGTCGTAAGTCGAAAGTCGTAAGTTGAAAGTCATTAGTCGTAAGTCGAAAGTTGAAAGTCGTAAGTCGTAAGTAATAAGTCGTAAGTAATAAGTCGTAAGTAATAAGTCGTAAGTAATAAGTCGTAAGTGGTAAGTTGTAAGTCAAAAGTTGAAAGTCATTAATCGTAAGTCGTAAGACTTGTGATGTTGCGTGGTTTTTCTACTTTCTACTTATTACTTATTACTTATTACTTACTTCTTCAATAACAGCATTTAAGAGTTCTATCATTTCATCATTAAATATTGTATTTGTGTCTTTAGTATAGCGTTTAACTATGTTTATTGGGCTTTCGTTTTGAAATTCTTCTATTGTCATAGTGCTAATTTCTTCAGAATTTATTTGTGTTTTTCGTTTAGCATTTATGTAACAAAATTTGCATTGTTTTGTATTTGCTATATTTATAGCTGTAGCATTGGCATCGACAGGAATAAAGTCTTCTATTTCTATATTTAGTCGGATATATGCACTACTATCATTAGGAAAGTTTTGTAGTAATTCTTTAGCCTCTTCCCATGTAGTAAAACCTTTGGTTGGTAGTGTTACTAATGGATTAATGTTATTGATTTCGATTTTTTTTGTATTTGGAATGTCTCCATGTTTGTCTATTTCTATTATGCTGATAGAGTGAGGGTAATTTTCATCGAAACTAATTTGGATAGGACTGCCGCTATAACGTACATTGTGACGACCCGAGTGTACAAATTGTTCGTGATGAATATGTCCAAGAGCAAGATAGTCATATCCTTCACCCATTTGATCTATGTCGAATGTATCTATTCCACCTACGGTATATTCCGAAGCGTGGTCGTGTCCTAAGAAATCACATCCTTTCACCGTGGTATGAGCCGACATGATGATAGGTAAGTTGTTTGTATTTTGTTTGATTGTGTAGTCTATTATCTGTTGAAAAAATCCTTCAGGTATATTTCGTTCGTGAGTGTAAGGTATAGCTATTACATACCCTTTATTTGGAATTTCTATTATGTGTTTATCAAAATTTTCTTTTGTAAGATTGCCAATCGTATAAATTTTCATTGTTTCGAGTGCTGCACTGAAAATTTCATGGCGTGAACCGCTATCGTGATTGCCAGCTGTGATGACAATTGTCATTTCGGGATTGGCATTGTGTATGTTCATTAAAGCATTTACAAACATTGTTTGCACAGAGGCAGAAGGTTGCGCTGTGTGATACACATCGCCACATAGTAGAAACAAATCCGGTTTTTCGTTATTTACAATTTCTACCATTTGATTTAGCATGTCAGTTTGTTCTTCGGTGCGATCATAGTTATAGATAGTGTGCCCAAGATGCCAGTCGCTTGTATGTAGTATTTTCATATAGTTGTTAAGATTTTAATTGGTTAGCACAAAGGTAGGAATTTTTTTTGATATTAGAAATAAATTGTTTTTATTATTTTGGCATAGATTTTGAAACTTTCGTAGTAGTTATTATTGTTTAACGATTGTTAACGCTATGCCGTTGACAAATAAAACCTCTTTTTATTATGAAAACCAAAACTTTACAATGGATTGTAATGGGATTTTTTGCTTTAGGTTTTGTTGGATTGGCAATACCATGGACATTCCCATTTTTTGTAATGCTTACGCCGCTGGCAGTCGTAGTGGCTTTAGCAATGTTGATTATGGGTCACGAGCGACCAACTGATTGGCGATTTTTTACAGCCATAGGCATCGTGTTTGCACTGAGCTATGTTATTGAACTATTAAAAGTTCACGTCTTTTTTGTCGAAGATGTCTTTTTCTTTGGCGATAGTTTCGGACCTGTGTTGCTGAACATCCCTTTGTTGATAGGGTTGTGTTGGGTAGCATTGTTGTATATTTGTGCTGCCGTCGCAGAGCGATTGAATACCAACGCAGTGGTTAAAGTGTTGGCAGGTGCAGGGTTAGTGGTGTTGTTCGACATAGCATTAGAACTCGTAGCGCATAAACTCGACTTTTGGTATTGGACTTGGGAAATCCCAATTTGGAACTACGTTCTCTGGTTTGTATCAGCTTTGGGTATGCTTAGTATTATGAAATTGTTAGACGTTCGTATTGAAAACAAACTCGCTACCACAATGTACGTCACCTTAATCATCTTTCTTCTGCTCCTTCACGTTATTATATAATTGACAGCATAACTACTTAAACCACACTCGCCACACGCATTCATTTGTGTGTGGCGAGTTTTTTGTCATCCTTTTCGGGAAAATTAGACTATTTCTGGGATGTTTTTTAGTGCTTTCTTATGTGTTGAGGAAAATTAAAATATTGATTTACAGATAATAATAAAGTTAGATGTTGTATTTTATGGATATTATGCGGTTGCAAAGTTGGTTTTGTTGAGTGTAAATTATTTTGGTTTTACATTAATAACTTTGTGAACTTTGCAAATCGTTAGTGTGAAAGTGGCGGTTTTCTACGGCATAGGTTGCTTTAAGGTATGGTAAAGGTTAGGAATGAGGATTTTTTTGCTGTGTACAAGATTCTTGCTATAGGGGTGATAATAGATAGTAATGTTGTATAAATCAATATTTTTTTGTAATTTTGCATGTTGTTAATGCTTATTTGTGAATCAATTTTATAAAATGAGAAAGAAATATATTTCACCTGATTTGTTGCAAACAGCGGAAGATTTGAGAGATAGGGTGATTGCTTTACGCCCTTTTCCAGAAGAGACTTTGAAATCGCTTAGGGAGTATTATCGTATAGGTCTTACTTATACGAGTAATGCTCTTGAGGGAAATAGTCTTACAGAGTCGGAAACAAAGGTGGTGATTGAGGATGGTTTGACTATAGAGGGTAAACCTTTACATGATGTGTATGAGGCAGTTGGACATGCGCATGCCTATGATTATATATATACACTTGCAACATCGAAACCATTGGAGGAGAAAGATATACGAGAGTTACATCGCTTGTTTTATGAAAAGATTGATGTAGAAAAAGCGGGGCATTATCGTACTGTACCAGTGTTTATTAGTGGTAGCCGATATGCAGTGTCGCCAGCTCCGAGAATAGAGAGTGATATGAGGAGATTTGTGAAGTGGTTTAATGACAATGAACACAAAATGCCAACTCCTGAGTTTGCCGCATTGGCTCATCAGAAATTTGTGTTTATACATCCATTTATTGATGGCAATGGTCGTGTGGCTCGGTTGATACTTAATCTTGCACTGATTAGAGGTGAATATACCATAGCTCTTATACCTTCTGTTTTGCGACATGAATATGTGCAATCGCTTGAATTATCGCATAAAACTCCTAATGTGTTTGTTGATTTTATAGCTTCACGTATTATTGAAACACAGAAAGATTTGTTGCGGTTGTTGAATTATGGCGGTGGAAATGGCGGTGAAAAGAGTAGTAATGGCGGTGAAAATGGCGGTGGAAATCTTGAAGAGTTGATAATGGAACTCATTATTCAATATCCTGGTATCAAGGCTCCTGCTATTGCTGAAAAGCTACAGAAAAGTTTGCGTACAACTCAACGATACCTAAAAGTTCTTTCGGATGATAGACGAATAGAGTTTCGTGGTGCTACCAAAAATGGAGGATATTATCAGATTATGGATAACAAATACTAATAAAAAATGCTGAGCCATGTGATTGACTCAGCATTTTTGTGTTGGAGTTTTTTATTAGTTTAATTCTATTCAATTGATAGAATACAGTATGCTATGTGTTCCTATATTAAAGAATTATAACATAGTGATATGTCGTCGTTGAAGTGCAGTGAGTACACAATCTGCAGCAACGGGATTAAGTCCACGAAATGTTGTACGACTCTTTAGTTCTGCTAATGGCATTGTAAGCAGTAATTTGGCAATACATTCATCGGCAAATGAATTACTTACTACGTTTACTCCTGTAAAATCAAGAACTACACATTCTTGGCTTTGTTCTAAAAGAGGAAGTAATTGTTCTCTGATTCGTTTGCCTAATGGTCGTGTTCCTAAATTTTCTCCGAAATCTTTAAAATTGAATGTTACCATAGTTCAGTTAATTCGTTGTCGTTTAAGAAAGTTTCGTTGTATTGTGCTATTACATTAGTGCGATTTGCTACAACTTCAGATGGATTTATCTCTTTATTGGTGTGCAGTTGTAGATAAACAATGGTGCCTTGCCAATAATCAAGCTCTGTTGTAAATTCAATATTATCGTTTTGTACTTTCATTGTGTATTTACCCGAGCGTATTTCGAATCGTAAACCTGCATTGCGAGCAAGTAAAGATGTTGAATATAATCCAAATCCCATTCCTTTGCCATCTGTAACTGTATCTTTAATGCAGATACTTAGAGCTTCTGGTTCTGTAATTGTAGTATATTGTTTGTTTTCAGATAGTGAGGCTTGTATGCCTATACCATCATCTCCTACAAGAAAACTGAGAATGTGATTTTGGGGATCGTAATGTGTAATAATAGTTCCCAATTCTTTGCTTGAATGAGTAAGAACATTGTCTAAGATTTCATAGAAGCAATAACTCATTGCTTGTAGCACAGTTGTTTCAATATCAATATATTGCGTTAGAACACTTACTACTCGTTGATAGACATCATAAATGTTTTTTTCATCAAAAACATCAATATTTATTTCATTACTTGAATGTGGAAAATATTGTTTTATGAGTGATGTAAGATTCATATTGCTAATATTTTATGCTTTGCGGAGGTTGGCGATGTTGTCTTGGAGGGATTTGATTTTGGATTCGGCATCGGCTTGTTTTTTGCGTTCGTTCTCGACTATTTCGGGTTTGGCATTGGCTACGAATTTTTCGTTGCCGAGCTTTTTCATAACTGAATTTAAGAAACCTTTGAGATATTCGATTTCTGCCTCCATTTTCTTAATCTCTTCCTCAACGTTGATGTTGTTGCCGAGTGGCACTGCGTATTCGGTTACACCTACCATATAAGTAGCGGCAGTAGCATCTTTTTCGCCATGAGCAACAGACTCGAGGTTACACATTTTGACGATTACTGAGTTGTAGGCATCGTTGTGACCTTCGCTTGTAACTACAAGTGAGAGAGTCTCTTTGTTAGGAATGTTTTTGTCGAGACGAACTGTACGTACACCTGCGATAACTTCTTTAACGAATTCGAAATCAGAGAGTAGAGCGGTATTGATTTCTTTAGCCTCTGGCATTGCAGCAATCATTACGCTCTCGCCATCTTTGCGCTCATCGAGTACTTGCCAAATCTCTTCTGTAATAAATGGCATGAATGGGTGGAGGAGAAGCGTAAGTTTTTCGAAGAATGAGATTGTTGCGTTATAAGTAGCGCGGTCGATTGGTTTTTGGTATGCAGGTTTTACCATTTCGAGATACCAAGAAGAGAACTCATCCCAGAAGAGTTTGTAAACGGTCATCAATGCTTCGCTGAGACGATATTTAGTGAAGTCGTCGTTGATGTCGTTGATAGTTTGAGAGAGTTTGTTGTCGAACCATTCAATTGCAAGACGTGAACTTTCTGGTTGCTCGATATCAGCCACTTCCCAGCCTTTGATGAGGCGGAGGGCATTCCATATCTTGTTGTTGAAGTTACGACCTTGTTCGCACAATGCTTCATCGAAAAGGATGTCGTTGCCTGCAGGAGCGGCAAGCATCATACCCATACGCACACCGTCTGCGCCGAACTTTTCGATGAGTTCGAGTGGGTCAGGTGAGTTGCCGAGTGATTTAGACATTTTGCGACCAATCTTATCGCGCACGATACCTGTAAAATATACATTGCGGAAAGGCATGTCGCCTTTGTATTCGTAGCCAGCCATAATCATACGAGCCACCCAGAAGAAGATGATGTCTGGACCTGTAACGAGGTCGGCAGTTGGGTAGTAGTAATTGATTTCGTCGTTGTTAGGATTGTTGATACCATCGAACAACGATATAGGCCACAACCATGAAGAGAACCAAGTGTCGAGACAGTCTTCGTCTTGACGAAGGTCATTAATAGTGAGGGCGTTGTTTCCTGTTTTAGCACGTGCAGCTTCGAGTGCAGCTTCAGCAGTTTCGGCTACTACATAGCCACCTTCAGGAAGGTAGTATGCAGGGATGCGGTGACCCCACCAGAGCTGGCGGCTGATACACCAGTCCTTAATATTTTCGAGCCAGTGGCGATAAGTGTTTTTATATTTAGCTGGGTAGAACTTGATGTCGTCGTTCATGACAGGAGCAAGTGCGATTTCGGCAAGGTGCTCCATTTTCAAGAACCATTGCATAGAGAGTTTTGGTTCGATAGGCACATTAGTACGCTCAGAGCAGCCTACTTTGTTGGTATAGTCCTCAACTTTTTCGAGGAGACCAGCAGCTTCGAGGTCGATAACAATTTGTTTGCGCACATCGAAGCGGTCCATGCCAATGTACATACCTGCAGCCTTGCTAAGAGTGCCGTTGTCGTTGAAGATATCGATGCTTTGGAGATTGTGTTTTTCGCCAAGCATGTAGTCGTTAACATCGTGAGCAGGAGTAACTTTAAGACAACCAGTACCGAATTCAACATCAACGTATTCGTCCTCGATAACTGGAATTTCGCGACCTACGAGAGGCACGATGACGCGTTTGCCTTTGAGGTGTGCGTTTTTAGGGTCGTTAGGGTTGATACACATAGCTGTGTCGCCCATGATGGTTTCGGGACGAGTAGTAGCTACGATAGCGTATGTATCTTCGCCAACAACTTTATAGCGGAGGTAGTAGAGTTTGCTTTGTTGTTCTTTGAAGATAACCTCTTCGTCAGATAGGGCAGTGAGGGCTTTAGGGTCCCAGTTGACCATACGTACACCACGATAGATGAGGCCTTTGTTGTAGAGGTCGCAGAATACTTTGATTACAGATTTAGAGCGTTTTTCGTCCATTGTGAACGAAGTACGGTCCCAATCGCAAGAAGCACCGAGTTTACGGAGTTGTTGGAGGATGATGCCGCCATGTTCGTGAGTCCAATCCCAAGCATGTTTGAGGAATTCGTCGCGTGAGAGGTCGGTTTTCTTGATGCCTTGTGTAGCGAGACGATTAACTACTTTGGCTTCAGTGGCAATAGATGCGTGGTCGGTGCCAGGTACCCAACAAGCGTTGAAACCCATCATACGTGCACGGCGCACGAGGATGTCTTGGATTGTATTGTTGAGCATGTGACCCATGTGGAGTACACCAGTCACGTTTGGTGGTGGGATAACTATTGTGTAAGGCTTGCGACCATCAGGTTTGCTCGAAAAAAGTGCATGGTCGAGCCAATATTGATACCATTTTTGTTCTACATCTTGCGGATTGTATTTGCTTGCTAATTCCATGAGTTAATGTATAGTGATTAGTGATTAGTGATTAGTGATTAGTGATTAGTTATTAGTGTTTAGTTATTAGTGATTAGTTTTTTAGACATAATGACATAAGAACATATATTTTTTTTACATATACCTCGCTACACCTGTGGTGTATCTTGGTAAAATAATGACATACTCTCAAAAATGTAACTTAAAATATGTCACTTTTTAGCTAAGATAAAAACGTCAGTTTTTAACGGAGCATATGTTAGACGGAAAGAAATAGAAATTTGTTTTTATGTCATTCTGTTTTAAAATAATTTATATGTTATCGTACGGCGATGATGCTATCGACCACATATTCGCTGACACCGCGCCATACAAGAGGATTGAGATACTCTTTGTAGTGGAGTTCTACTTCTTTGCCTGAGCAACGCATGAGTGAATCGGCAATAGCTTTGTCGGTTACAGAGAATTGAAATTCGTAACTTTGTATGCCTGTAGCGACACCTTTTGTAGTTTGACCTTTGAAGCCTGATTGAATTAGTTTGCCTTCGTAGGTTTTGAAAACATAACCTTTGTGAACCATATAATTCAATTCACCAGCCTTCACACCTTCGCCAAATACGAAGAAGTATTGGAAATAAATGACACCTGCAATGACTAGCACTGCGATTAGCGATATGATGCCGATAATTTTTGCTTTCATATTTTAGATTTTTTTAGAAGACAAAATAACAGAATAACATAATTTTTGAACGTAAATCTTCTTTTTTTTGAACGTACAACTTCTTTTTTTGAACGCAAATTACCATTAATTAATCGTAAATTATTTTTTTATTAATGGGAAATTTATGATAATTTGCGTTAAAATAAAAAATATGATTCATGTTTACAAGGAATCAAAAATTTTGCCAAACTTTACTCTCTAATATCTCGCGAAGACATTTTACACAAAGACAAACATCATAATTCTCGGCGATATGTTTGCGTGCTTCAGGGGTTAGTTGTACCGATGCACATTGGCATTTGGTGATATCGTCGTCGTGATGACAAGTGAATTTTGTGCCACAACGTGGACAAGTTTTAGTTAATTCACAATTCATAATTTTTTCACTTAACGGTTCAAAGACCTTCGGTTCACAATTCACAATTACTCCCGTAGGTCGTGACCTTTGGTTCATAATTATTTATAGTTATCTATTTTGTATATATTTAATTTAATATTGATGCCGAATGGTTAATTATGCATTATGCATTATGCATTACTCCCTTCGGTCGTGATTTTTGCTTTGCTCGGCATAATAAGCAAGCTCATTCTGCTCTCGCTTGTCGCAAAAATTGTGCATTAGATAAGGTCGCAAAGGGTTGCGTTGCTGACGGTGATTAAATCGTTTGGAGTAATTTGGATTTGTAAGCCACGCACGCCTGCACTGATGTAGATATACTCAAAATCGTTGGCAGTAGAGTGGAGATATGTTGGAAATAACTTCTTCATACCAATAGGCGAACAACCTCCACGTATATAGCCTGTAGTAGGTAGGAGGTCCTTCATTGGTATGAGGTCGCAATTTTTGTTTCCACTGACCTTTGCAGCTTTCTTCAAATCTACCTCGCAATTGCCTGGAATGACACAAACAAAATAGCCCGATTTGTCTCCTTTAAGCACTAAAGTTTTGAATACTTGTTCAATATTTTCACCAAGACTTTCGGCTACATGCCCAGCATCAAGATGTTGCTCATCTACTTCATAAGGAATCAATTGATAATTGATTTTTTTCTGATCAAGTAAACGAGCTGCGTTTGTTTTGTTTATCTTTGCCATTGTTGTTTTATTTAAACATAAGTACAGATTTTGTATTTTTAACAGAAGTGCAAAATTCTCTTTGATATAAGTACATAAATTTTGTACTTGAAAAAAGAGATTGTTCTTACTAAAATTTAAAATAGATATTGTAATTTGTAAACCTACAAATTAGTTTTGTACTTATGTTAAAATAAAAAACAGATACGTACTTATGTTAAAAACAAATTATTCGCTTATTTTATTCATATCTTCAATAAGAGCAAGAGTTGCTTTGTTGAAGTCTTGAATAAGAGTGTTGTAATATAGTTTTACACGTTTTGGGTCTTTTGTACCCTCTGGGTGATTTGCGCGTGCGATGAATTCATCGTTGATTTCGATAATACGACCAGCAAAAGAGTCGAGAGTGTTGTTATCGAATTTAGGAAGAACGAGGTTACAGATGATACATTCGTCCATCAATTGTCCGAGGATAGCACGGATTTGTTTTTTTAGAGTTCTACGGTTTGCCATATTTTTAGATTTTTAGTAGCGAGTAGCGAGTAGCAAGACTATTGGTACTCGGCATTCGCCTCGTTGTTGTTTTTAGATTTTTAGTAACGAGTAGTGATATTACCGCTTTTGTTTGCGAATATTGTATGGTTAATTATGCATTATGCATTGTGAATTATGCATTGATATAATTATTCTTCTGAGAAGTGAACGAGTACTTTGCGGTATGTATTAAATATTTTTGATTTAGATACAAAGCCAATGTATTTATTGTTTTCGTCAACAACTGGGAGGTTCCATGCGCCTGTGTTTTCGAATATGTCCATTACTTTGTCCATTGACATATTTGATATAATTCGTGCAGGTGGCATAGTCATTAAATCTTGCACTTTATAACGATTATAGAGTTCAGGACGGAACATAATGTTACGTACCTCATCGAGTGACACGATACCTACAAAGCGTCCGTTTTTCGGATTAACAACAGGGAAAAGGTTGCGATGTGATTGAGAAATGACTTTTACGAGTTGACCAAGTGTAGTTTCAGGAGTTACCACAGAAAGGTCTGTCTCAATCACATTGTCCATTTTCATAAGTGTAAGTACAGCACGGTCTTTGTGGTGAGTGAGCAATTCGCCTTTTTGCGCAAGACGCATAGCGTAGAGCGAGTGGGGTTCGAAAACGATGATTGTTAAGTAGGCAATAACTGAAGTAATCATAAGTGTCATGAACAAGTCATAACCACCTGTGAGTTCGGCAATAAGGAATGTTCCAGTAAGTGGTGCGTGCATAACACCCGACATAAGTCCAGCCATACCTGCGAAAGCAAAGTTTTGGTGAGGCACAGGAAGACCTACGATATTCAAACATTCGGCAACAACGAAGCCTGTGATACAACCAACAAACAACGATGGTGCAAAAATACCACCCGTACCGCCAGCACCATTAGTGGCTGCTGAAGCAAATATTTTGAAGAAAATAATTAACGAGAGATAGAGAATTATAGCCCAAGCATCGAAGCGATAGTTGTAGAGGAATGACTGATTGAAAAGATTGTAACATTCGCCAGTGAGTAGGGCATTGATGGTATCGTAGCCTTCACCATAGAGAGGAGGGAAAAGGAAGATGAGAACACCGAGCATTAAGCCACCGACCAATATTTTTTTGTATGGCACTTTTAGACGGCGGAAAAAGCCTTCAAGCCAATTCATTCCACGAGTGAAATATAGCGAAATGAGTCCGCAGACAACACCGAGCAAAATGAGATAAGGCACGCGGTCGAGGGTGAAAGGAGCGTAGTTGTCGAAATGGAACATAACTTCGTCGCCCATAAAGAGATAAGAGAATGCTGTAGCTGTAACCGAAGCAATAAGCAGTGGAACGATAGAGGTCATTGTGAGGTCCATCAACAACACCTCCATAACAAAGGCAACACCAGCGATTGGGGCTTTGAAGATACCACCCACTGCACCTGCTGCACCACAACCCACGAGAAGCATGAGTGTGCGTTGGTCGAGTTTGAAGAATTGTCCAAGATTAGAACCTATGGCAGAACCAGTGAGCACAATAGGCGCCTCGGCTCCAACCGAACCACCGAAACCGATAGTAATACTCGATGCAACTATTGACGACCAACAGTTGTGGAGTTTGATAATAGCCTTGTGTTGAGAAATTGCGTAGAGAATTTTGGTTACACCATGCGAGATATCGTCTTTTACTACATATTTAACGAAAAGCGATGCAATGATGATACCTACAGCAGGAAAAGCAAGATACCAATAGTTAAGCGTGTCGTTAGCCATCAACGATTTAACTATATCTTGCACAAAGTGTATTGAACCTTTTAATAAGAAAGCTGCGAGAGCACATCCGATACCAGTCAAAAATGCAAGTATGAGGATAAATTGCTTGTCTTTAATATGTTTCTCGCGTAATTCTAATATTTTTTGGTATATATTATCGAGATTAGGAATATTCATTTTTTTTATGATGATAGTTTAGTATCGAGACTAATGTTGCGTGGTCGTTTTAATTTTGCAAACTCGTCTGCAAAGTTACAAAAAAATTATTAATAAAGCAAAAAAGTTAGCGTCAAATTGTTAATAGAATAATTTTATATTGTTACAGTTTTTTATTGCCATTTATGATTTAGATTAGTAATAATAAAAAATAGGGTGTATCATCATTGATACACCCTATTTTTATAATGTAAATAAAGATATATGATTTAGATGTTATTTTTAGCTTCACAAGCATTCTTATCATCTGCAGGCGACTCTTCATAAGTAACAGTTAGTTTGTTTGAAGAATCACTTGCATTATAAGATTGGAAAAGCTCAACAAGTTCTCTTTCTGTGCACCAAATGTATGAAGTTTCTTTGAACTCTTTAATATGATACATCCAGCACTTAGGTGTAGTGTTATCTAATGTATTCACATCAACATCCATGATGTTATTACCTGGCTTCTCGCAACTTGTTAAAGCGAGAGCAAATATAGCAAAAATTGCAAATAGAATCTTTTTCATTTTTTTTAATTTTAGTTAGAAATATTTATTTTTAGTGATATTAGAAGTGTAAAGCAAGACCAAGACCATCTTGGCTACCTTGAATAGTCCAATAAGCTTGAGGAACAGCAGCAGCTTGAGATTTGTTGAACATATTTATACCTTTGTTTAAGCGTACATATCCGATGAAGATAGTAGGTATAGAAGCTATTATGGCAGCAGCACCAAGTCCTATGCAAGTAATACCAGAATAAAGCATTGTGGGGCTATTTTTTTCTGGGCTAAAAGCTAACAAGATTGAACCAGCTAAATCAATACCTAAACCAGCACCTAATGTCCACCAACCAGCATTATAGCATTGGTAACCACTTTTGAAGGTTTTATAAGCTTCTTGATTACGTGTTGCTAGGAATTTTACGCACTCTTTCTTGTTCATTACTTGATTACCATAATAGATATAATCTCCTGCAGGTTGTAGTAGGGTAGCATTATTACCTCCTTCTGTTGTTTGAGCAGGGGCATCCTGTGCCATGATAGCAGTAGTAGCCATCATAATCATAGCCATTACAAATAGAATTTTTTTCATAGTTTTTATTTAGTTATAAAAATTTTATTATCGTGTAACAGAAGAGAAAATACTTGATTGACACTTCTGGCATCAAAGTCATAATACGTGGTTCTGAAGCAAATTCACGAATTTGAAGTAACAATTTTTCTTCTGGTGTGGTGGTATCAAGCATTTCTAAAATCTCTTGGATTTGAGTTAAGGACATACAGCGCGAACTGAGAATCCCCAACAACGGCGCGACCAAGAATCGATAGGGGCAATATTATGTTCTTTAGCTCGAATAAAAACAGCTTGATTTGGATAGTATTCATCTTGAGACAATGTACTAGTCCAATAGGTGACTTCGTTTTTAAAATCATAGTGCTCATCCCATCCCATAGAACCCGCTGCTGGCATAAAAATAGAATTACCATTGAGTCCCATGATTTTATATCCTGGCATACCTTTTTCTGTGGTCCATGTCCATTTGCAGCAATCGTACAACTCTTTTGCCTCTTCAGCTGTTGGCATACGCCATTTGCCTCCCCAATTGACGTGAGCTGCATCGTCTTCTAGGTCAAGTTGTAATTTGTTGTCAACAAATCCATCTAAACCATATTGACTATCAAAACAATATTTTGTGAAACTAGAATCAGTATCACCACTATATTTATAGGTGTTCCAATAGTAATAATCTTTAGGTTCTACCTCGCCCCAAGACAAAAAATAACCCAATTGTTCTGGCGATTCTGCACCAATATTGCAAGTTGCCCACTTCAAACCTGATGGCAAACCAAGGTCTACATATTCATGACCTTCGTGAACGCCTTTACTATCATCTGATTTTTTTTCACATTGTGTAAATAAGAAACTAAATGTTACTAGTATAGTTAAATAGAAAATCTTTTTCATAATATTTATTTTTTATTGAATTAATACTTTTTAATAATCATTTTTGCACAAATAAATTAAGGACATACGGCACGTACTGAAAATCCGTAGCGGCGTGTTAAAGGAATATCTGTATGCGCACTTCCAGTTGTAAATCCTATATAATACGCTTGACTCGGTAAGTGATAGTCTTTTGTGTTGGCAATTGAGCTAGACCAATACCAACCTCGTTCATCTAAACTAGAGTTAACGTCTCCACCCATAGCACCTGCTGCTGGCAAAAAGATATAATTACCATTTGGACCTGTTACTTTATGTCCATTTATGCCATTTAGAGTAGTCCATGTCCATTCACAATCGATTTCCAATTCTTCACATTCTTCGACTGTTGGCATACGCCAATTGCCTCCCCAATTAACGTGCGCAGCATCATCTTCTAGATCAAGTATGGTTTTATCATCAGTAAAACCATTTTTACCATACTCACTATCAAAGCAATACTTTGTTAAAGTAGATTCAGTGCCAATGCAATATTTATAATTACCCCAATCATAATAACTTTTTGGTTTTACCTCGCCCCAAGCAAAATAGTCGCCATATTGTTCTGGTGTAGTAGCACCTACATTACAAGTAGCCCATTTAACCGAAAGTCCAAGATCAATATACTCATGTTTTTCGTTTGTAATTTCATCATTGTTTTTTTCGCATTGTACAAACAACAAACTAAGTGTCACTAATGCGACAAAATAAAAAATCTTTTTCATAATATTATCAAAATTTAAATTAATACTTTTTTTTATAATCACTTAAAAGAATATAACCTAAGGGCATACAGCGCGTACACTAGCACCTATGACGCGCATGAAATAGTAATCAAAATTTATCTCAGGGGCGTTGCCGATAGGTTCTGTTTGAAATAATAATAATTGTGCTGAGGTAGGATCGTTTAAGTCAACTGATTTAGTCCAATACCAACCCCATGGGAATTCATTATTATTTACAAAATGCTCTTTAAAAAAACAAGCCACAGCTGGGAAAAATATAGTACGATCGGTGTAACCTTCTATACGTGATGTTCCCAAAAGACCAACTACACCATTTTGAGTAGTCCACTCCCATGTACAACTATAACGCAAATCATCGAACTCATCAGCTGTTGGCATGCGCCATTTGCCACCCCAATTTACAGAAGCTGCATCGTCTTCAGGATCAAGTTCAAACTTATTATCAACAAATCCATTAAAATCATAATTTTTATTATGGCAATATTTTGTCAAAGACGTTTCTGTGCCTTGGCAATATTTATAACTATCCCAATAATAATAATCTTTAGGTTCTACTTCACCCCAAGCAAAATAGTCACCTGACCCTTCAGGAGTAGTAGCACCCACATTGCAAGTTGCCCATTTGACAGAGAGACCGAGGTCGACATACTCATGACCTTTGTGTACTCCGTTTTGTCCAATTTTATTTGTTTCGCATTGCATAAACAACAAACTAAGTGTTACTAATGCGACAAAATAAAAAATCTTTTTCATAATATTATCAAAATTTAAATTCATACTTTTTTCTATAATCACTTAAAAAATATAAACTAAGGGCATACTGCGCGAACAGTAGCACCTGCGATACGAGGGAAAATGTAGCTGAATTTTAATTGTTCTGTATTTTTTTGGAAGTAGAATATATGTGTAGCGTAGGTAGGATTGTAATTTTCCCCAACAGATTTACTCCAATACCAACCATTAGGAAATTCTTCTTGAGCAGTTGTATAATCTTCAAGAATCATACCTGCCGCAGGAAAAAATATAGTACGATCTGTGTAGCCTACGACACGAGATGTTCCTAAAAGACCAATTACACCATTCTGAGTGGTCCACTCCCATGTGCAACTATAACGTAAATCGTCAAATTCATCGAGTGTAGGCATACGCCATTTGCCACCCCAATTTACAGAAGCTGCATCATCTTCAGGGTCAAGTTCAAATTTATTGTCAACAAACCCATTTAAGCCATAATCTTTATCATGACAATATTTTGTGTAGGTAGCTTCTGCACCATTGCAATATTTGTAAGTATCCCAAAAATAATAATCTTTTGGTTTCACCTCGCCCCAAGCAAAATAATCCCCAAAACCTTCGGGTGTAGTAGCACCGACATTGTATGTTGCCCATTTCACCGACAAACCAAGATCAACATATTCATATCCTTCGTGCATTCCGTTTTGTTCAATTTTATTCTTTTCACACTGAACAAAACATAAACTAATTGCAATCAAAGCAAACAAATAAGTAAATTTTTTCATAAAGATAGCCCTAATTTGTGTCGGGAGCAACTTTTTATAAATTGTAAAAATAAGATTGTATATACAAAAAAACGTTACGCACAAGACACGTTAATGTGTATAGTGCGTAACGTTATATTATGGGAATGTGGATTTAATCTATTGGTAATTAGATAGTTAATGGGGGGGGGTAAAGATTACAAAAGAGAATGCATTTGGGTTTCCAAATGTGTAAATTTGATTGCTATATGTAACTTTATTTATTTTCACGTTTTTTATATAAATTTTAAGTTACAAAGTTACATATTTTTTTGAAAAATAACTACTTTTTTTATTAAAATTTTCAAGTAAATTTACATGCGTTTTGGATTTTTAGGAAACCAACCTCGCTTTACTCGTTGTTCTTGTGCAAATAGTTCGTGGATTGACCAAAAACAAGAAAAAGATATTACTCCAAACGCAACAGATAAATAAATATTTTTCACAAACAACGATGCTATCAACATAATAACTCCAACGCATGCAAATGCCCACCAGCAGCGGGTACCAAAATAGTATTCGCCCTTGATGACTAATGGATGAAATATTCCAATACAAATAAATGATACTAAGCCGAGTATTATTCCTGAAAAGTTCATAGTTTTAAAGTAATTAATGACAAAACATAAAGCCTACATATAAACGAGGACCAGTTGGTAAAAGTACTGATTTTTGAGCAAAAGCCAACATCCAATCTAAGCGGAAAGTGAAGTGAATGCGTTTAGTTAAATACACATCCATACCAACATAGGGACCAACATAAACAAAGCTTTGTTTGTTTAATATCGACAAGGTTTCAGGTGTCCAATCGTCTTGACTGCCATCAACAACCATGAGAGAGTGCATAGCACCACCACCTATCGAGCCTCCAATGTATGGCCATACTTTTTCGCCACGCCAACATGCATCGGCTAATATGCCACCCCAACCAGTGCGGATATAACTACCTTTTTGTAAGAAGTCATGTTTGTTTGTGAAGTTGCTATTCATTGTAGAAACAAATCCTTCGCATCCAACTCTTAAATGCTTTTTCAAATTTATTCTTAGTGAACCGCCTATACCATAAGTAAGTCCTTGAGACGAAAGTGATTCGCCAGATTGTAGGGTAGCATTAGGGTTTTCGCCAAATAGACCGCCAATATGTACCATCATACCACCGCTATAACCTTGAAATATAGCTGTAGAGTCGTTTTTTGCAAATAGGGTTGTCGCACAAAAGAGCAATAAGAAAAATAGTTTTTGTCGCATAAAATTGATGTTTTTATAAATGAGCGACAAAGGTATTGCTTTTTTGTTTAAGTTTTCTTAAATGAAACTTAAATTCTTATTCGTTAATTGGAATTTTGAGTTCGTTGATTGTGCCGTTTATGTCTAATATGAGAGAGAAATGAGTGCAACTTAAATGTGATTTTATGCAGATAATACCAGGTTGTGACGTTGGCAAAAGCACATTAAGTATTCCGTCTAACATTTGATGTAAATCTTTAGGGGAAATGGTAATTTCGCTGACGAAAGGATCGAGGTGTAGGTAAGGTACGAGTTGTTTTTTGTCGAAATCTATTTCATGTTTTTTTATCCACTGAATAGCAAATTCTTTAATATTCAGAATATAGGATTGTTTTTTAGGTGTGGTGTGTAGTATGACGCCAACGTTGCGAATAGATTCTATTGGATACTTACGTTCAAATCCTAATTTTCGGCGTAATGAGTGTAAATGTACGTCTATTGTGCCTGTATCGTACTGAAATCGTTGTCCCCACACATTGTTTAATATATCCTCTCGTGAACATAATTTATTGGCGTGTTGTACAAGGTAGAGTAACAAATTAAATTCAATGTTAGTCAAATTTATTGGTTTATCGTCTTGTGTTACGCAGTGTGATGATGTGTCTATTAGAGTATTTAAAATTCGATATTTCATAGTTTTTTTAAGTGTACAGATAGTTTTATAACGTTTTTTTGACCATAGGTCAATAGGACACGTCACGCCGTGTCCCTACATTAGTTAAAAAAACAATCGTTTTGCCATTGAATAACATTATTTTCAATGTATGAAGATATGTTGTTAAAATCGTTAATATTGCGTATTACATGGTCGTGATAACGTGGTTGCCATGCGAATTTTTCGTTGTGTTTTCTTGCTTGACGTGTTACGGCAGATTTTAATCCTCCTATAAAAGTTGATAATAGGGGTAGTCGGTCACATTTTAACCCCATATTTGTGCGCTCTTCCAAAGTAGGGACACGGCGTGCCGTGTCCTGTTGGTTATGAAGTTGAATAATTGATGAATTGTCTAAAATATTAATAAGTGCGTGAAAATGGTTAGGCATTACTACATATTGTAATACTTCAACATAAGGGTAGTGTGATTTTACATTTTGTAATTCTTCATCTAATATTTTTCCTATTTTTGACAATTTGATTTCATCATTTAGTATTGTTCCAAAATAATGCTTTTTTTCATGCGTGCATATGGTGATAAAATACATACCTTCGTTGTATTCTATCCATTTTGCACGTGGAGTTTTGCGTTGAAAAAATCGCATATTTTTTTTATTTGTTGTGATATGTTTTTTTGACCATAGGTCAATAGGACACGTCACGCCGTGTCCCTACGAATTCAGATTTGTAGTTTTTTTAAAGTGTACAGATAAATTTATAATGTTTTTTTGACCATAGGTCAATAGGACACGTCACGCCGTGTCCCTACGAGTTTATATTTGTAGTTTTTTTTAGGTGTACAGATAAATTTATAACGTTTTTTTGACCATAGGTCAATAGGACACGTCACGCCGTGTCCCTACGAGTTTAGATTTGTAGTTTTTTTAAGTGTACAGATAAATTTATAATGTTTTTTTGACCATAGGTCAATAGGACACGTCACGCCGTGTCCCTACGAATTCAGATTTGTAGTTTTTTTTAAGTGTACAAATAAATTTATAACGTTTTTTTTGACTATAGGTTAATAGGACACGTCACGCCGTGTCCCTACGAGTTCGGATTTGTAGTTTTTTTTAAGTGTACAGATAGTTTTATAACGTTTTTTTGACCATAGGTCAATAGGACACGTCACGCCGTGTCCTTACGAGTTCAGATTTGTAGTTTTTTCAGGTGTACAGATAATATCACAATAGCTACTACGGATGATATAATGTTAGAGGCTGGTTGTGCGAGCCATGCGCCATTAAGTCCTAAAATAGGAGGGAAGAGTAATATGAATGGAATGAGCAACAATATTTGTCGCGACATAGATAAGAGAATTGATATGCCTGCTCGTCCTATGCTTTGGAAATAATTTGTTACAATTACATGGAAACCAACGACAAAGAAAGTGGATGCGTAGATTGATAATCCATTTGATGTTATATTTAATAGGTCGGTATCGGCAGTAAAACAACGTGCAATTAGTCGTGGGAATGAAACTGCAATTAAACAGCCTATTGTGGTTATTATGGTGGCTACTATTATGCAATATTTTAATGTTGTGCGCACTCGGTCGAATTGTTTTGCGCCATAATTATACCCTAAAATTGGTTGCATGCCTTGTGCCATGCCGATGATTGCCATAAGGGTAAGTGATGTGAACGAAGTCATAATGCCAAACGCACCAATTGCGAGGTCGCCTCCATAGTGCTGAAGTGTGTGATTCATCAATACATTCACCATCGAACCCGCTGTGTGCAAAAGGAATGACGATAGACCGATTGATAGACTTGAGAATTGAGAATTGAGAATTGAGAGCCAATTGTTTTTTAGTTTATATTTACAATTTTTGAAACTAAGAGTGTTGTCTTTGCGGAAGAAAAAGTGCATTATCCACACGCAAGATATGAACATTGATATAATTGTTGCGTATGCTGCACCTTTTATGCCCATGTCGAAACCGAAAATAAATATAGGGTCGAGTATGACGTTGAGCACTGCGCCTAATATGAGTGTATTCATTGCTCGCATAGGGTGTCCTGATGCTCGCATTATATTGGTGTAATCGTAACTGAGCGAGGTGAATATGTGTCCTGGAATAATTATTTTTAGATATTCTCTCGCGTAGGGTATGGTTTGTTCTGAGCCTCCAAAAGCGTAGAGTATTGGGTCGAGAAATATGTAGAACAGCGAGCTGACTACAATGTAGAAAAACAGAGAGAGAAAGAATGTGTTGGGCAATATAGCGTTTGCTTCGCGAGTGTTGTTATTGCCGAGTAGGAGCGATACACGGGCTGCTGCACCATGTCCGACCAACATACCAAACGCACCCAACAAATTCATTATAGGAAAAGTGAGAGCCAAACCCGAAATTGCCAACGCACCTACGCCTTGACCAATGTATATGCGGTCTATGATGTTATAGAGCGCATTTGCCAAGGTGCCTATTAGCGTTGGTAGCGAATAGTACCACAACAATTTCGATATTGAACTCTTGCTTAAATCCATTGTTAAATTTAGTAGTAAGTAGAAAGTCGTAAGTCGCAAGACTTGTGATGTCGCGTGGTTCTTTCTACTTTCTACTTTTTACTTTGTACTTTTAATAAAGAAAGAGCATTTTTTGTGGAATGCTCTTTCAGTTATTTGTTGTGTATTTTTTTAGGTTGATTAACCTAAATACACTTTAAGAAGTTTGTTTTTTGAGTTGTTTCTCAATTTGCGAATAGCCTTTTCTTTGATTTGACGAACACGTTCGCGGGTAAGTCCGAATTTATCACCAATTTCTTCGAGGGTCATTTCTTGACAACCAATACCAAAGAACATTTTAATAATTTCGCGTTCGCGCTCTTGAAGCATTGAGTCTAACGCACGGTCAATCTCTTTGTTGAGCGACTCGTTAATCAAAGTAGAATCAGCTATAGGAGAATCATCATTTACCAATACATCGAGAAGAGAGTTGTCTTCGCCTTCAACGAATGGAGCATCAACCGAAATGTGGCGTCCTGAAATTTTAATTGTGTCAGAGATTTTTTCGAAAGGGATGTCGAGTTCCTCTGCGAGTTCTTCTGCTGATGGACGACGCTCGTTTTCTTGTTCAAATTTCGATAGTGCTTTGTTGATTTTTCCCAACGCACCCACTTGGTTTAGTGGCAAACGTACGATACGTGATTGTTCTGCCAAAGCTTGGAGAATTGATTGACGTATCCACCACACTGCGTAAGAAATGAATTTGAAACCACGTGTTTCGTCGAATTTCTCGGCTGCTTTAATCAAGCCTAAATTACCTTCGTTAATCAAATCGGGTAGTGATAACCCTTGATTTTGGTACTGTTTTGCTACGGAAACTACGAAACGGAGGTTAGAACGTGTCAATTTTTCTAACGCGGCACGGTCGCCTTTGCGGATTCGTTGAGCCAACTTTACTTCTTCATCTACTGAGATAAGTTCTTCACGACCAATCTCTTGTAAGTACTTGTCGAGCGATGCACTCTCGCGATTGGTAATAGATTTAGTAATTTTTAGCTGTCTCATTATGCATATACAATTTAAGCACGCAAAGTTACTATTTTTTTTTAATATGTGCAATAGTTTTTTGTGTGATTTTTCTGTTTTTTTGAAATAAAATGAAAAATGTCTAAATGTACAAATAAAAATAGCTCCTCACCTTCAAAATATCTGCAACTTAGTAGTAAGTAGTAAGTAGAAAGTCGTAAGATAAATGATGTCGGATGGTTCTTTCTACTTTTTACTTTCTACTTTGTACTCATTTATATATTTTACTGAAGTTGCTGTTATTCAGCACTTAATGTTTTGTATGAAAAAACTGATTGCTTACTATGATGTAAACAATCAGTCTATTAGGCTATTACGTTGATTTTTATTCAAGATTTACTGCAAAATGGGCAATTTGTCCGTTTGTGAAAATACCTGTAATAAACAATGCGCGTTCTTGGTCGTTGGCATTAACTGTTTGGTTTACGATTGTTGTTAGATCTTTCTCACTGCGTATTGGTTGTCCGTTGACTTTCAGTATGATAAAGTCTTTTTTCAAACCTGCTTTTGCTAATGCGCCATTTTTGTCGATAGTGTCAATTTGTATGCCTGCATTTAGTCTAAATTTTTCGGCTGTACGATTATCTACTTCTTTGAATGTAGCTCCAAGTATAGATGTGTCGGCGATTTTTACTACGTTGGTATTGCCAGAGCGATTCTTAAGAGTTACTATTACCGATTCGTTTTTACCGTCACGTATATAGTTGACTTTTATGTCGTTACCTGGGCGATAGCGGCTCACTTGTTCTTGCAATTCTGCTACTGAATTAACGGTTTGTCCGTTTATGCCTGTGATGATGTCGCCCTCTTTGAGATTGGCATCAGCAGCCGAACTATTTTCTTGTACACCAGCAATATACGCACCTTTTAGTGTCTTCAGATTTTTTTCTTTTGCCAATTCGTCGTTGATGTCGGCTATTTGTACGCCCAATACAGCGCGTTGTACTACTGAATATTCTTTCAAGTCGGCAACTACTTTACTTACAATTGTGGTTGGCACAGCAAATGAATATCCAGAATATGAACCTGTTTGTGAGGCAATAGCGGTGTTTATTCCAATCAATTCTCCTCGGGTATTAACTAACGCACCGCCTGAGTTGCCAGGGTTTACGGCTGCGTCGGTTTGAATAAACGATTCGATTTTCATTTCGGCATTCAAGATGTTGATATTACGGGCTTTTGCGCTTACGATACCAGCGGTAACTGTCGATGTCAAGTTGAACGGATTGCCCACTGCCAACACCCACTCGCCAATATGTAAATCATCAGAGTCGCCAAATTCAATAATTGGCAAATTCTCAGCCTCAATTTTTAATAGAGCAATGTCGGTTGATGGGTCGGTACCAATCACCTTCGCATCAAACTTGCGCTTGTCGTTTAATGTAACCTCAACGGTCGAGGCATTATCGATAACATGGTTATTTGTAACAATATAGCCATCGGTTGATATTATTACACCCGAACCAGAACCTTCGCGATATTGAGGTTCGCGTGGTTGCGATGGACGTCCGAAAAAGAAGTCGAAAAATGGGTCGATATTCATAGAGTAGCGGCTGCTAACGTCAATTTTTGTTTTAACGTGCACTACAGCTTCTACCGATTTTTCGGCAGCATACGTAAAATCTGCTGGACGAGCTGTGTTGTCGCTGCTGAAATTGGTGAATTTTACAGGCGATGCGGTTTTCTCTTCTTTTACTTCGGTTTTACAACTTAACGAATCGATGTTTTTTGTTACAATAAGACTTGTTAATGCACTTGTCGCTACTATCGTAATGGCAAATGCTGTGATTGACATAAATTTTCTCATAATTTATTTTCTTTTTTTAGTTTGATATTCTTTCGATGTGCAAAGATAACGAAAAGTTTAATATGATATTGTATGTTTTAACTAAAAATAAGTATTTATAAGTTGATTTAATATTGTTAAAATGTTAAAATTGTATTTATTGCTATTATAAATAGGTAATTATTAACAAAATTACAATATCAAACATTATGCAAAATCCAAATAATATGCCAAAATGACAAATTAAGTAACCTAAAAATTTGTTTTTATCAATTAAATTATCTAACTTTGCCTTGTTAAATATGTCAATAGACAATATTCTATAGTCAAAAAAAATCTAACCTTAAATCATACACATGGAAAAACGTTATTTAGAGCTTCTTGGAAAAACATTTCCAACAATCGAAGCAGCAGCTACCGAGATTATAAATCTTGAAGCTATTCTTAGTTTGCCTAAAGGCACAGAGCACTTTTTGTCTGACATTCACGGTGAAAATGAGGCATTTGACCACGTTATTCGCAATGCAAGTGGTGCAGTAGTGCGCAAGGTGAATGAGGAGTTTGGTAAAGAACTTCGCGAAAAAGAAAAACACGAACTTTGCACTCTTATTTATTACCCAAAAGAACGTCTCGAAATCGTTAAACTTGAGGAAGATAACCTCGACGAATGGTACAATATTACGCTTATTCGTTTAGTACGCGTGTGTCGTGCGGTGTCGTCTAAATACACTCGTTCAAAGGTTCGTAAGACTCTTCCTGAGGCTTTCTCTTACATCATTCAAGAGCTTATGCACGAAAGCGAGGACGACGAAAACAAGACTGCATACGTTCATGCTATTCTTCGTAGCATTATCGACAATGGTCGTTCCGATGCCTTCATTATTGCAATGTGTACGCTTATCCAACGTCTTGTAATCGACCGTCTTCACCTTGTAGGCGACGTTTACGACCGTGGACCTGGTGCTCACCTCATTCTCGACCAAATTAGTCAGTATCACGATGTTGACATCCAATGGGGTAATCACGACCTTGTATGGATGGGTGCTGCAGCTGGCAACGAGGCTTGTATTGCTTCTGTCATCCGTCTTTCGCTTCGTTATGCCAATTTACTTACGCTTGAAGATGGTTATGGCATCAATATGTTGCCACTTGCAACGTTTGCAATGGAAACGTACGACAACGACCCTTGTACACCATATATTCCAAAATTGAAGTTTGCCGACGTTAATTATGACGAACGTAATGTGCGACTCATTTCGCAGATGCACAAGGCAATATCTGTAATACAATGGAAACTCGAGCACGCAATTACTCAACGTAATCCTGAGTGGAAAATGGAGTTCCGCGATCGCCTTCATCTTGTTGACCAAGAGCGTGGTGTGGTAACTATCGATGGTGTAGAGTATCCAATGAAGGACCCTAAATTCCAAACTGTTACAAAAGAAAATCCATACGAACTCACTCCTGGCGAACGTGATGTGATGGAAAAACTCAAACGCTCGTTTGCCGAAAGTCAAAAACTTGCACAACATCTTCGTTTGCTTCTCGATAAGGGTAGTATGTATCTCGTTTGCAATGGCAACCTCTTGTTCCATGCCTCTGTACCTATGAACGAAGATGGCACATTCCGCAGCGTCAATATTTTAGGCAAAGAATATGCCGGTAAAGCTTATCTCGATGAGGTTGACCGACTTGTGCGTATTGCTTGTCTTCCATGTCGCGACCGCGAAGAGTATCAAGTTGCGCTCGACTATATGTGGTATTGGTGGTGTGGACCAGATTCTCCTTCGTTCGATAAACACCAAATGGCTAATTTCGAGCGTTATCTTCTTTCTGACAAAACACCACAAAAAGAAAATCAAGGACCATACTACAAACTACGTAACGATTCTGCTGTTTGCGACCGTATTCTCGACGAATTTGGCGTTGTAGGCGAACATCGTCATATCATTAATGGCCACGTGCCTGTTAAGACTATCAAAGGTGAAAGTCCTGTCCGTGCCGATGGCAAAGTGCTTGTTATCGATGGTGGTTTCTCTCGTCCTTATCACGACGAAACCGGTATTGCTGGTTACACCCTTGTATTTAATTCTCATGGAATGCAACTTGTTCAACACGAACCATTTGAATCTCGCCAAAAGGCTATTGAGCAAGGCGTAGATATCAAGGGCACCCGTTTCCTTGTCGAATTCGATACAAAACGTATGATGGTGCGCGACACCGACCGTGGACGCCAAATCCAACAACAAGTAGAGGATTTGAAGCGTTTGTTGGAAGTGTATAAATTGAGGATAAAATAATTAAGATTAAATAAAAAAGTCTGCATCAATTGATGTAGACTTTTTTTGTTTATTTATGTTGCGAATAATATTTGCAAAACTGTTTTATACCACATTCTGTGCATTTAGGTGCACGTGCTGTGCAAACATATCGACCATGCAATATTAGCCAATGATGAGCGCGTGGCACAAGGTCTTTGGGAATATGGCGGATGAGAGTTTTTTCTGTTTCGAGTGGGGTTTTGCTATTGTTGGTAAGTCCGATGCGGTTGGCTACACGAAATACGTGAGTATCTACTGCCATTGTAGGTTGACCGAAACAAACAGCAGTGATGACATTAGCAGTCTTGCGACCTACGCCAGGCAAGGTGGTTAATTCTTCGGTAGTTGAGGGTACTATGCCGTTGAAGCGTTCGACAAGTGCTTGCGCCATACCTTGTAGATGACGAGCTTTGGCATTTGGGTACGACACGGATTTGATGTATTCGTATATTTCGTCGATTGTTGCATTTGCCATAGCCTCAGCTGTAGGGTAGGCATCGATGAGGGCTGGCGTAACCATATTCACCCGCTTATCAGTGCATTGCGCGCTGAGAATCACCGCTACGAGAAGCGAAAATTCATCACGATAAATAAGTTCGGGTTTGTCGTTAGCATTGGTGTCGATGAAGTGTTGGAGTACGCCGTTATATCTTTCTTTTTGGGTCATAGTTTTGTTTGTTTAGAGATTTTCTCACAGAAGTTGTTTTTTTTCTCACGGAATGCACGGAGCACACGGAAATTGATTTTGACTATAAAATTAGCTTCTATTTTGGTAATATTATTCTTTTTTTGTCTGTTAATACACACTGTGAGTGTGTGTCGGGTTATGACTGTTTCGTAAGGCACAGTTTGCTTGCACCTTGCTTGAGGGTAAGGCAAAATAATACACACTGAGAGTGTGTATTATTTTGTTTTGCAAAGATAACTCTATTTTTTTAATTAATAGGGGTATATTTAGCAATTTTTTTCCAAATTTTTGAACGTTTATATTTAGTTAAACTCTCTTTAGGTACATTTATTTCTTTTATGTCAAATGAGTCAGATTCTATGAGTGGAGGAGTTGGATTTAGAATGGTTATAGATGTTAGTGATGAACAATTCGTAAATGCATCTTTACCAATATGACTTATCATTTTTGGGATAGTAATTTCTTTGATTGATGAACATCCATGAAATGCATATTTACCTATTTTAGTTACTTGTTTAGGAATAGTTATTGATTTTAAAGATTCGCAACCCATAAAAGCCCAATCAGTAATTTCATTAATAGTATCAGGCAAAACAACTGCTTCAAGAGATGTACACCCTGCAAATAGGCTATCATTAATTGTTGTTACACCATCGGGTATGCAAATATATTTTAATGACACACAATAATCAAAAGCATGACTTTCAATATCAATTAAATTATCAGAAAGGATAATGTTGGCTAGTTTTATGCAAGTGCTAAATGCAGCATCTTCAATGCATTTGACACTATTTGGTATTATTATAGAAGTGAGAGAAGTACATTTTTCGAAAGCATAAAAACATATTTCTTCTACAGTGTTTGGTATTGTAATTGATTGGAGAGAAGAACAATTTCGGAATACTTCACCTTCAATCCTATTTATTTTTTGAGGTAATTCAACAGATGTGAGTGAAGTGCAATTTTCAAAAGCTCCTTTACAAAGCTGGGTTACACTATTGGGTATTGATACAGAATTGAGTGAAGAACAATTTAAAAACGCATAATAGCCAATTATTTCTAGACTATCAGGAAACGTAATTGTTTTTAAATTTTCACACTGACAGAAAGCAAAATCGCAAATACAAGTTGTACCTTTTTTTATATCAATATGAAAATCAATAGGCATCTCGCCTTTGTATTTATAAAAACAATTATTTATATAAATAGGTCCGTCTTGCTGATCATCCAACCATTGAGTACCATCAAAAATATTGCCATCTAAAGATGTTACACTTTTAGGAATTGTAATATTCTTAAGAGATTTGCAGCCCATAAAAGCTTCGTATTCTATGTTGGCAACACCTTTGGGAATGACGATGTTAGTTAGTGAAACACATTCTGCAAAAGCAGCTTCGCCTATGCAAGTTATCCCATCAGGAAGCGTAATCTCGGGAAGAGACGAACAATTATTAAAAGTATAATCTTGAATTACAGTTACTTTATTCGGTATGTTGATTGATGAAAGAGCCGTGCAATTAGAAAAAGCATAATCATCTATAGTTATAATGCTATTCGGTAATACTATTGAACGAAGCGACGAACAACCCTCAAAAGCGGAACTCTCAATCTCATTGACACCATTAGGAATTATAATTGATTCAAGAGAGGTGCAACCTTTGAATGTTTCAAACTGAATGGTTTTGAGTTTTTTAGGTAGTACGATTGATTTGAGTGACTCACAATTAGCAAATGCACACATTTTGATTTCTTTTATGTAATCAGGAATTACAATAGTTTCAAGCAACTTGCAATACGAAAAAGCATAAATACCAATTTTAGTAACTTTGTATTCTACACCTTCATAGATTACTGTTTCTGGAATGCTTATTTCGACTGAATTACAACAATAGTCAGCATTGACTATCGTAGCAGTCTTATGTCTATTATTGAATATATAACAGATATTATCAATCAAAATTTCTTTCTTTATTTTTCTCATAGGGTAGAGGGATGTTATAAATATCGTTTAACAAGGTAATCTATATAATCTTTATGTTCATTCTTATAATTTTCTTCTAAGTAAGAAATAACCTTTTGGTAGGTGATATGGCGGAAATCAATTCCATCAGCTTTTGCAATTGAAGCAAAAGCTTCTATTTCTTGTCTATGTTCATATCCCTCTGTACCTGGAACATCGTACCAAAGGTATAACAAAGTGAAGTTTTCTTTATAGTTAGATTTTAAACCAAGGATATGTTTGATTAATTGAGATGCATCTAAATGGTTAGTTTTTCTTAGTTTTTTTATTAATTCTTTTATTTCTTCTTTTATTTCTTCGTTTTCAATTAGAGCGTTTGGGCTATGTATTGCTTGGGCTAAATTCTCTAAATTAGGTGAATTTTCCCATAACGTCTTTTTTTTATCTGCAATATAAGAATGTTGGATTTCTGAATTTTTACCTCTTTCTTTAGAATTTTTATCTCTTTTTTCAGTATATGGTTCTGTGAATTTTGATTCTATGGCAAAATTATTAGTATCAGTTGTAATAACTACATCTAAATGTGGTGGATATCCTCCTATTCCTTTTATTGGATTTTTAGATTCAAATTTAAATACTATTCCTTTTTTTTCGACCTTATTATTCTTAAAACCTAATGCTTCTAAAAGAGGAGATATGTTATTTTTTTTTTGCCAATATTGATGAAGATTGACTACTATAGCAGATGAAGAAAATGCCGCTTTCATAGGTGCACGCCTCGTTGTTGTGTCTCGAATTTCTCCGCCTGAACCTTTATTATAATCATTTTTATTATCTTCTGATAATTTAGCATAAAGATTTTTATTGTAGTCATCGAAATATATTTTATTACCTGTTTCACTTCCTATTGTGCCAGGAAGTAATGTAAAATCTTTACCTTCTGCCCAATCTTTTTGTTTGCGTTTGATAAATTCTAATGCTGTCATAACTTTTGCTTTTAAGGTTAATACTAAATTTTGATACAAAGGTAATCTTTTTTATTTATTTGTCAAACTTTTTTGTTATTTGTGAGTGAGTTTTTAATAAATGTTTTAATTATCTTTGTCGTTTTGCTGGTTAATTTCTGAATCGGTCGAATTTTGTGGATCGAGGTTATCTAGTTCAGATTGTTTATTAGAATCCCATTTTGTACTCCATAAGAGTCGGAATCCTCGTCGTTGTTTGCATTCTTCTGGTGTTAGAATGGCAGATTTTTTAATTACAATGTTTCGTTTTGTTTTCATACTGATTATTGTTTTAATAGGTTTAATATTTTGTCAAATTAAAAAGGGTGCCCCCCCTATATATAATACGATTATCGATTTTAATTTTGGAGCTTATTTTTCGTTTAAATATTAAAAAAAAGTCTATTTTTTAACATTTAAAATTTTATTGTTTTGAAAATTAGTAGTTTAAGAAAATGATTAAATATGTAATACTCCCAAATATTTAACTAATTATAACTAAGTTTAACTTTTAAGGGATGTTTTATAGCTGTAAAAATGGGAAATTTTATAAAAAATAGGGTAAATTTTATCGATTTTGTTAGTGTTTTTTTGAGTGAAAATTCTTATTTTTTCGTGTTTTTACCAAATTTAGCATAAAATACATAAAAAAAGATATCACTTTGTGTAGGCATATACAACCTGTTTCGTTCTTATTTTGTGAGTAAGTTGTGTAAATTGAAAATAGATTATTTTATTGAGATATGGAAATAAATTTGTAACTTTGCACGTTAATATAATGAGGAATGAGGAATTAGGAATTAGGAGTGAGGAATTAGGGATAGGCTGAAAGTTTAAATAATACATAGCCCAATGGCAACACCTTGGGTAATAATATAAATCAATAAAATATGGCTAAGAAAGAGAGTAAAGTTAAGAAAGAGAAGAAACCGAGTAAGGTTATGATGTTTTTGCGAGATGAGCGTTTTCATTTTGCGCTTGGGGTAGTGATGTTTTTTGTGTCGCTATATGTGTTGTTGGCATTGGTGTCGTTTTTCTTTACGGGTGGTGCCGACCAAAATATTGTTTTGTCTGATGGTATTTCGCGTGCTGATATGAAACGTCAGGTGTTGAATTGGACTGGTGTGAATGGTGCGCTGATGTCTCACTATTTGATAAACGAATGTTTTGGTGTTTCGGTTTTTGCTCTTTTACTGACTGCGTTTCCTGTGTCGGTGCGTTTGTTGGGCGTTGAGGTTAAGGCTTTGTGGAAATGGATTGTGTTTCCACTATTGTTTATTGTATGGGCACCATTGATGATGGATTTCTTCTTCGGTGGTTTGTTGGCTACGTCGTTTGTTAATATCGGTGGTGCGTATGGTGCATATCTATCTGATTATCTTATCTCTAATATAGGTTGGCCTGGCACTCTGTTTGTGATACTTGGCTCGTTTATCGTGTTTGCAGGATTTACATTCTCGGCAACTATTCCTGCGGTTCAGAATATTTTTATTAGTAAGAAACGATACAACTCTCTCACAGAAGATAATTTACCTCACACAGAAGATACGGAAATTACGGAAGATACCGACACTTTGTCAACATTGGATGATGTAGAAGAGTTGGAAGGTATTGAGATTGTTGAAGAGGTTGCAACTGATAACGAAGAAATTACAGAAGACAGTGTACAGATTACGGATGAAATAGTGCAAAGTGCAGATGACAGAGTGCAAAGTACAGATGATAATGAAGTGATTACTGAAGAAGTTGAGATTGTAGATAATGTAGATACAAAAGATAAAATAGATGTAGAGATTGAATCTGTAGCGGTTAAAGAGGAGGAGAGAGTAGAGGAGAATATTGAACCATACGACCCAACGCTCGACCTTTCATACTACAAATATCCTACGCTTGATTTGCTTAAAGAGTATCCAAATCAGACGATTACATTATCGGAAGAGGAAAAAATGGCTAATCGTGTGAAGATTACCACTACGTTGAAAAATTTCGGCATCGGTGTGAAAAAGATATTCGAGACCATTGGCCCTACTATCACGTTGTATGAGATTGTGCCTGAAGATGGTATTAGAATTTCGAAGATTAAGAATCTTGAGTCAGATATTATGCTTTCGCTTGCGGCTACGGGTATTCGTATTATTGCGCCAATGCCAGGTAAGGGTACAATTGGTATTGAAGTACCAAATTTGAATCCTAAAATCGTGTCGATGCACGCAACTATAGCGTCTAAAAAATTCCAAGAGTCGAAAATGGAATTGCCTGTGGCTCTCGGTCGTACGATTACAAATGATGTATTTATGTTCGACTTGGCTAAAGCTCCTCACTTGCTCGTGGCTGGTGCTACAGGTCAAGGTAAATCGGTCGGACTTAATGCTATTATCACCTCTTTGCTTTACAAAAAACACCCTTCGCAATTGAAATTTGTGTTGGTTGACCCTAAGATGGTAGAGTTTAGCATGTATCGTAAAATAGATAAGCACTTCTTGGCGCAAATACCTGATGCCGAGACTCCTGTTATCACCGATACATCATTGGTACTTTCAACACTCAACTCTCTTGTGCAAGAGATGGAAGACCGCTACAAATTGCTTATGGATGCCAATGTGCGTAACATTAAAGAGTATAATGAGAAGTTTATAAATCGTCGTCTTAATCCTTATAAGGGACATAAATATTTACCTTATCTTGTTATTATTATTGACGAGTTTGGTGATTTTATTATGACAGCAGGAAAAGAGGTTGAAACTCCTATCGCTCGTATTGCACAAAAGGCTCGTGCTGTGGGTATGCACTTGATTTTGGCAACACAACGTCCTTCGGTAAATATTATCACAGGTGTGATTAAAGCCAATTTCCCTGCGCGTATGGCGTTTAAAGTGTCGAGTGGTATTGACTCTAAGACTATTCTTGACCAATCGGGTGCACAACAATTGATAGGTCGTGGCGACTTGCTCTATTTGCAAGGCGATTCGCCTGTGCGTGTACAATGTGCGTTTGTTGACACTCCTGAGGTTGAAAATGTGGTTGAATATATCAGTGAGCAACAAGGTTATCCTGCTCCATTCGAGTTGCCTGAACCTCCAGTGCCAGAGGGCGAAAACAAAGATTTGTCGGGCGTTGATTTGTCTAAACGCGACCCTTATTTCGAAGAAGTTGCACGTTTTGTGGTTACAAGTCAAATGGGCTCAACAAGTTACATCCAACGTAAATATAATATTGGTTTCAATCGTGCGGGTCGTATTATGGACCAACTCGAAGTGGCTGGAATCGTAGGTCCAGCTCGTGGTAGCAAACCTCGTGAAGTGCTTGTGTCATCGGAAGTTGAGTTAGAAAGTATGTTGTCAACAATGTAAAATAGTAGAAAGTAGTAAGTAGAAAGTAGAAAGAGCCATTTTTCGCCATTTGGCTCAAGACCGTTGATTCGGCATCATTTATCTTACGACTTACTACTTACTACTTATTACTTACTACTAAAAAAAGATTATGAAAAAGATATTATTCGTTTTATTAATAGCTGTTTTGCCTATGTTTGTTTGTGGGCAAAATAGTGCTGAGCGTAGGGTAAAAGCGGCAGTGGCTGAATTGAAACGCTCGGCATACGAAGGTAGATTTACGTTGTTATATTACAACGCTGCAAATGATGTTACTGATAAACAATCAGGTGAGATAACATTGAAGGGTAATAAGTTTCGTATGACATTAGGCGGAAATGAAACAAAGTTTGATGGTAAGACACAGTGGATGTTTGTTTCGGAATTCAATGAAGTGTCGATAACTGAGCCTACAGCTGAGGAGTTGAAAGAGATAAGTCCACTCGCAATGATTGAATATTATGTGTCGAAAGATAGAATAAGTGAAGGTGAGGATGGTGAAATAAATTTTTATCCTACTGAACCAAAAGAGAGTGAGTATTTCCGTATAGAATTGCGAATAAATAAATCTAATTTGCCTTCTAAATTGGTTATATATCAAAAAAATGGTGATAAGATAACTCTAGTTTGGGATAGTTTGAATAAAACAAAAGTAGATGATTCGTACTTTTATTTTGATACAACAAAATATCCTAATGTGGAGGTGAACGATTTAAGATAGGGAAGAGGGAATAGGGAATAGGGAATAAGGAAGAGGGAATAGGGATAATAAAAAGCGATTAACTCATTTTGAGCTAATCGCTTTTTTGTTAGTGTCTGTTTAGTTTATTTTTTCATTACCATTTGATTGGTAATGTTGTCGTTTGTGATAGTTTGAATCAAGTATAATCCTGCAGGAATATTAGCAATAGATATGTGCGATTGAGTTGATTCAACGTTTATTTCGTTGATAATTACGCCAGTTGTATTGATTATGCGTACAGATTTGATTACGTTAGTTGATTCGATATATAATTCTCCTTGTGTAGGGTTAGGGTATATAATAACATCATTTGCTTTAAGATTTTCGATATTATCTTTGGTATCACAATCTTCAACGATTTTTGGTTTTTCACCAGCACCATTAAATAAGTAGCAAGTGCTTTCTTCTACACCAACGATGTCGCCTGTTTGAATTGTGCCTGATGTTGCACCATTGTTAAATAAGATATTGATTGATGTTATGTCAAGAGCAAAAGTATGACTCCACCAACCATTGCCTTCATCTTTGATTGGTTCGCCAGGCCATTTGCCACCACCAAATATATTATTGTTATTATCATCCCAAGCCCAAAGGTTCACTTGTTTCCAATCATCTGGTTTATAGAAACTAACTTTGATAGCCTCAGTGCGGACTGGTTTTTTAGTTATATAGAGATGTGTTTGTACATCAGATTTAGCACCATTATATTCAGCGAAAGCTTTGAGTGTAGTTGAGTCTTGTGTAATGCTGATTGGAGCAGAGTAGAGTGTACTTGCTGTAGTAGGCACTGTGCCGTCAAGCGTATAATATATTTTTGCAGAAGTATTGGTTGATGAAAGGGTTACGTTTGTTCCACCTTCGTAGAAACCTCCAGTTGGTGAGACAACTAAACGAGGAGTAGCTGCCGATGTTGTTTTGATGAATATTGCATAGTTAGTTCCTGATGTAGCTTTAGTATAACCAGAAGGTGTTGTGTTGTATGATGAGCCGCTACCTATTTTAAGAATTAAAGTTCCATTTTTACCATGAATAGTAGCTTCGTATTTATCGCTTGATACATTCTCGTCAGAAACGCTACTTTCGCTATGAATTCCACAAGCACGACGAGCTTCAATCATTGCTTTAATTTCTGATTTATAGCGAGCCCAGTGAGGGTAGAATACACAAGGTACACCTGGCATAGATAGTAGATATGCATTAGCTTGAAGAATTTTGTCTTTGTTGTCGATAGCAGCAAAGTCGTTGTTGTTGTCGCTACGTTCGAATGTATCGTGATTGTCAATAAATGTGACAGCATAGCGGCTATAACCAGCACCGAGCAAACCTGCTCCTTTTAATTTATGGTAATTATTCGATGCTATACCTTGATTGAAAGCGGTGAATTTTGTGGCAAAGTCAAAAGCTAGAGAGTTTTTGTTTGTACCATTAATCCAATTTTTCAATGCGTCAGTATTACCATCATAGTATTCGCCGACAGAGAATCCTGCTTGCGATGCAGTATTGTATTCATTGAAATATTTAGCTGAGAAACCTTTAGCTACATCATAACGCCATCCGTCGTAACCAAATTCGGCTTTGAGCCATTTGAGATATGCTTTGATAGCATCGCGTACGTATGAATTAGTGTGGTCGAGGTCGCGTGCTGCAGCATATTGTTCTCCTGTATCGTTTGCTCCTTTAGCTTTACCTTTACAATCGCCAGAGTTTTCAAAATTTACTTCATCATTGCTAACTATGTGGTCGGCTGTAAGTTGGAATTCGCCAAATTCACCAAAATCTTCAGCCATAAAATCACACCATGATGATTTATTATCACGGTGGTTAACTACGATGTCGGCAATTACGCGTGTTCCATTGCTGTGGAATTGGTTAATTAGTGTGCGTAACTGTTTTTCGTTGCCGAGGTCGCTCGATTGATTGCACCATTGACGTGGGTGATAGCCAAGACCACCGCTTGATTTTGCTGATGGTGGTAACCATACAAGGTCGAAATATGCTGATATTTCTGATGTTTGTGTTGAGAGTGATGTCCAACGAGTATTACCATATTTTGCGTTTTCGTTGTTCGAATCCCAATAAAAACCTTGCAACATTATATCTTCGCACTCTGAAGGCACGCTGCCTGAATATACAGGGTCGGGGTCTGGTTCTGGGTCGGGATTTGGATTTTCTCCAGAGTTTTCGACGATGACTAATTTACATGAAATAGTTTGGTCTGTGAAATTTTCGTTACAATCATTGGCATTTGATTTACTGCCTGTTATTGTACCTGTAATTGATAGAGTGTATGTACCGAGTGTGAGTTTTGATAAGTCAATAGTTGCTCCAGTTTTACTTTTCCAAACTTGGTTTTTACTATCTCCATATTCACTCGTTGTTTCACTATCCCAATCAACAATAAGAGATTGTGATGCAACTTCTTTGTTCATAGCATCCTTTAGAGTAATAGTGTATGAACCACCGCAAATATTGCCGTTGTTATCTTTCCATACATCAACAGTTATACTATTGATTGCCAATGTTGATGCAGGAGAGTTGATAGACGAAGGTAATTCACTATCATAAAAAGTTTCATTACCTGTAATTTTATACTCGGCTGACTTGCCATTGATTGTGAGGTTTACGCTAGAGTGCCATATTCCAGCACCTGCCCACGCTTGACTTAAGCCTAATAGACATGCAGTCAATAATGAAAGTACAAATCTTTTCATAGCTTGTTAGTATTTAGATTTTGAATTAGTAATTAGTAATTTGTTGGACTTGTCGGACTTGTCGGACGTTTCGGACTTGTCGGACGTTTCGGACTTGTCGGACGTTTCGGACTTGTCGGACTTGTCGGACTGGTCGGACACTCAATTCTCAATTCTCAATTCTCAATTCTTTAAACATTTTATAAGCATCATCTACCGAATTTATGTTGCTTACTTGTACTATACGTTTGTTGTCTTTTTCAGATAGGGCACAACGTTTGTAGTTTGTCATGCAATATTGTATGAGTTCTTCAAACTCTTTTGATTCGTAGAAGGCTGATTTTTGGTTCGATACAAGATAGGCGTGCATTTTACCTCGTTTAAGTATCAATCGTTCAACACCATATCGTTGAGCTAACCAGCGTAGGCGCACCATAGTCATAAGGTCGCCAGCCTCGTCGGGTATGCGACCAAAACGGTCGGTGAGCCGTTGTTTATATTCTTCTAATGCACGTTCGTTCTGTATGTTGTCAAGTTCGCGATAGAGTGCCATACGTTCGGTTTGCGATTCTACATACCAATTAGGCAACATAAGTTCCATATCCGATTCGATAAAGCAGTCGTGAACATAATTGTCATTAGCATCTTTGCGGTCGGCAAATAACTGACTAAACTCTTGGTCACGCAATTCAGATAAGGCTTCGTTGAGGATTTTTTGGTAGGTCTCATAGCCGAGGTCAGTAATAAATCCACTTTGTTCAGCTCCGAGAATATTGCCTGCACCACGTATATCGAGGTCTTGCATTGCAATATTAAAGCCCGAACCCAATTCGGCAAATGTCTCAATAGCCTGCAGACGACGGCGTGCGTCGGACGTAAGCATATTAAAGGGTGGAGCTATTAAATAACAGAATGCCTTGCGATTGCTACGACCTACACGTCCGCGCAATTGGTGTAAATCGCTGAGTCCGAACATGTGGGCATTGTGTACGATGATGGTATTAACGTTAGGTATGTCCACGCCCGATTCGATTACCGAAGTGGCTATCAATACGTCGTATTCGTAGTCGATAAAGTCGATGATAGTCTCTTCGAGTTCTTGTGTAGGCATTTGTCCGTGAGCCACAGCCACACGGGCATCAGGCACGAGAGCACGCACTTTTTGTTCGATGAGATAGATATTTTGTACACGATTGTTTATGAGGAACACCTGTCCATTACGATTCATTTCTGTGACAATAGCGTCACGAATTATTTCGTCGTCGTACGAGCATACCTCGGTTGTAACAGGGTAGCGGTTGGGCGGTGGAGTAGTTAATATGCTCAAATCGCGTGCACCCATCAGTGAGAATTGCAATGTACGAGGTATAGGCGTAGCGGTTAGCGTTAGTGTATCTACGTTCACTTTCATTGCTTTCAACTTCTCTTTGACTGATACACCAAATTTTTGTTCTTCGTCGATGATGAGTAGTCCTAAGTCTTTGAATTGTATATCTTTACCTACTATTTTATGCGTGCCTATTAGTATGTCGATTTTGCCATCGGCAAGGTCTTGACGTATTTGTTTCACTTCGGCAGGTTTCTTTGCACGGCTGAGGTATTCGACACGGCAAGGGAACTCTTTGAGGCGTTCGCTGAATGTTTTGTAGTGTTGTAGTGCCAATACAGTAGTGGGCACAAGTACAGCTACTTGTTTGCCGTCGGTGGCAGCTTTGAATGCAGCACGAATAGCCAATTCTGTTTTACCAAAACCAACGTCGCCACACACCAAACGGTCCATAGGCAAAGTAGATTCCATGTCGTGTTTAATGTCGGCAGTTGATTTAGCTTGGTCGGGAGTATCTTCGTAAATAAATGAAGCCTCTAATTCGTGTTGAAGGTAACTATCGGGTGAGAACTGAAACCCTTTTTCAGCTTTGCGTGCGGCATATAGTTGTATCAAGTCGCGAGCAATATCTTTTACCTTTGCTTTAGTGCGCTCTTTTAGGCGTTCCCAAGCTCCAGTGCCAAGTTTGTTGATGCGTGGAGGTTCGCCGTCTTTGCCCTTGTATTTCGATATGCGATGTAGTCCGTGAATAGAGACGAATATGACATCATCGTTTTGGTAGAGTAGTTTTATTACCTCTTGTTTTTTGCCGTTATTGTCAGCAACCATCAATCCCGCAAATTTTCCGATGCCATGGTCGATATGTACCACATAATCGCCTATTTGCAACTGATTTATCTCTTTTAGAGTCATCGACACTTTACCTGCCTTGGCTATGTCGGATTTGAGAGAGAATTTGTGGTAACGGTCGAATATTTGGTGGTCGGTGAAGAAACATACCGACAAATCGTGGTCAATAAAGCCTTCGTGTATAGTTCCTTCTACGGGTGTAAAGTGTATGTTGTCGCCTCGTTCGTCGAATATAGCGGCTATGCGGTCGGTTTGCTTTTTCGAGTCGGAGCATATATATATAGCATACCCATCGTTGATAAAAGAGCGTAACGACTCCGAAACAATGTCAAAATTCTTGTGGTATGGCGGTTGAGTTGATTGATTGAAGTTGAGAGTTGAGAGTTTCGCATTTCGTGTCTCGCATCTCGTGTCTCGCGTCTCGCATCTCGTGTCTCGCATCTCGTGTCTCGTGTCTCGTGTCTCGTGTCTTTTATCTAAGTATATATGCTTGAAACTAGCACATTGTTCTTTTGCTATATTTCCGTTTATCAACACATTGAGTACGTCAGCTACATTCTTTTCAGAGTGTTGTTTCACGAGAGTATCGTCGTATATATCATTCAATCGTTCGAGCGCAAAGGTCATATTCGACCAACATATAATGGTGTCGGATGGTAGGAAATTGAATATTGACACAGTCTCTTCGCCGTCTTTTGCGGTTACGTTAGGCAATATGTTTATCTCTTCTACTTCGTTGATTGACAATTGTTTTTCAATGTCAAATACACGTATAGATTCCACCTCGTCGCCCCAAAAGTCGATGCGATAAGGGCGTTCGTTCGAGAATGAGAAAATGTCGAGAATACTACCACGTTGAGCATATTGTCCTGGCTCATATACAAATTCGACCAATTCAAAACCCCATTCAGCCAAGTTGCGAACCACCAATTCCGAATCAATCTCTTCTCCTTTGCGTATAGTCAATCTTTTGGTTTCAAACGTTTGTCGTGGAGCTACTCGTTCTATTAGTCCTTCAGGCGAAGTGACTATAAGCCAACCATTGTTAAGTTGAGAGTTGAGAGTTGAGAGTTGAGAGTTAGTTGTTGTCGGACTTTTCGGACTTGTCGGACTAGTCGGATAATTGTGCATTGTGCATTTAGCATTGTGCATTATATTAAGTGCATCGGTGCGCATAATTTCCGATGCCAAGTCCAAACCTCCATGTTTAGGTGATTTCTTGTATGAAGAGGGTAGTAATCCGCATTTTCCTACGGGCATTGCACGATTGATGTCGTTGTATAGATATGCCGCAGTTTCTGCATCTTCGGCAACGACAAGCATTTTCGTCCCTGTTGTTTGTTGTATTGCGCTAAGCATCATACTCTTGCCCGAAGCGTGTAACCCTCCGAGATGCAAACTCTGCGCATTAGAGTCCATCCACTGAGTCACATCCTTTAGCATTGGATGCGTTGCAAGCAATTGTATGATGTCTTTGTAATTCATTTTTTAGATTATTAGTTTCGGACTTGTCGGACTTGTCGGACTCTCAATTCTCAATTTTTAATTCCTCATTCCTAACTTCTCATTCCTCACTCCTCATTCCTCATTCCTCATTTTTCAATTTTATTTCGGTGCTTTGAAATATAGTCCGATGCCAATTACGAAAAATATTATGTTAGGTAACCAAACAGCAAGTAATACTGGCATATTGCCTTTGACGGCAAACATACTTGATACGGTTGTAAATAAGATATATAGTGCGCTTAGGGCAATGCCGACACCAATTTGTAGTCCCATACCACCTCGTATTTTTTTAGAAGAGAGAGATACGCCTATCAGCATCAATATCAATGCGGCAAACGGATTAGCAAAGCGTTTATAATACTCATCCTTAAACATTTGGGTGTTACCCATGCCACGAGCCTCTTGTCGTTGAATGTGTGCACTTAGTTCTGTATTGGTCATTTGAGGAGCTAATGTACCTGTAATAAAAAACTCTGAAGGGTGTATATTCAGCACAGTGTCCATTTGGTCGCCTTTCTCAATTGTTTCGTAGATACCATTAAAATTTCGTGTTAGATATTTTTTTATATGCCACATGGTATCAGCCTCATTCCATTCTATTGATGCACCTGTAGTACGACTAATAAGTGTTTTGCCATTAAAACGTTCGAGCGACACTTTGTTGCCGCGATTACGATTTTCTTCATAGCGTTCAATGTAAAGTATTACACCTGGTTCAATCTCCATTTGTATGTGGCGAGCAACCTCCGATTTATTGGATTTAATATATTTATCTTCAAATGCAAGGCGCACTTCGTTGGCTGGTGGGATGATATAACCGCTTAAAAAGAAAGACATAATGCCAATCAATATCGACGATATAATGTATGGTCGCAACATTCGATTGAAACTCACACCTCCTGCCAATATTGCTGTAATTTCGGTGTTATATGCCATTTTAGAGGTGAAAAATATAACAGAAATAAAAGCAAACAAAGGAGTGAACAGATTGGCAAAATATGGAATAAAATTCAAATAATAGTCGAATACAATCTCGTTGAGTGGTGCGTGGTTGTCCATAAATTCGTCTAACTTTTCGGATATGTCAACCACTACCGATATTGTGATAATCAGCAATATCGACAGAAAGAAAGTACCTAAATATTTCTTAATTATATATATATCAATCTTTTTCATTTTAATTTGATACTTTTGCCCTTTTAGGGCGCATGATGTGCACGAAAACTATTCATCTCCCAAGGCGTTGCCATTGGGCTATGAACGATTAGGCTTTCAGCCTATTTTCACTCCCCATTCCACATTCCTCACTATTCATTCCTAATTCCTCATTCCTAACTCCTCATTCCACATTCCTCATTCCTCATTCCACATTCCTCATTCCACATTCCTCATTCCCAAGGCGTTGCCATTGGGCTATGAACGATTAGGCTTTCAGCCTATTTTCACTCCTAATTCCTCATTCCACATTCCTCACTATTCATTCCTCATTCTTCATTCCTCATTCCTAACTCCTCATTCCTCATTATCAAAGTCTTCGTGTAACACGTTCGAGCATCATTGGTTTCCAAGTGTGGAAGTCGCCTGCAATGATGTGTTTGCGAGCTTCTTTCACAAGCCAGAGATAGAAGGCGAGGTTATGGATTGAGGCAATTTGCATAGCCAACAACTCTTGACTGACAAACAAATGGCGTAAATAAGCCTTAGAGTATTGTAAATCAACAAAACAGTCGCTTTCGGGGTCGATAGGTGAGAAGTCGTCAGCCCACTTTTTGTTCTTCATATTCATAATGCCATTGCGCGTAAACAGCATACCATTACGACCGTTGCGCGTTGGCATTACGCAGTCGAACATATCAACTCCACGTTCAATGCCTTCGAGCAAATTGGCAGGTGTGCCAACTCCCATTAAATATCTTGGTTTGTCTTTAGGCAAAATGTCGTTCACCACTTCAATCATTTCATACATTTTCTCTGTAGGTTCACCCACAGCAAGACCGCCAATTGCATTACCTTCGCGACCTTGGTCGGCAATGAATTTGGCTGATTCACGACGCAAATCAGGATAGACACACCCTTGCACGATAGGGAAAAACGTTTGACTATAACCATATTTGTCAGGCGTAGAGTCAAAGCGTTCTAACCCACGTTTCAACCAACGATGAGTGCGTTCCATTGAACTTTTGGCATACTTATAATCAGCCGTACCTGGTGTACATTCGTCGAAAGCCATCATAATATCAGCACCTATAGTACGCTGAATATCAACTACATTTTCGGGTGTAAAGAAATGTTTCGACCCATCAATGTGCGAACGAAATATAGCACCTTCCTCCTTTAGTTTACGATTGTCAGCCAACGAGAACACCTGAAAACCACCACTGTCGGTGAGGATTGGACGGTCCCAACCATTGAATTTGTGCAACCCACCTGCTTGTTCCAAAATGTCAAGTCCTGGACGGAGATAGAGGTGATATGTGTTGCCGAGTATGATTTGGGCTTGAATGTCTTCTTTGACCTCACGAATATGCACACCTTTCACCGAAGCCACAGTGCCCACGGGCATGAATATAGGGGTTTCTATTTGTCCGTGGTCGGTGGTAATGATACCAGCACGAGCCGATGAATAGGGGTCGGTATGTAATAATTTAAAATCCATTTTTTTGAGTATAGTGTTTAGAGTTGAGTGTCCGAGTTGTTTGACAATCTATTAACTAGTAATTGGTAATTAGTAATTGCTAAGTATAAATCAATCTACAAAGTTACAAAAAATAATTGATATACTAAAATGCAAAAAAAATCCGCCTATCTCTGATATGAAACAGGCGGATGTATAATTTATCGAGGTATGTATCTTGCCCAGATGACTTGGTCTAATTGGGTTAATTGAGTGAGACGTAGTTTGAAGGGTGGAGTATTGGATGGTAGTCCGTCGAATGCTGTTGCCATCTGGGCGCGACCGTCGATGCCTGGACACCACATCATGCTCACTTCATCGATTAGTCCTGCTTGCAGAAACGCTGCATTTATATGTCCACCACCTGTTACGGATAGGCGTTCTACGCCAAAAACTTCATGCAATAATTCCATAGCTCGAGGCAGGTCGATAGTCTCTCTGCCTGTTGTAATATACGATATTTGTTGCTTGCGAAGTCGATCGATGTATTCTTGCGGACAATCTTCGCATGTGATTACAAGCAAAGGCATGTCGTCAAATTGATTGTCGCCCCATTGTAGCGACCCATGTGTGTCAACAGCAATAATGTAGCCCTCGGCTTTAGTTGCTACATAAGTAGTCTCTATGCCAATAGGCGTATTGTCGGAAGGGGTGAATGGTTCGGGCAGAGCATAATGCATTTGCATTGTGATGCGTCCCATAAGCGTAGAGGGGCAACCGAGTTGGTCTAACGCATCGTAGTACTCGTTTCCAGTCTCAATTTGTTCTGTAACATCGCAGTCGATTCGCCCATCAAGGAGCGACATCATGTGGCATATTATGTATGGTCGCATAGTGTAATTATTTTATTTTTCCGTATTTATTTGTTTTACTTTGTCGAATTTTTGTTTCAATGTGGACATTTTAGTTCTTTTATGTTTTAGATATTTAGTTGAAATTGATGTAGTGACGCAATATATTGCGTTTGTACAAGAAATTTGAAATTTGAAAAGAGCTATGTGACATCGTGTGTCTTACGATTTATTGAAACAATTGACAAAGATACAAAAAAGTTTTTATATAGTTATGATTTTTTTGTATATTTGCAGAATAATTATATTTGGTTTTTATGAAAGAAGAATGTTTGATTTGTAGTTCTCCGTTGGTGTATTTGGAAAAGGAGCGTTCGATGGAATGTGCTATATGCCACAAGGTGGAGTATAGTAAGACGTGTTGTGAGCGAGGTCATTATGTTTGCAATGAGTGCCATACGAGGGGGATTGATGCGATTTATAGGGTTTGTTTTGATGAGACGTCGAAGAATCCTATTGAAATTTTGGAGAAGATGATGGCGATGTCGTTTTGTCACATGCATGGTCCGGAGCATCATGTGATGGTGGGTGCGGCATTGTTGATTGCTTATCGGAATGCAGGTGGTGATATCGACCTTTCGGATGCGTTGGTAGAGTTGATGCGACGAGGCAAGCAAGTGCCAGGTGGTGCATGTGGCTTTTGGGGTGCGTGCGGAGCTGGATTGAGTTCGGGTATGTTTGTTTCGATAATAAGTCATTCAACGCCATTGACTATAGAGCCATTTGCATTGTCGCATAGGATGACCTCTTCGTCGCTTGCACGTATTGCCGAAGTGGGTGGACCACGATGCTGTAAGCGAGGGTCGTATTTGTCGATTTTGGCTGCAATTGATTTTGTGGAGAAGCATTTTGGAGTTGCGATGGAGCGGTCGGATGTGGTGTGTAGGCATTGTGGGAAGAATAATCAGTGTATAAAAGTGCGTTGTCCGTTTTATTCGAAGTTTTAGACATGAGAACAGTTTTTTTTATTTTAACGTAAATTTTCATAAATTATTCATAAATAAAATTTTAATGGATAATTTATGGTAACCATCGGTCTTTGAGCCTTTGGCGATAAAATTAGCGTTAAAAATAATATTGTTAAAAGTTATTCTCGTGTTATTCTTGTTTTCTTGTCTTTTTTTGTAAATGAAGATATTATGTTTAAGGAGAAAGTAGTAATTGTTACGGGTGGGGCAAGTGGTATTGGCAGGTGTATTGCCGATGTGTTTCGCTCGGAGGGTGCTTATGTTTATGTGATTGACAAGCAGGCGGAAGGGGAGCATTTTGTGGGTGATATTGCGCAAAAAGAGGTGCTTGAGGCGTTTGTGGAGTATGTCGTGGCACGACATGATAGGGTAGATTGTGTGATTAACAATGCGTTGCCGTTGATGAAGGGGATAGATGAGTGCTCGTATGAGGAGTTTCAGTATGCACTGAGTGTGGGCGTTACTGCACCATTTTATTTAGTGAAATTGTTGATGCCTTATTTAGTCGAAGATGGTGCATCGATAGTGAATATATCCTCTTCGCGCGACCGAATGAGTCAGCCACAGACCGAGAGTTACACTGCGGCAAAGGGTGGAATAGCGGCATTGACGCATGCGTTGGCGGTGAGTCTTGCGGGCAAAGCAAGGGTGAATTCGATTTCGCCAGGGTGGATTGATACGAACTATACGGTCTATGAAGGTGCAGATGCCGTTCAGCAACCAGTAGGGCGTGTGGGTAATCCGATGGATATAGCTAATATGGTTTTGTTTCTTTGTTCCGATAAAGCAGGATTCATCACAGGTGAGAATATCTGTATCGATGGTGGCATGACCCGACAGATGATTTATCATGGCGATTGTGGGTGGAGGTTGGAAAAATAAAAATTGAAAAGAGATTTATTGTAGAAAAATAAAAAGTGTTAAAATTATGAGTAAATATAAAAATAGTCAGTATGAGCGTCAGGTGAAACTGATAAGAGATACTTCTAATATATTTTCAGGCGATAAGGGTTATGGATATTTTATGAAGATTCGTCGAAATTTTGTACTTAAGAATGGAATAAATAATCTTTATGAACCAATACGTGATGGTGTCATTGAATATTTTAATGATAATAATATTTCATGGTGGGGTGGCCATAAACCTACGGGTCATACATTATCTTCACAGATAGCTTGTCTTAATCATCTTTTTGCTATAATGCATGACAAGGATGCAGTTCTTGCTATGTTGAATGGAGTTAGGGATGAGTTTGAGGAGGTACTTCCTATAAGTTGTGATGCTAAACCACAATATATTGGTTTTGAAGTGGTTTCTAGAGAGGATCATTTGAATGAAAAAATATCAACTAGGGGATCTAATTGTACCTCTATAGATGCTCTTATATATGCAGTACATAAGGGTGATAAAAAAAGATGGATTATTCCTATTGAATGGAAATATACAGAATATTATGGCAAAAAGGATAAATCTAATGAAGATAGAAATGGTGAAGTAAAAGGAACAAACGGCAAAGGACAAGAAAGAGTGAATAGATATGAACCATTAATAAATGCATCAATGCAGTTAAAAAGTTTGGATTGTTATTATGGTTCTATATATTATCAAGAACCTTTTTATCAGTTGATGAGACAAACTCTTTGGGTGGAAAATGTAATTAAAAATTCTAATATTGAAAAACTTGAGGCAGAAGATTATTTTCATATTCATGTTATTCCTAGTGATAATAAGGATCTTCTTGATAAGGTTTATTCTGTTTCAAATAAGAGAATGGAAGAGACTTGGAGAGATATGTTGGAAGTTCCAAGTAAGTATATGATAGTTGATCCAAAAACATTATTTTTACCTATAGTTGACAAATATCCAGATTTGTCATCTTATCTTGATAAGCGATATTGGTAAATGTAAGATTGAGATTCATATGGCGATTGCGAAGAGGTGTTGCGCTTGATAGAGCAGGGTCGGATTGACACCACGCCGCTCATTACGCATCGCTTTGCGTTGAGCGAAATAGAGGAAGCATATCGGATATTTGAGAACAAACGGGATGGTGTGATAAAGGTGGCGATTTGTGGTTAAGTTAGGGCATATATTGTTTTACAAAAAATAAGACCTCTTGATGATTATTCAAGAGGTCTTTTTTTGTGTGTAGCTTTGTACATTATACGTCTTACGACTTTTTACTTTGTACTAATATTACTCAACAGGTGAAGTTTGGCTGTAATAGCTAGCGAAGGCTACACCACGAGCTGTTTTATACTTGCCTTTAGAGGCATCAGCGATTTCTTGCCATTCGGCTTTCTTTTCAGGGTCAGACATATCTTGTGCGGCTTTGGTAGCAGCGGTAGAGAAGCGTGTACGTGCTGCGATTTGAGCTGCAGTTGGGTCTTGTTCGCTGTGTTCTACTTCCCAAGCATGTGTGATGCCATAACGTTGTGAGAAAACGAGTTTGTCGTCTTTGTCGAGTTTACCAGATACTCCTTCGAAAGGAGCTGCGAGATTAAATTTTGCCATAATAATAAAATTGTTTTTAAAAAGTTAATAATAAGATAACAATAACATTAATTAGTCGTGCCATTTTGATAATAGTGAGCAAACGCACATCCTCTTGCTGTCTTGTATTTATTCGACTTCTTAGCCGTAGCAGTCCACTCAGCCTTTTTACTGGGGTCTTTCATATCAGCCAATGCCTGTGCGGTTGCATTTCTAAATTTTTCACGATGCTCCAACTGAGTTTCCGTTGGTTCTTGTTCACATGGGTTGTACTCACACAAATAAGTCTCCCCATATCGCTCCGAGTAATAAACATTCTCGTCGCTATCAACCTTACCTTTAATCGCTTCAATGTACGATGGTGTTTTAATCTTTGCCATAATAATAAGATGGGTTTTATGAAGTTAAACAATACATATCTGAGGGCGCCTCTCAAATACGTTGCAAAGTTACAACATTTCTCCTTCTCACTTGTGGTTTACTACACTTTACTTAACTATAAACTACTATAAATCACATATCTATAGAATAAGTATTACATAAGTATTCCACCACAGCAGGATTCAACACCTTATCTCTCGACCGATAACCCAATTCCATTAAACGACCCTCATGCCTTTTCAACCAACTCCTAAAAGTCCCCATCGACACCCCAGCCGCCTTTGCTAAATCCGATTTATAACATGCTTTCATCGTCTAAATTGCCTCCTTATAATTAAAATTTACACTATTTTTACCCAAACCATAAGAATCCAAAATATATCTATACCAATAAATAATCACCTCAACATCTTTATCCGACATCTCTCTGCTTATCACGATTTCTTTTTGATTACACTAGTCAATTATCCGACCTAAAATCTCCATTCTTACAAAATTGTTTTTCGCAGGAGTTGTTCTATCGTTTACATTAAAAACATCCGTAAACTTATCGTATATGATGCTCAATATACAACTCTCTTTCTCTTCATAACTCAATCTATTAGCATCTTCAATTTTCTTGCATTCACCTTGTCTGAATAACTCAAATTGTCTAATATAGCCATGCAATTCCGATGTAGCCATAAATCTCTTAACTTCACCTAATTTACCCTGTTTCAGCATTTCGCAGAAATACATCCATTCACCCATTTGCCAATGTTTTATAGCCGAAAGTAGCGATTCAGCAATGCCTCTGCTGCTACCTCGTTCTGCTGGCAATTTTATAAACTCTTTGTCTGCTAACTCCAACAAACAAATGCCGACCCAATCAACCATAGTCTTACGACCAAAAACACAATCCACATCTTTGATTATAGGCGAAGTCCCCATGTTAAAAGTCACCTCAGGATGCTCATGCGTCTTAATCCAACAATCTGGATTATACCTTGTCAATAAATCGTCCGCTGTTTTAGCAAATTTCATAACTGATGCACATCTTTCACCATTCGTATGCACCTCCAAGTTCTGCAACAATTGCTTCTCGTTCTTCTCTAATTCTTCTTTCATTTTCTGTTTCACGATAGGCAAAACATTTTTGATTGTTTGTTCCATAATTTAGTGCAGAATTTAAAGTGTTGCCCCCACCTTTAAAATTATTATTAAATTGATTCTTACTTTCTCGCTTACTCCAACCTTCCAACCGTCGCCCCACATCCCACGTCTCCTGTAGCTCCCACTTCATTTTCATTCTGTCCTGCGTAGGCTCCGACCAATAACCATAAAAAGCCTCAATCATATCCCTTCCATACCGACCCTCATATCCCCTCAAATCCTCCCTAAACTTCCATTCTCGCTCCTCAATACTAAGTATTATATTGTTATTATTATTCTCTATAATATTAGGTGTAGTTTCGTAAACACCCAATTTACCTTTCGTAACCACTACATTTACCTTTTGTAACCATCCTTCATCGACCTCATACCTACACATCTTCATACCATTATCTCTTATATCACATTTATTCAAGTATCCCTTATCGCACAACCTTTTCATATTATCTATAACCTGTTTTTTCGACAACCCAGTCCACTCACACATATAATCCAAACTCGCCGTAAACTCCCTCCCCGAAGCATTATAACCATACACCAACGCATACAACTCCAACATCGAACCCTTCAAGCCCAACCCCTGACGCATCCATCCATACACAACATAATGCCGACCCATAATATCAAACCTCTTATCACTCATATATATTATCTACTTTTTCTAACAAAGTTACAGCCAAATATCAAACTACACAAGCCTCTATCGTGTCCTTTTATCTCTTTTTTCAAACAACAAAAAAAGCCGATGAGTCATCTAACTCACCGGCAAAGTTACTATCAAAAAATAGTATAAGAACTAAAATTATAGTGATATGAATGTTGATTCTAGTGATTTTTGTATTTTATTGAAAATAAGATAATTATATTCAATTTCAAAAGTGTGTGTATAAATTTCAGTGATAAAATAATTTATTTGTAATAAGATTCAATTTTACGCATAAACTCTCTAGAAATCTTAGAATTATCATTCCAATGTGCATTCCATGTTTTTTGAGTCTTATCAAATAAAGCTCCGCACAATCTACACCATCTTTCTCTATCAGCGCTATTATAATTTTCTGAATATATAGCAAAAAAGCATGAAGTCATCAAATAATAAGTAAAATCTATATTTTCTCCCTTTTTTAATTTAGCTATATCAACACCAATCTCAATTCTATTATCATATATAAAATGTTGAATAGCATCCTTTATTAATTCAATATTGTAGTCATCTATTTTATCTTCATATTTATACGCTGATAAAATTTTATCCACTTTAATTAATCTCTCATCTACTTTATAAACATCATCCTCCACAAACTCCCCAACACACCCTTGTTTCCTTGCATAATCAAAAAATCCACGAGTGAATATAGTCAATAATCTACGTCCATCTTCTTCAAAAAAAGGGAATAATCGCTCTTTGGTATATAAAAAATATTCATTCTCATCTTTCAAAAGAACTTTTTTAAAATCCTTTTCTGGAAATAATTGATAATTACAGACTCTAACTTTTTCATAATATCTTTTAAAAACATCATCAATTGTGTCTATTTTTACCTTTAAATCTTCACATGGTATATTATGTTCTTCATAAAATTCTATGAGTCCTTTTTTCAGTATCTCTGGTCCATTATTCATATTACGTATTTTCAAGAACCCTACTACAAAACCACGTCCCATATCTTCTTCATTTTGTTCTAGCAAGCGTTTGTATTCTATAACATTATCTTTTTCATTATAATTATATGAGAATTCATCAAATTTACATCTATATATTTCTCCTTTTTTATTAGCCTCAATTGTTGTAAACACTCCATATTTACCATTATTCCATGTTGTTAAAGATGGTACTTGTATTGTTTCTTTACTTTTTGCAATACTTTGGTTTGCTAAAAATTTGTTTATAGACTTTTCGCTAATATTTAACATAATATATCAATTATTAATTGTTAGTTCTTAATTCTCAATTTTCAAATTCCTCTCAGCAAAGCTGAAGCGTTCCTAACATTCCAGAATATCCGCTTCAACATTCCCCTACAAAATTACAAAAAAAATCCCAATAACAAACAAAATTACAAAAAAACAAACAAAATCTATCCCTCCCCATTCCTCATTCCTCATTACTTACAAATAAGATACCTCCAAGATACCTCCAAGATACCTTACCTATAGAAAAAACTCGTCAAAATAGCATTAAAATCAAAAAAAAATCGTACCTTTGCATCTCAAATGGCTGGGTTATGCCATTTACATATTTTATTTAATTAAGCATTAGCTATTATTTCGCGTTCGACAAAGTCTACCAAACATTTAGAACCACAGAAATAATAGGTTTGGTGTATATATACCAGACCACACAAGTACGAAATCAGTTAATGTCTTGCTGTATAACGCAGGCAGATTTTGTACTTGTGGGGGTTTGGTAGACACCTGTCGAACACAAAACTGTTTGCGTTTTTTGTGTTCAGTGATTTGATAGTTATGCTCTTAAAAACTATCAATCATTATGCCTCCAGGAAACGCAAATCTACGGGCAGCTAATAATGCTCATAAAGATGAGTTTTATACTCAATTATCTGATATCGAAAAAGAACTCCGCCATTACACAGAGCACTTTCGTGATAAAGTGGTGTTTTGCAACTGCGATGACCCTTACGAAAGCAATTTTTTCAAATATTTTGCTCTAAATTTCAACCGTTTACAACTAAAAAAACTTATTGCTACCTGCTACAATGGTTCACCTGTATCAGGCAATGAACTATTGCTCGACTTTGGTGATACTGTCGATGACCCAAAGAAAATTGCATATAAAGTAGAAATATCAGAAGTGAATGACGTCAATGGCGATGGAGCTATAAATCTCGCTGACATTCAGCACTTGATGCAAAATGATAAAAATGTTATCTCTATACTCAAAGAGAATGGCGATTTCCGTAGCACCGAATGTGTCGAACTTCTCAAACAATCCGATATTGTCGTAACAAATCCCCCTTTCTCTCTTTTCCGTGAATATCTTGCGCAGTTAGATAAATATGGTAAGCAATTTGTGATTTTGGGTAATACAAATGCTTTGACATATAAAGAAACATTTAGGATGTTTAAAGAGGATAAAATTCGTACAGGATATACTAATTTTAATGTAGGTATGTATTTTTCTGTTCCTGATTCGTATGAAAAATATCATCATCTTGAAGATGGAAGAAAAATGGTACGTGTATCAACTTCTTGTTGGTTTACTAATTTGCCAGTAAAAAGACATACTGAAAATTTAATTTTATATAAACATTATACACCTGAAGATTATTATCATTATGAAAATTTTGATGCTATTAATGTAAGTACTTATACTGATATTCCTTGTGATTATAATGGAGCAATGGGAGTTCCTATTACTTTTCTAGATAAATATAATCCAGATCAATTTGAAATAATAGGTTTAGGTATATCTAATTCTGGAATAGAATGTGGAGTACAACCATATAAGCCAGAACACAAAAAATATAGAAAAGAAATACAACGTAAAGGTGCTGTTGATGGAGATTTATATATGATGAAAAATGGAATAGTGGAGGTTCCATATGCTCGCATTCTAATCCGTAAAAAACAAAAATAACTATGAAAATCGAATTGCATGAAATCACAATCCGTGAATTGACCAACGGATATCAAGATAATGCCGAAAATGGAGTTGTAGCATACGGCGGACAGTTAGATGTACGCCCCCCATATCAACGCGAATTTGTTTATAAAGACAAACAACGTGATGCGGTTATTACCACAGTAAATCAACAGTTTCCTCTTAATGTGATGTATTGGGCTGATAAAGGTGATGGTACTTACGAAGTCATTGACGGACAACAACGCACACTCTCTATTTGTCAATATGTCAATGGCGATTTTAGTTATGATTTTAAATATTTTCATAGCTTACCATCAGATAAGAAAGAGGCTTTTCTCGATTATAAATTGATGGTATACATATGTTCAGGCACTGATAGCGAAAAACTTGGATGGTTTAAGACTATCAATATTGCTGGCGAAAAACTCACTGAGCAAGAGTTACGTAATGCTGTCTATTGTGGTTCGTGGGTGACTGATGCAAAGCGATATTTTAGTAAAAATGGGTGTGCGGCTTATCGAATAGCAAAAAATTATCTTAATGGCACGTGTATTCGACAAGATTATCTCGAAACTGCAATTAAATGGATCAATAAAGGTCACATCGAAGAGTATATGAGCAAACATCAACATGACCCAAATGCAAATGAACTTTGGATGCATTTTAATAATGTAATAAATTGGGTACAACTTACATTTAAAAAATATAGAAATGAGATGAAAAGCGTAGATTGGGGTACGTTATATGACGAATTTCATACAACAATGTTTGATACTATTGCTCTTGAAGCCGAAATATCAAAACTAATGAAAGATAGCGATGTTGAGAATAAAAAAGGTATATATTCGTATGTGTTAGACCGCAAAGAAAAGCATTTGAATATTCGAGGATTTGACGAAAATACTCGTCGTGAAATATATGAAAAACAAGAAGGAATTTGCCCACATTGCCATAAACATTTCGATATTGAGTTTATGGAAGCCGACCACATAACTCCATGGTCTAAAGGTGGACGCACTATTGCCGAAAATTGTCAAATGCTCTGCCAAGAGTGCAACCGTCGTAAATCTGCAAAGTAGTATTATTGAATATAACAAAAAATCGCCACTCTGAGTTGGGATGGCGATTTGTTTTTTATATGTGTTATTATTAGTGTTGTTTGAAGAATTGGGTGACGAGGGTGGCGACTTTTTTTGTTTTGCGGCTGATGCGGTGGTTTTCGCCTTTGACGATGGTGAGTTGTGGGGCATTAGGGTAGGTGGTGAGGTATTGTTGGCTACACCAAAGGGGAACGAGGCGGTCGTTTTCGCCATGGAGGATGAGGACGGGGCCTTGGTAGGTACTGGCTGTGCCGTAAATATCGAGTTGTTGGGTGGTGAGGAGGTATTCGCGTCCTAATTTCATTAGTCCGAAGCACTTGACATATTCGGGTGGATTGACGGGGTCGAAATGTGCATCGAATAGTTTGCCGTTTTGACATGCGTTTTTCAGTACAGTGGCTGGGGCGATGAGTACGAGTGCGTAGAGGGGTTTCGTAGTGGTGGGCATAGTGGCGATGCGCCCTGCGGTCATTGATGCTACGAGTCCTCCTTGTGAGTGGCCTAACATGCCGATGCGTGTGACGTAGGGGAGGGATGAGGCGTAGTGCCAGATGGCGATGGCGTCGGCGATTTCGTTTTCGATGGTCATTAGTTGCATTTTGCCTTCGCTACTCCAGTGTCCGCCAAAGTTGAAGCGTATGGATGCTATGCCTTTTTTGGCGAGTGAACGTGCGATGGCTGGCATTGGGGTGAAGTTTTTGCTTGAGAAGATGCCGTGCATGAGGATGACCATGGGGCAGGTGTCGGTTTGGGTGTTGAAATGGTCGGGGAGGGTGATGGTCATAGAAAGGCCGCCTTGTGGTCCGTGGACTTCGAATTCTTTGCTATAGAGGGATGTGCAGAGGATGAGGGCGGTGATGAGGGTGATTAGTTTTTTCATGATTTTATTTTTTTTAGACAGAATGATTTTTATATTAGCCCACAAATGACACAAATTGACACAAATAAATTATTAATGAATAATTAATGATAATTTATGTTTGTAAAAAATTTATTTTTGTTTTTACCAGCCCACAAATGACACAAATATTCACAAATCAATTTGTTAAATTTGTGAGATTTGTGGGTGATTTTCTTTTTAATGTAAATTAATCGTAAATAATTAATGGATTATTAATGGTAATTTGCGTTTAATTTTTTAGACATGAAGACAGGAGGACATGAAATTTGATTTGTTTACAAATTAATGTAGGTTATTCGCCCCCTTTGGGGACGAGGAAGGTGGAAGGGGATTCTGCTGTCCGCAGGTGACCCTTCGGCAAGCTCAGGGATCACGCTGCGGTTACTACTAAAGTGTGACCTCTTCGAGGTCTTTTTTGTTTATTTGTTTAATTTTTGAGTATCATTTTGGAGTTTATGGGTATCATTTTGTGAATTCATGAGTGTCATTTTTTGACATTCAAGAGTGGTATCGCGCTAATTTTATAAATTATACAAATCTTTGTACCATGTGATCCATTCGGAGAGTTCGTTAGAATATGTTTCTGCCGAATTTATTATATCACTATTGGTGAAAGTGGTAAATGTTATATTGTTGGTAATTAGTTGTTTGTATTTATGTATAGTTGGTTGTAGCGAGGTGTTGTCTTTGTGATGTACAACCGAAAATGATACATGTGTGTATTTTGGGGTGTTTTCGAGTGCAAAGGCAAGCAATTGATTTCGCCATAATTGATTGACTCCATTTAGAAATGGGCAACCTTTGGAATTTATAGGTGCATTAAAGAGATAGTTTTTTGATTGTTGTATGCTCCAATAGTTATATCCAATTTGATGATAATGACATAATTCGGGATTGCAGAGTATATCATCTAAATTACTGTTTTTGCATGACTCTTTAGATTTATTGTTTTTAGATTTATATCCTCCACAATTGGTAAAGTCGGTTTCGGTTAGTTTATGTTCAATAAGCCACAGACAACTTTCGCCCTTTTTGTTTAAGTATGCAATAGCTATATCGGCATCTGTTCCTGCTACATTTGAATGGTCGTTTAATAGACCTTTTCCGCTTGTTATATCTTGTCCCCAATATTCAAAGCAGAAACCTTTGTAGAGTTTACTCCTATCTATTTTGTCAAAATCGCATGGATATCCAGGAATCTTAGAAATTATTTCGTTCGCTTTAGAATCAAGCAGTATTGGCAAAAAAAGATTTATGCATGCACATTGCGAACTTGCCATGTGGAATGCCATTTTATGAACTTTGTAGGCAAACGGACTCTTCTGAATTTCTTTTATCTCGGAATGGATTTTATCGTAGATGACAGGTGATATTTCATTATTTTTGGAGTAGGATTCGGGAAACATCAAGTCATATAGGTTGCCTTTGTATATGCCAGGTTCTTTGGTGATATGTTTATGCTTCCAATCTATTAAATGTGTATAGAGTTTTATCTGAAAATCAGTTAGATTGGAGGATATATTATATACTTTATCGTTTATTTTGTATTCCATACTGGTTGATTTATTTTCCGATGCAGAAGTGTGCGAAGATGTTGCCGAGGACTTCGTCGGTGGTGATTTCGCCTCCTGTGATTTCGGCGAGATGGAAGAGGGCTTCGCGGATGTCTTGGGCGATGAAGTCGGCTGGGATATTCATTTGTAGGCCGTTGATGACGCGGTCAATTGAGTCGAGGGCGTGGGTGAGGGCTTCGTAGTGACGGAGATTAGATATGATGATGTCGCCAGCTGAGAGGTCGGGCATTTGTGCGCTTTCGTAGAGGAGTTGGGTGAGTTGGGTGGTGTTTTGGTTTTGTTTGGCTGAGATTTCGAGGATTTGAGGAGTTGTGTTTCTCTCGGAGATTTCTTTTTCTTTCACGGAATTGTTTTTATCTCTCACGGAAGACACGGAACCAGAGGTCTTGAGCCTTGGCGAAAAATGCACGGAAGATATTTCTCCATCCTTATCATTAGATTCGCTCTCTTGCTGCGCAAGAAGGCGCTCGTCGGATTTCACGGATTTTTCGGACGGACGCACGAGCCGTGCGTCCCTACATTGTGGACAATATGGTTCGAACCACTCGCGGAGGGTGGTGAGTTCTTCGTCGTTGAGGCGGTCGATTTTGTTGAGTAGGATGATGAGGCGTTTGCCTTCGGTGCGACGCATGATGCGCTCGGCAAGCCACTCGATGTGTTCGGTTACGTTGGTTGAATCGACCACCCAAAGGATGATTTGTGCGCGCTCAATCATTTCGTAGGTGCGCTCGATGCCCATATTTTCGATGATATCGGAAGTTTGGCGGATGCCGGCAGTGTCGATGAAGCGGAATGTGAGTCCGTTGATGTTGACAGTGTCTTCGATGACGTCGCGGGTAGTGCCGTGGATGTCGGACACGATGGCGCGATTGTCGCCTACGAGGAGGTTGAGGAGGGTGGATTTACCAGCATTGGTTTCGCCTACGATTGCTACAGGTATGCCGTTTTTGATGGCATTGCCTTGTGAGAAAGTTTGCTGTAGGCGCGAGAGTTGAGAGCGAATGGCTTCGGCAACGGTATTGAGTTCGGTGCGGTCGGCAAATTCGAGGTCGTCGTGGTCGCCAAAGTCGAGTTCGAGTTCGAGAAGAGATACGAAATGGAGTAGTTGGCGACGGAGTTCTTCGAGTTTAGACGAGAAATTGCCTCGCATTTGGTTGAGCGCAATAGTGTGAGCAGCAGCAGATTGAGCATTGATAAGGTCGGCAACGGCTTCGGCTTGCGAGAGGTCGAGGCGACCATTGAGGAAGGCACGTTGGGTGAACTCGCCCGGACCAGCCATACGAGCACCAGCGGCGATGAGTAGGCGAAGGATTTCTTGTTGGATGTAGATGGAGCCGTGGCAAGAGATTTCGACAGTGTTTTCGCCTGTGAATGAGTGAGGTGCGCGAAAGATTGCAACTACGACCTCGTCGATTAAAAATGAGGAATGACGAATGAGGAATGAGGAATGAGTTTGATTATCTGTAATCTGTACTCTGTTATCTGTAATCTCATCCACGATGTTGCCGAAGAGCATGGTGTAGGCTTCGGCGGTAGATACGGTTTTATTGCGATTGCGGGCGCGGAAGATGCGGTCGGTGATTGTGAATGCGTCAGGTCCGCTGAGGCGGATTACGGCTATGCCACCTGTACCAGGTGCTGTTGCTATTGCTGCTATGTTCATTATTTATGTGTTCTTTTTAACATAAGTACATAACTAATTTGTAGGCTTACAAATCGCAATCTGTATTTTTAATTCTATTGGGATAACTATTTTTTTAAGTACAAGCCTTGTGATTAATTAATGATTTAGGGTATGTACTTGAAAAAGTTTTTGTCCTTACAAAATTGTAAAATACAGACTATATATTTGAACTTAAAAATTGGATTTGTACTTATGTTGAAAAATAAAATCAGTACTTATGTTAAAATAAATTAGATTCGTTCGAGGACTATTTTGATTAGGCCTTCGATAGAGCCTTTGTATTCGGTGTTCATGTTGTGAGAGACGCGACCTGCGATGATGGCGCAGACGGTCATGGCTTTGTGGCCAAGTAGGGCAGACATGCCTGCGAGGGCTGAGCTCTCCATTTCGAAGTTGGTGATTTGCCATTCGTTGTAGCGGAACGACTGTATTTTGGAGTTGAGGTCGATGTCGGCAGGACGAGCGCGGACGTAGCGACCTTGTGGTCCGTAGAAGCCAGGGGCGGCGATAGTGATGCCTTTGACCATGTCGTGACCGATGCGTTCGACGAGTTCGGCGTCAGCGCTTACAACGTATGGAGCTGGTAGGCGATGATTCCAACCTACGTGGTTGCAAAACGCAGTTTCGATGTCGAGGTTGAAGATTCCTTCAGGTACTTCGTAGTAGTTAAGCAGACCGTCAAAGCCCATAGATTTGGCAGCTACGACGTACGAGCCTACAGGCGAACACTCTTGCAAACCACCCGATGTACCTATTCGCACGAGAGTGAGCGTAGTATGCTCAGGTTTTTCTTGGCGAGTGGTGAAGTCGATATTGACGAGCGCATCGAGTTCGGTAACAACGATGTCGATGTTGTCGCAACCGATGCCATGAGAGACGCAAGAGAGGCGTTTGCCACGATAGGTGCCAGTGATGGTGTGGAACTCGCGGCTTGAGATGTCGCACTCGATTGTGTCGAAATGAGATGCAATGAGGTCGACGCGTTTTGGGTCGCCACAAAGGAGGATTGTGGTGGCTATTTGGTCGGGGCGAACATGTAGATGAAATATTGAACCATCGTTGTTGATGATTAGTTCGGAAGCTGGAATTGTACGCATAGTATTATTTTTTAGACAGAATGATTTTTATATTAGCCCACAAATGACACAAATATTCACAAATCAATTTGTTAAATTTGTGAGATTTGTGGGTGATTTTCTTTTTAATGTAAATTTTCGTAAATTAATTGTAAATTATTAATGGATTATTAATGGTAATTTGCGTTTAATTTTTTAGACAGAATGACATAAGGACATAAAAATAGTAATAAGTAGTAAGTAGTAAGTAGTAAGACTGATGATGCCGTAAGGTTCTTTTTACTATTTACTAATTGACATACGCCTTGCTACGTTTGCGACGTATCTTGGCGGAAGAATGACAGACTTTTTTTCGACTTTGGCTCAAGACCGTTGGTTCGGCGTTAGTTTTTTTTAGACATGAAGACAGGAGAACAAGAGTTGAAAGTTGAAAGTTGAAATTTGAAAAAGCCTTATAGTATTATTAATCTTATGACTTACGACTTTCTACTTTGTACTAATTTAATAAGCAAAGTTAATGATTTTGTTTTGGATATGCAAGAAATATGCAAAAAAAGAGATGCAAATGTGGTGTTTTGCATCTCTTTTTGTTAGTTTAGAATAAAATCACAGACCGGTTGTGAGGATTTAGGGTTTGCAACATGATAGACAGATGCAAACGACAACAAGAAGTTGATTGTTGATTGTTTGGGTGAGTGGGTTTGTGATTTTGGAGTTTTGAGAGTAGATTTTTCGGTCATAGGCAGTTGTTTTTAATTCATAATTCATAATGCATAATGCATAATTATTCGCCTTGCGGCTCGTGACCTTCGGGTCATAATTTTTTTGCTTAAAGGCTCAAAGACCTTTAGTTTATTAATGTATAATTATTCACTTTGGTCATGACCTCTCTGGTTTATAATCTTGTTTCATCAGTATAACGATGTGGGGGTGGGGTTTATTGTATGGGGGTGGGTAATTTTTTTGTGTTATAATAATTTTTCTCTTATAAGTGTGTTTAATGGTTGTATTTTATGTGTAGATATTCCGTGTGAAAATAGCGTCATTTTCACATTTGTTATATGTGTTAAAAAATGTTTTGTGTGTTATTTGGTTGATATATACGCTTAAAGAATGTTAAAAATCCAAAACTGACCTACTTCTTCACTATATGCTACTCGAAGAGCACTCAGGTAACTACAATACCTACATTCTCACCAACCACATCCTCCAACCCCCAACTCCCGACAAATACCTCATTCCTAAGAAATAAAAAAAATCTTCATTCTTATCACAGAATGAAGATTTTTATTTATGTCTAAAAAGTTTCCACTTTCAGTTTAGTTAGTCCACTTTTATTGCCAATGACGAACAATTTCGGTTCGCCTGTGCCATTGTTTTGTCGCAATTCGTTGATATACACAGGTTCGCCCAATATAAACAATCCGCAACGGAAAGTGTCTCCGACTTTGAGTTTTGAGTTTTCTGCTTTGATTATTTTAAATGTGTCGTTGCCTAAATACGATAATTGGCACACTCTATTAGGTTGCCATGCAATTGATAGAGTATCGCCAATAGATAAATCGCAACTTACAACGGATTTCGATAGTACTAAATCCGAATTTGTTTGATTTTCCAACTTAAGCTTGTTTACGAAATCATCCCAATTATTGTAACCAAGAGATTTCGACAATACATTCAGCGTGCTATTGCGTGCAGTATCTACGCCATCGACATATCCCCACAAACGCTTTAGTGTCGAGGTACTTATCTGTTCGTGGGTGCGTTCCCAAATTATACCACGCAAGAAGTCAAAATCGGCAGGAGTTTGAATTTTACGCTTTATAGAAGCCTCTATTCTGAGACGTAATTCATAAATTTCAGGACTATTTATTTCCATAACATCAAATTTTTCTGCAAATTTACGATAATCATTTCTATTTTGCAAGGTTCATTTTGGTTCTTTTGTTTGATGGTGTAAATTTTTTTTGTATCTTTGCAACGATTTATTCTTAGATATAATTATGAACCGAAGGTCATGAGCCGTTAGGCGAATGATTATGCATTATGAATTATGCATTATGAATTATGAATTATCTTTAACTTCTTCCGATTTCTTACAGGAAAACTTCTTCACCTCAGAAGATGTTGTATCGGAGTATGTAGAATTACCAACCCAAAGTCGTTTCAATCAATTTTATAAAGTTAAACGCTTCGGGCGTTGGTTCCTATTAAAAGGGCTAAAAACGGAATATACGTTGGATGCAATGTATGTGTCGTTGTTGAAAAAAGAGTTTGAATTATCAGTCGAACTAAGTCATCCTAATATTGTAACCACAATTCTTAAGGAGGACAATCCACGCATCGGACCAGCTATACTTATGGAGTATATCGACGGTATGACGCTTGGCGAGTTTCTTGCAACTAATCCTACTGCAGAACAACGCAAAAAAATCCTTTTTCAGCTACTTGACGCAATGCAATATTTTCATTCAAAGCAAATTACGCATCGCGACCTTAAACCAAGCAACATTTTAGTAACACACAATGGCAATAATCTGAAAATCATAGATTTTGGTTTGGCAGATGCCGACAACTATGCCATTTTCAAGCAAGGTGCAGGCACTCGTTCTTATGCTGCGCCCGAACAAATGACGTCGGGTGCAATGGTCGATTGTCGAACTGATATTTATTCTTTTGGTTTGATACTCAAAGAGATATTTCCCAATAAGTATCGCTCAATAGTCAATCGCTGTACGCAGACCAACCCCGCAAAACGCTATGCCGATGTAGCTGATATTTTACGCACCATACGTCGTCAAGAGCAGTTACGTAAGTTGGTGTTGCCTATAGCTTTAGGTGTTTTGTTATTGATTGTTCCATTTGCCATTTTATTCAATCGACCCGCAACTGCCAACGTAGAAACTATCGAAAATATAGTGGCAGAGAGTAGTAACATCTATTCCAATTCTCAACAAGCAATGATTGACGAAGCCTTTGCTGGAATAGACAAAATTTATCGTCCTTATATGGATAGCCTCACTCAAGGATTGTTTGTCTATCGAGAATTTGCAAGCGTATCACAGCTTCAAAAGGGCAAATTAGAAGGCGATTTATTACAATCGTTCCTTCAACAAATACCAGCGGATAGTCCTTTTTATGGCAGTTTTATGGCCTCAGTCACAGGCTATGCCTTAAATGAATATTTTTATCCAGGCAACGAATTAGAAGAAAAGTTACCATCTTTTTTTGAAGAACATAATGAAGGACGCATATCCGATTCCGAATTCGAAAAACTTTATGCCGAATACGATGAATTAACTTGCAGAACTAAAAAAGTCCGCTAAATTGGTAAACAAAAATTCGCTAAATTGGTAAATTGTATTAAAAAATTTGGTAGTTTCAAAAAAAATAATTACCTTTGCGCTGTAATTTTGATTGAAAATCGGGAGTAGTACTTCGGATTTTGATTGAAAATCGGGAGTAGTACTTCGGATTTTGATTGAAAATCGGGAGTAGTATATAAGTGTAGAATGTATATTTCGTGTGATATGTATATTAGAAAACAGATACTTAGCGATACTAATACAGAAAGTATTTTCTTATTTGGAGCTCGTCAGACAGGAAAATCGCATTTGTTGCATACATTATTTCCAGATGCGGTTTATATTGATTTATTAGAAACCGATACTAAAAATAGGTTTATGCAACAACCTAGTCTGTTGCGAGATGTGTTAGAAAAGGAAGCCAATAATACACTTGTTATAATAGATGAGATTCAACAAGTCCCAGATTTATTGAATGAAGTACATCTATTGATTAGTCGCAAACAGATGCGATTTATTTTATGTGGTTCGAGTGCACGAAAATTAAAACGACAAGGGGTCAATACACTTGGGGGTAGAGCATTACCTGAAAATCTATATCCTTTAGTAAGTGCCGAAATTCCAGATTTTGATTTGCAAAGAGCATTGACGAATGGATTGTTACCTAAGATTTATCAATCAGAGCGACCTACGAGATTATTGCAAGCTTATGTTGATATTTATCTTAAAGAGGAAATACAAGCGGAAGCTTTGGTTCGCAATTTAAAGTCATTTTCTCGTTTTATGGAAGTTGCTGCGTTGACAAATGGTGAAATTGTTAACTATAACAACATAGCAACAGATTGTGGGGTGAGTGCAAAAACTGTGGCTGATTACTTTTCTATTTTACAAGATACTCTTATTGGTTATTTAGTGCCAGCATTTGTGGATAAACAAAAACGCAGACTTGTTCAAGCACCTAAATTTTGGTTTTTTGACGTAGGTGTCGTGAATCATCTATTGCATCGGAAAGATTTAGTGCGAGGAACAGTGGAGTATGGCCACGCATTTGAGCATTTTATTATTCAAGAATTGATTGCTTATATTGGGTATCATTGGCATGAGCATACACTTTCATATTGGCGAACATATACAGGTGTAGAGGTTGATGTAGTGATAACCAATTCGCATAATGAGCCTATTTTAGCAATAGAAATTAAGTCAGTTCAAGAGGTACAACGCAAACATCTTAAAGGATTGTTTTCTTTTGCAAATGATTATCCCAGTTGTAAATTGATGTGTGTAAGTTTAGACAAATTGACTCGTCAGAGTGATGGCGTGGATTTATTATACTTAAATGATTTTTTAGAAAAACTATGGTCAGAGCAACTTTTTTAGTTGCTCTTTTTTTTGCATTTAAAACATGTTTAAAAACAATTAAAATAAATTTTGTTGTTTTGTTAAATTTAGTTATATTTGCATTCGCAATTATCGAACTGCTGGGTTATGCAGTTTCAACATATATTTTTATAGAATAGCATTATTTACTTATCCCAACTGTCTAAGAAATTTGGCCGTTTCACACACAGCAAAGATTAGGTAAGTTAATGATGTTCACGTGTATAGTAGCGTGAACTCAACTTATCGTCTTTGCATAGGTCAGGCCAAATACCTTTAGACAGCGAGAAGTAGGGTTCTCGCTGTTTTTATTTTATCAAATGAACCAAAATGAACCAAAAACTCTATTGCAAGAACTCTAAAAAACATATAATTTTGCAAAATATTAGAAAATATATAAATTTTATTAAGTTTAGGAATATGAAAAAAACAGCTATTTTATTGTTCATTTTAGTTTTGTTTGCGTCATGTGGAGGCAAACAAAACGCTCAACACAACCAATATGGCAATATGGCAGAAGAGCAATCTACCGAATACGAGAATATGTTGGCATCGCTACAGCGTGTCGAAATTTTGTTGGACGATGTTGGCGAGATGTCGATCGATCAAATTGTTTCGTTGTCTGAATTTGTGCCGCAATTGCATTACGAGTATGATATGTCTGGGCTCGATTCTACAGCTTTAGCAAAATGTCATAACTTAAAGAAACGCACCGACTTTGTCCGTAATAAACTTGAAGAGAGATTGCAGCGTGAAGTTGCTACATTAGGCATTACCGGTCATAAGAAAGAAGACTATTTGATGGATGGTGGAACAGAGGCATTCCCAGTTTATCTTGAGAAAGGAGATAAAATGTTCTATCTTATCGAAACCGAATCGCCTGCTACAGTCAAAATCTATAATGCCGATTCTCGTAAATTGCTCAAAACCTATAGTAGTAAGACCAAGGTGCACGATTCGCTTGCTATTCGCAATTCTGCTATCTATCTTGTAGAAGTCAATCCAGGAGCAACACAATATGCTAATATCAGCGTAGGATATAAAGTCCCAGATATCAGTCGTTTGAATAATTTGGCAACAGTCAACACCGAAATTGTTGAATGTGAGAAAGGTGCTTTTCGTGCAATATCAACAAAAGGTCTCAAAATGTCTAATGTATTCGAAGAACCACGTAAGTTTACACTTCGTGGTCAAATCAAAGCCGCATTCTCAGGTTCATATCGTGGTATTGTAGCTGTTCAGGTGCCAGCAGGCACAACCGACATTCTCTATCGTTTGCGTATCTCTACCGACGAAGAAGATATGTACACCGATGGTAAGTTTAGTGAAGATATGAATCATTCATATAGTAAAATCAAAGTTTTAGGTATGCCTCTCTACGAGTCTCAACATAGCATTGGACTTATCCAAACTCTTTTGGGAGATAACAAACCACCGCGCGAAGAAGATGCTTATATCAATATGTTCGTATTCACTAGTTCGTCTCAAGCCAAAAGTTTCCAAGATGGCAAAGCAACATCAACATTGCAATACAACATTAATTATTCCATAATGGGTACACAGTCATGCAATGGTCGCATTCCAATGAATGGCAAGCAAACCATCTATCTTGGTTTCGAAAACGAGCGTATGCGCTTTCATAACTATGTTTGGCTCGAAGTCATAGCCATTTCCCCAAAGACCGAATACTTCAATGCTAAATATACCATTGTGAAGTGATTATATTCCTTCCCTGTTTTAGGGGAGGTCCTCGAAGAGGGGAGTGGTTAAGAGTGCTGTAATTAAAAAAGCCTCGCAGAGACGATATAATCCAGGCAGTGGGTGTAATGATGATATTAACATTGTTAAAAAAAAGCCTCGTAGAGGCGATATAGCCCAGGCAGGGGTGTAAACCCCTGATGAGATGGATACATGGTATAACAAGCGCCGTAGGTGCGACAGAGTAATCTATCTGTGTAATCTGTATAGCGATTTTTGCGTAGCAAAAGAGCGAATTTTATACTTAAATGGTAAAAATCTGAAAATTCTTGCGATAAGCGAGGACAATTAAGTTTACTTAAATTGTCGAGCGTAGCAAGAATCTTGAGCCGAACCAACAGTCTTGAGCCGGATGGCGAAAAATGGCGAAAAATGCGAAAAAATCTGTGTTATCTGTGGGGGATAAAAGTTATATCGAACTAACGTTAATTAACTAAAATATTATGAAAATACCAGGACTAAGTTTTTCTCTAAAGCGTGCCGTAGGCATTTCAGGTCTAAAAAACAAAGTAGCACGCGCTATAGGCATACCAACCACGCGTCAAGGTCTTGAGCGTAAAATCGGTGGAGCAATCATCAAAGCAGTAACTAAAAAACGAAAATAATATTAACATTTTAGAACATTTACAATTATGGGACTTTTTGACAGTATCAAAGACCGTTTCAATTCGGCGGAGTTTACAGTTGCTCCAAACAAAAAATTGAAAACAATTTCAGCCGATTTCATGGCTGCGTTCGATTTAACATTGGTCTTCTACAAAGGTAAACAAATTGCCGATGGCGATTTGACACTCAACCAATTGAACGAAAAAACAACTAAAGATGTGAAAAAAGCATCTGCCGATGCACTTAAAATCAAAGGTAGCACCAAAGTAGGCGATGCCGAAAAACTTTTTGATGCAACATTTGGCGTAACTGTTCAAATCAAAGACAAAACAGGCAAAATTCTCGTGCCAAACGAAATCACAATTGGCAAAGCCGCTCGTGGTGAATATTAAGTTTTATTAAAGAAAGAATATATGGATACTTTTAGTGAAAAATGTATAGAAGAACTTCTTTGTTATGTTTATGCTCTCGTAGATCCTCGTGATAAAAAGATTTTTTATATAGGTAAAGGAAGTGGCGATCGTGTTTTCGACCATTCTAAAGCAGCACTCAATGATGATGACGAATCACTTAAGCTTAATTTAATTCGTGAAATAATTGATGCTGGATATGATGTGGAATATTATATCATTCGTCATAGACTTACAGATAAAGAAGCCTTGTTAGTAGAGTCTGTTTTAATTGATTTTCTAACCTATCCCAAATTTAATACAGAAATGTTACTCACAAATATAGTTAGTGGGTATCATCAATGGGATGAAGGTATTAAAACTGTAGATGAAATAGCTACTATTTATGATTGTGAGAAGCTTATCGCAGATCCAAACGATCGTATACTATTGGTAAGTTTGAATAAAACTTTCGATCGAGCAAGGGCAAAAGGAGATACATTGGATCTTTATGAAATAACTCGTAAGCATTGGGCTATTTCGAATAGTAGATCTACAAAAATTAATTATGTATTAGGTGTGTATAGAGGTATAGTTAGATCAGTTATTCGAGTTACAAGCAGAGAATGGGTTGAGGAAAAGAGTCGAAAAAGATGTTGTTTTTCTGGCGAATTGTTAAAAGATTCACCATACCTAAATAAAACTGTTAGTGATTATCCGTTTGGTAATGGTGGTGCTATTAGGTATATTCCAACAGAATACAGTAAATGGAAATAAGATAAGCAAAAAAGAAATTTGGGCTTAATTGTCTGTTTTATACAAAAAAGGAGGTAGCCGAAAATCCTAAAAATAGAGTAGGTGGAAATATATAAAATGAAATACTATGTCTGATAATTTTTCGTATTATGGTTTTCGTTATCGTATTTTAAACAAATTTAAGAAAGAAGTTTTGTTAATAGATGCAACTGGTGCAAGAGATAGATTTCTTATTCCAAAAGAAGTAGAATATGACGGAAAAATGTATAAAGTTGTAGGTTTTGAAAAGCGCAAAGAAACTTATTACTATGATTACCAACCAGCAGATAAGCGAAGAAAGGTTGAGAGGAGAGAAGGAGAAGAGGTTTGTACTCCATTTTCGAGGTTACTCGATCGCTATAAATCTAATTCTAAGAAGTATAATGATTCTGTAACTGAAATAATAATGCATGATGATATAAAAATTATCCCTCATTTTACTTTTGGCGACTTAAGTTCTTTAAAATGCATAAAATTTCCTAAAGATTTGCAAGAGATTCCTAGTGCCTGTTGTGCTGGTTGTACTTCACTGATTAGTATAGAGTTTCCTGAAAATCTTAAGAAAATAGGTTTTGGCGCATTTGTAGGTTGTCCTTTTGAAAAGATTACAATACCTTCTTCAGTTTCTCATATTGATGCATGTGCATTTAATCTTAGTAAAGCATGGTACAATGAAGCTACTCGAAAGAGATTGGGTGAAAATAAACTTAAAGTTGTTAATATCTTAAACGATGAAGGTAAAGTTGTTATAGATCCTTTAGCTTTTCCAGAAAATGTTAAAATTAATTATTTGGGTAAATCAAAAGGAAAATCCTCAAAATCAGAAAAGAAAAAATCAATTTTTTCTAAATTATTTAAATAATAATTTATTAGATGTCCTTTGGAGTGTTGAAATAAAAGATTAAGCAAATTGACTTAATTGTCTGTTTGTTATAAATTAATAAAAGGAAAAAGCCGAAAATCCTAAACAGAGTAGGCATTTAACTAACTTAAATTTTAAATATTATGGCAGACTTAAATCTTAATGGTCGCACTAAAGTGAAAACTTTAAAAGCTGAATTCAAAAAGAATTGGAACGCTACACTTCGCGTGTACAATGGTGTAAAATTTGCTGATGACGACGCAACTTTGGCTTCTATCCGTAAAGGTGATGCTAAAGGTGGTGAATTGAAAGTGGCAGGTAATATCAAAGTTGGTACTTTCGAAACTAAAATGGAAGAAATATTTGGTGTGAAAGTTCAAGTTGCTAACTCAAACGACACTGAATTGGCTGACAACAACATCACAATTGCTGCTGCTGGTCGTGAATAATTATCTTTAATAACAAAATAGGCATTCGGGCTTGACCGCCCGTTTGCCTACAAATAATAAAAAGGAAAAAGCCGAAAATCCTAAAATAGAGTAGGCATTTAACTAAGTAAAAATTTATTACTATGGCAGAAATTGCATTGAAAGGTAACATGAAAGTGAAAACCTTAAAAAGTGAATTTAAAAAAGCATTTGGTTCAACTCTTCGCGTTTATAAAAGCGTAACTTGTAAAGGTGCATTCGCAGATGATGAAGCTACTTTGGCATCTATCCGTGCTGAAGGCGCTAAAGGTGGCGAACTTGCAGTGAAAGGTAATATGCAAGTAGGTAACTTCGAGAAAAAAGTCGCTGAAATGTATGGTATTGGCGTACAAGTAGCTAACGCTGATGACTCTGCTTTGGCTGATAACTCTGTTACTCTCGTGTCTGCAGGCAAATAATCAGCAACATAATTAAGGCATTCGGGCTTGCCCCCCCCCGTTTGCCTACATGTATAAATCAAGATGGTGAAACCTATGCCGAAGAAAACCGCCATCAAACAATAACTTTAAATCCTAAATATTATGAGTAAAGAGTATTATCGCAAAAAAATTATCGATTTGCGAGCTGATTTAGCAAAAGAAAAAGAAGAAAAAAAACGTGACAATGTTCGTTATGCCGATTTAATCAAACGTGCTTCTACTCCTTCGTCTAAAGCAACTTATCGTAAAAATAAAATCGACCGTGCAGCTTCGCACGACCGCGACATCGAACGCATCAAACGTTATATCGAAGATGCCAAAGAAGCATTGAAGCGTTGTAAATAATTTATAATAAAATAGGCAATAGAAAAACAATAAGGCATTCAAGATTGAATCCTTGAATGCCTACAAATATAAAATCGTTCTTTGAAAAATTGTAAAGAATTATCTTAATACTATGTGGGGTTCTTTCAAAAACTGATATATGCTAATATAGGTAATACCATATTCATCTCTGCGCAATTTTATTTGCTCTCCAACAATTACAATCTTTGGAAATGAATCTGCTACATTGATGAAAGGACGAATTTCTTGCTCTCGTTTTTCTGCGTCGGGCAGACGCCATGCCGATTGTATATAATATCGTTGAGATCCAAGATTTGCAACAAAATCAATCTCTAAATTAGAACGTTTTTGTTCCCCATTAATGGTAGTACGGATTGGAATATTACCTACATCTACTCGATATCCTAACATACGTAATTGATTATAAATTAGATTTTCCATCAAATGAGTTTCTTCTATTTGACGGAAATGTAAAATTACATTCCTTAAACCTAAATCTTGGAAATAATATTTAGATAAATTGCCTATATATTGGCGTCCTTTGATGTCATAACGTTGAGCTTCTTCCAGAAGAAATGCATTTTCAATGTACTCAATATATTTATCTATTGTTTTAGATGTAATTGATTGCATTTTTTTTATACTTTTGAATGTATTTGCAATTTTATTAGAATTTTGAGGTGTCCCTATACATGAAGATAAAATTCTTAATAATTCTTGAAATTCTTTTGGATGTTCAATTGTATAACGTTCAAAAATATCTCTTAAATATACAGACCGATAAATTTGATCTAAATAGTTAGATTTTTTTTCATCATTTGATAAGGTATGTACATATGGAAGCCCTCCATAAGTCAAATATTCTTGTAAAGCATCAACTTCATTACCTATATAGATAGAACAAAATTCAGCGAAAGATAAAGGATATAGATGTATCTCATCACCGCGACCACGAAACTCAGTTGCAACATCTGAACTAAGTAAATGTGAATTACTGCCAGTTACATATACATCTAAATGTTCAGTAGTTACTAAACCACCAAGTAATTCTGTAAAATTAGGAATTGTTTGTATTTCATCAATGATTAAATAATGAGTTTTATCGTCTGTGATATGATCATCTAACCATTCTATAAAATAATCTACATTTAAAAATTTTTTATTACGTATATTTTCTAAATCTACAATTAGTATGTGGTCTGTACTCACACCTTCTGACAATAAATAATTTTTGAAAAGAGTCTTTAAAAGATATGATTTGCCAGAACGACGTAACCCTGTTACTACTTTTACTAGACCATTATCTCTTGATTGAATGAGTTTTGATAAATATAAATCTCGTTTAATTTCCATATTTACAGTCGATTATGTCATTTATTTTATTGTTATATTCCAATTTTACGGCAAGTTTGCCATAAAATCGCAACAAAAGTACTATTTTTTTCTGAGATAAACAAATTTTTTAACTTATTTATAGTAAAAAAGTATTTTAACAATCGAGCAAATAATACGTTTACGTGCAAAATTTTCATTATAGTAACCACCATTACCGTAATCGTCATTACGATAATTCAATGAAACGCATATTACTTACTGGCTTTGAGCCTTTTCATGAGTATAAAATAAACTCATCTTGGTCGCTTGTGGATTCTTTCGAGAATACTACAAGTGGCATTGAGTGTATTAAATTTAGATTGCCTGTCGAATTTCGGGTAGTTTCGTCTATTGTTCCAGAAATACTAAAACAATATAAACCTGATATTGTATTAGCTTTCGGACAATGCACCGGCGACTCTATCCGTATCGAGCGTGTGGCATTGAACCTTGATGATGCCCGCACTGCCGACAATAGTGGTTATACCCCTGCGGACGAGCCAATACACGCAGATGGCAAAAATGCCTATTTTTCATCTTTACCAATCAAAGCGATACAACATGCAGTGGCAGCAAAAAATATACCTGCCATAATATCAAATTCGGCAGGTACATACGTTTGTAATCATCTATTTTATGAGTTATTGTATTGGTGCGATAAATTGTCGTTGCCAACAAAAATAGGTTTTGTACATCTTCCTCGCTTGACCGAACAAGTTTCAGGCACACAAAACCCATCCTTGCCTCTTCAACAAATGCAAATTGCTTTACACGAAATAATTAAGATTTTATGAAACGTATTATTTTTTCTCTTTTATTTATCTTGTCGCTATCAGTTTTAGTCGCACAAAAGTCTGAATTTACTATTTCTGCCGATCGACCTGGCATGGCTACAGGTGTCGATATATTGCCATTTAAGAAAGTTCAGTTCGAAACTGGTTTTCAATGGGATTATTCTGGTACATCTGCAATTACTTTACCAACAGCTATGTTGCGCTTTGGTTTGTCTGATTTTGCCGAATTGCGTTTGCAATATGATGGCACTTTAACTGAAAACTTAGGTACCCCATGGAACTATAGTGTCGAACCTCTCACGATTGGAACTAAAATCAAAGTACTCGAAGGTGGACAATATGTTCCTGCTATCAGTTTTATGGCAAATCTTGCTATTCCATCCACATCCGATTTGGCGCATACTATACACGTAGCCCCAAGTCTTTATCTCTTGTTTCAAAATGATATTACTGATTGGTTTAATGTCGGATATAATGTCGGCGTAGAGTGGAATGGTGAAGATGCTATTCCTGCCACATTCCTTGCCATTTGTCTCGGTTTTGGTATAACTGACAATTTTGGTGCTTTCCTCGAAAGTTACAACTATTTCACTCGTTATGACCTCTCAACTGGCAAAACTGCAGTTGATGCCAATCTCGATTTTGGATTCAACTACATTGTTCATCCACGTATCCAATTCGACCTCTATGCTTCATTCAATTGCCAAGACCCTAAGTCTTACTCTAATGTTGGTCTCGGCATCGCATGGTTGATAAATTAATGTAAATAAAATAATATGGAATCAAAAGTACAAAATTTTAAACAAGAATTAGCGCGAGTGTTTGATGACAATCTCCGCACTAAACAATGGCATAATTATGTCGATTATGTTATCATAGGATTTATTGTATTATCAACAGTTGAGGTCTTTCTCTCTACTTATGATGTTATCGTATTACAATATGGTAAAATATTACATTTTGTCGATATATTGACCACTATATTTTTCACTATCGAGGTGACTTTGCGTATTTGGTGTGCGGATATAAGTGATGAAAAATACAAAGGTTTTAAAGGTCGTGTTCGATATTGTTGTTCATTCTATGGATTGATAGATATAATCTCTACCTATCCATTCTATCTGAATTTCTTTATGCCAATGCCTTATGCTGCATTAAAAGCATTTCGTATAGCTCGACTTTTGCGTGTATTTCGCTATATGAAGGCATTTAATGTATTGTCGCGTGCAATTCGTTCAAAAAAAGATGAAATGGTGGTGTCGCTTCAATTTCTTACTATCATCACATTAATTCTCTCGTTTGTTCTATTCTTTGTTGAACACGAGGCGCAACCTGAGGTCTACGACAATGGTTGGATTTCAGTAGTTTGGGCTTTTGCACAGTATATTGGCGACCCAGGAAATTTTGCCGATACACCTCCTATCACTTTCGTCGGTCGCATAATTGCCACTATTATTGGTATTCTCGGTATTGCTATTTTCGCCGTCCCTGCCGGTCTTATTGGCTCTGCTTTTACCGAAGTAATGGAATCCGATGAAAAAGCCGATTTAATTAAAACTAATATTGAGCGATTAAAAAAATCGTTTAAACATATACAATGTCGATATACCAAATACATTATTGCACCTAAATTTGTTTCAGTTGCAGATATACAAGCAAAACAGCGTATATCTTTAGAAGAAATTTTTGATGCTATAGATAATTCAGAAAATTTCCGTTTACGCAATCTTGCTACAACGCGTCCAATTGAAGAACATCCAGAAGATAAACTTGTAGTCGAAACTTTTTACAAAAACAGAGATTATGGTTGTTGTATCAATCGTAACTCTAAGGTTACAATTGTATCTACTTCATCTGTTTCTGAAGCTGCAACAGGCCAATTTGCCTATTATTTGGCTAAAATAGGTGGATTTAATTTCGTGTCAAAAGAAATTGAAGTTAACCCAGATTCTCCAGTAACATACTACACCATAAATAATGTTGACGCTTGCCCTAATCTGAGACCATTTTTAGATGATATTAAACAATTTGCTGTAGATAAAAATAGTTGGGTTATTTTTATATTGTCAGCAAGTGGAGGTCAAGAACCAGTTTATCCAACTTTATTCCATTATATATATGGAGCTAAAAAAGGAGACTCGGGTTATACCGCCGATAATTTGACTATTATTGATACGGATTCTTTCGATAAAATGTATTGTGATTTGTCTGACACTTTGAAAGAAAAATATGGTTTTGAATCGGATAAACATCGATTCCACGATGGAACTACGCTAAAAAATGTAGCCCGTTTTGTTGATGGTGGAAAAGTTTGTAATGCATTTACAATTCGTATAGCATGGAGTGTTACTTGTTGGGATTTCCGTTATTTAGAAGTGGCAAAACACATGGCAGAGAAAATGAATAAACATTTTGCAAATATCGATAATATGCCAATTTCTAAAGAATTAACTAAACGTATGTTAGGCGAAGATTTTGGCTTTGAGTATTATAAAGAATAAAAAAAGTGATTGTTATTTTTAATTATAAACAAATAAATTTTTTACCACTATGAAAAATAAACTTTTTATTATTGTGCTTATCGCTTGTGCATTAGGTGCAACTTCTTGTGCATCTAAAAAAGCGGCTAATCAACAAGTGCAACAACCTTATCCTAATTATGTAGGAGTACAACAGCAACCTCAGTTGCCACAACCTCCTGTTGTACCTACAACTGACGAAGAGGGATTTACTGTACAAGAGATGTCGCCTATTCAACAGGCAGCTCAAAATCCTCCTTATGGTGAGATTCGTGGTTATGGTATCGGTGTTTCTCCTAAAGAACAGTTAGCTCTTAACATTGCACGTTCTCAAGCTGTTGCTAATTTACAACAACAAATCGAGACATATATTAAATATGCCATTGAAGATTATAACGATCAAAAAGTTGTGAATGAAAGTATGCATATTGACCAAAGTGTTAGAGAAAATTTAATTGCTTTAGCAAAAGGTGCTGTAGTGGGTGCTACTGTTTTGGACTCTCGAAAATTGTACAATAGCAAGACTAAACAGTACAAATATGAAGTTTGTGTTAAATACGACCGAGCTGGGGTAATTGGTGCTATTGAAGAACAAGGTCAACGAATCCTCCAAAATCGTGCTAAATTCATTGAAGATATGCAAGAAACATGGGATGAGTACGACCGCTTGAAAGGCAATAAAACAAAAGCTGAGTATGAAAATGAGATGGAACAAGAAAATCTTGATCGCCAAAACGAGCGAAATATAGCAAAAATAGAGGCTCAACAAACTCAACAAGCAAACAGTAATCAAGCTATATATTATTATGCTATTGGCAATAATCAATTTGGACCTGTCTCTATCCAACAACTTAGCAGTTTAGCAAATTCTGGACAAATCACAAGCAACACATATATATGGCGTGAAGGTTTAGCTAATTGGATGCCTGCCGGCAGTTTTCCTGAATTGAAAAATATTTTTGTCACTTATAACCCTGGTAGCGTTCCTCCTCCTGTACCAACTTATTAATTTTTTTATTAAAATAGTATGAAACGCTATTTTCTTTTAGCAATTTTGATAATATGTTCTATATTGATGGCGCAATCGGTCAATCGCTCCGACAGATTGCGTCCTCAATGGATGACTAAGCAATTACCAAAATCTAAATCTGGCAATTATATTTTTGTTAAAGCCGAAGGTAGTGGTAGCTCTTTAGAAGCTGCTCGTCAAGCGTGTGCTGTTGATTTAGCTAATCATTTAGAACGTGAACGGGGCTTAGAAATCAATAGTGTATTAAAACAACAAATGCAAATGACCACTACTCAAACCTATAATGAACGTAGTGGTGGTAATGCAAAAATGTCATATAAGAATACTCAAGTTGATGATTTTACAATGGAAGTAGTCGAAAATGGCAGAAAAATAAATATGCTATGTCGTACGATTGATGAGTATTGGATACAAAAAAATGGACTCTATTTTGTGAGCATATTATATACTGTAGCCGATCAAAATGTTTATGGTGGGAGTTACTACGACAACATCACTACAACTACACGCTATGGTGCTGCTGGATTGGTATCAATAATTCCAGGTGCAGGTCAATTTATGAAAGGTGATATAGCTAAAGGTGTATCTTTTCTTGTAGCTGATGTAGCAGGCATAACGGGAATTGTTTTATGCGAAAGCACGCGTGCGGCTTATGCTGCTAAAGTTAAACAACAACCACAATATGCTTTGCAGTATTCTACTCGTGCCAACAATTGGGCTACTGGACGAAATATTTGCTTAGGTGTTACTGCCGGTATTTGGGTGTGGAACATTATAGATGCTTTTGCGGCAAAAGGAGCAAGAAGGGTGGTGGTTAAGCGACAAAATGGATATATATCTATGCAACCAACATCAATATTTAATCCTATTTCTAATACCTATGACATGGGGTTTGGATTAATATATCAATTTTAAAGTACTCTAAATAAGTGGGATAATGAAAAGTTTATATAAATTTAGTTTTGTGCTTTTCGTCTTTTGTTTATGCAGTGCATGCGCAAGAGATATTGTCGATGTTACGGGTAGCATATCTGGTATAGTGAAAGATTATACTACAGCCTTAACTATTGAAAACTGCCAAGTTGCTTTATCGCCTTCTGGTAATACTGTTTTTACAGATGCTAATGGTCGTTATACTTTTGATAATTTGACTCCTGGCACATATACTCTTACTTTCACTAAAATAGGATATATGGACCAATCTGCTTCTGTAGAGGTCTTGGCTGGCCAAGCTATATTGAAAGATATACAATTGGAAACATCCGAAGCATTTAATGTCTCTACATCTATTTTGGATTTCGGAGATAATAATGCCACATTGTCATTTTCATTGCAAAATTCTACTGCAACTAAATATGATTTCAACATTGTAAATAATATTGAATGGCTAAAATTGTCTCAAACTAATGGAACTATACAAGCTAATAATCAATTGAATATTACGGCTTCGGTTGACCGTTCTATCGTGGGATATGGCAGTTATGATAAAACAATTATTATTAATTACTCAGGAAAAACATCAGGTAATGTTGTTTTGCGAATCATAATGCAAAAGGCCGAAATAGCAAAACCTACGGTAGAGACACAAGATGCTACTGATATCACTGCTAATTCATTTTCAATAGGTGGAAATATATCAAGTACTGGAGGTGAAATGGTCACTCAGTATGGACACTGTTGGAGTTATGATCCTCATCCTACTATCGACGACGAACACACCGATTTAGGTCAAACAATAGAGAATTTACGCTTTAATAGTAAAATTTACTGTTCGTTAGTAAATACTGTTGTTTATGTTCGTGCGTATGCTATAAATTCTCAGGGCGTAGGTTACGGACTAGAGGTGCAAGTGACAACTCCTAAAGGAGATGATCCTTCTGACAATAATGGCGATTTTGTTGGTGGCAATGGTGAGGCATACGACCCTTATCAAATCAAAACGGCAGCATCTTTATCTAAAATAAAGGATTATCCTTCTGCATATTTTAAGTTGGTTGCTGATATAGATATGGAGGGATTTCCGTGGATTCCTATTCCTCTAAATACTACATTTGATGGAAATAATCATACTATATACAATCTTAACATCAGTCAGTATATAACTAATGACAAAGTAGGTCTTTTCTCTGAAATTACAAAAGATGGTATCGTTAAAAATCTAACTTTAAATAGTGTCAATATTAATTTCCCTACACGAAATTACATCGGTGCAATTGCTGGCACTTGCTATGGTTCCATTACTAATTGTCATGTCATATTAACTAAAGCAAATTCTATTGTGGGAAATAATTATGTTGGTGGGTTAGTGGGATTATTAAATGGTGCCAAATATTCTACTATTGGAGCCAATATCTCTTCGTGTTCTATATCATCTACTACATCTTCTTCTGCTATTGTAGGCTCAGAATATGTTGGTGGGGCTATTGCTCATGTTTCGTATGAAGCTACTAATTTGGTGTCTGATATTCACGTGAGTGCTAGTATTGCAGGTTCTAATTCTGTTGGAGGTGTTATTGGTTATGTCAATGAACAAGATATTGATAAAATATCGTTTGAAGGTATTATTACGGCAATATCAACAAATGGTGAAAATTTTGGCGGCTTAATAGGCCGAATAGGTTCTTGTGTATTAACGGCATCTAAAGCTAATGCGGTGTTTGAAGCAACAAGTACAACAAAATATGTAGGTGGTATTGTTGGTGTAAGTTATGGATGGGAAAGTCAAATCACCGCATGCTATTCGCAAGGTTTAATTAACGATGGAGTTGAAAATAGTGGTATTGTAGGTTATTATAATGGTGAATGTTCTATAAACAATTGTTATACTCTTCACAATAGTCCTCTTTCTGGTGACGGAAATTTTTCTGTTTATGATTTAGTTAATCAATTTAGTAGTCCAATCAATGTGGCAGAAATTATGAAAGCATCATATTCAAAATATTCTGAATATTGGGATTACAGTCGCACTTGGACATGGAAAGGTATAGCTAACGGAAAAACTATTACAGCTATATGTCCAAAACTAAAATGGGAGAAATAAGTTTTTTTATTGAATAGTAAGAGAAAATAAGTTTATTTGAAAATTTAAGAAATGAATGCACTTAAAAAACTAAAACTTGAATTAGCGCGAGTATTTGACGATAATCTTCGCACTAAACAGTGGCATAATTATGTCGATTATGTTATCATAGGATTTATTGTATTATCAACAGTTGAGGTCTTTCTCTCTACTTATGATGTTATCGTATTACAATATGGTAAAATATTACATTTTGTAGATATATTGACCACTATATTTTTCACTATCGAGGTGACTTTGCGTATTTGGTGTGCTGATATAAGTGATGAAAAATACAAAGGTTTTAAAGGTCGTGTTCGATATTGTTGTTCTTTCTACGGATTGATAGATATTATCTCTACCTATCCTTTCTATCTCAATTTCTTTATGCCAATGCCTTATGCCGCATTAAAAGCATTCCGTATAGCTCGACTTTTGCGTATCTTCCGCTATATGAAGGCGTTTAATGTTTTATCGCGTGCAATTAGTTCAAAGAAAGACGAAATGGTGGTATCACTCCAATTTTTAACAATCATTACACTAATACTCTCATTTGTTCTATTCTTTGTTGAACACGAGGCGCAACCTGAGGTCTATGACAATGGTTGGATTTCAGTAGTTTGGGCTTTTGCACAGTATATTGGCGACCCAGGAAACTTTGCCGATACTCCTCCTATCACTTTCGTCGGTCGTTTAATTGCTACTATTATTGGTATTCTTGGTATTGCTATTTTCGCCGTACCTGCCGGTCTCATCGGTTCGGCATTCTCTGATGTAATGGCTGAAGATGCTCAAGAAGCAGAGTTGAAAGAGAATATTTCTCGGATTGTACATTCTTTTAAGTTTGAAAAAGACCAACAGCACACAAATCTTTTTTATGTTCCTCGTTATAAATCATTGCAAACTATTGTCACACGCAAATTTATATCAGAAGAAGATATTATCAAGGCAATTAAATATTCAGATTGTTTGCATTTATACAATTTAGCTGAAGCTGTTAATCCCAAAGAAAATCCTACTAACCATTTGGTGGTCATAAATTATTGTAGAAATACACCTTATGGTTGTTGTATTGACAGAGGTTCAAAAGTTACGATTGTCAGTACATCTGGATATACAGAACCTATGTCAAGTTGGTTGGGTTATCATATTGCTAAACTTGGAGGATTTAATTTTGTTGCTAAAGAAACTGAAACAGATCCCGATAATCCTGTTACATATTATAATATCACAAATGTTGATGATTGTCCTAATATGCGTCAATTTTTGGATGATATCAATCGTTTGTCTGCTCGAAAAGGTAGTTGGGTAATTCCGATTTTAGGAGCAACTGGATTGAGAGATAGAAAAACACAATTACATTTTTGTTATAACACAAACAAACATGATGATAGCTATAACGACCCTAAAGCGCGTATTGTAGATTATGCTACATTTGATAAAATGTATAAAGAAATGGAAACAAAAATGGCAGAAAAATTCAACCTATATCTCGACAAAAATGAATGGTATGCTATTGATCCTAAAACAAATATAGCGCAATTTATTAATGCCGAAAATGTATTTACTTTACGCATTGAATGTTTTGTGTATGTGTTTAATAATACGTTTTTGAATTTTATTAAAACATTAGCAGAAGTATTTAATTATGCTTTTGAACCTGAAGTAAAAAAACAATTACCTCCAGAAATGTTAGAACGACAAAAAGGTAAAGATTTCGGTATGAGTGATTATGTAAACTAAATTTATATGCAACTATTAACGGAATTGTACAAAATAACATCTAAATCAGGCAGAGAAGATAAAATAAAGTCTTTTCTACTTGATTGTTTGAAAGATATACAAATCCAAATAGAGACTGATGCAATAGGCAATCTTTTCATAACTAAAGGTCAGGCTGACATTTATCCTTGCATTGCGGCGCATTTAGATGAAATCCACACTCCATGCAAACGAGAAATTGTCATAGACAATGACACCATCTATGCAGTTGATGAAATGTGGAATCGTGTAGGTTGTGGAGCTGATGACAAGAATGGCTTATGGATTGTCATAAATCTATTGCGAAGTGAACCTATTTTGAAAGTTGCTCTGTTTGTGCAAGAAGAAAAACTTGGTATAATAGCAGGTTGTCGTGGAGCTAATTCTTGTGACTTGTCTTTTTTCAACAATGTTAAATACATTCTTGAGTGCGACCGTAAAGGAGCACACGATGTAGTAGCTATTGGTAAAGGCGATATTCCACTTTGCGACGACAAGTTCATTCCTCAAACTATCTTAGATAAATTCGATTACCAACTAGTAAGCGGTGGTAAAACAGATGTCGTAGCACTAAAGATGCGAGGACTAAAAATCCCTGTTTGCAACATCAGCTGTGGCTACTACAATGCCCATAAAAACAATGAATACACACAATTCTCAGAACTCCAAAATTGTTTATCTTTTGTAAAAGAAATATTAAGCGAAGAAACTAATGAAAAAGAATGTAAATGACTTGATTTGCGGATTATTGAATGATGGCAAATTTACACGTAAAGAGTTGAATTTTATTATTTATCAAGCAGAACAAGATAAAATAAATAAAACCACTTTGCTTGCAGTGATTATGGAAGAATACCTCTCCTTTGTGGTTGAAAATGGTGGTATCACATGGAAAGTTAAATCTAATATTCGCTTATTATCTAAAGTTTTCAATATTACGTATGACAAACTACTTTTCGAACTTGAAAGTAATATAAATAGTTATATTACACAAGAAAAAAAGAAAGGCAAAACTTTTGTCAATGGTTTTAAACGTGAATATAATGCTCTTGTTAAAATAAGGGATAAGGCAGAGGATGAATATTATGCAACATTGCCAAGTTATCGCACTCAAAAAATAAGACAACGATTGGCTGGCTTTGGTTTGGTAAAAGAAAAAACAAATCTTAAAGAGGAGAAAAAATATGATGCAGCTGCTTCTGATCTTGATAACTTTTTAGAGCAAGTCAATCCACAAACTCCAGGTGAAATGAGTGAATTATTATTATTCTTTTATGCAAATTCGAATAAATATAATTTTAATACTATAAGAGATAGAGTAATATTGCAAGCTAAGGCAGAATACCCAAACAATATATTATTGCGAGATGTGGTTTTTGGCGTTCAATTCAAACGATTTGCTGATAAAGCAAAATTAGTTATTACTACTCTGGGTGGTTTGATTTTGCTTTTTGTAATTGCTTTTATTTATGATTATTTTATGAAAAAATTTGGTCAAATATTTTAAACATAATAATTTATGAGTTTTTTTCAATCATTATCAGAAAAAGCTAAAAATTTAGCTTCAGAGTCAGTGGAATCTGTAACATCCACTATTGATGCTATGAAAAATACCATGGCAACAAAAGAAGAAATCATACAAGAAGAAATATTGTTTGAGCAGTGTGATGTTAATTCTCAAACTAAGACTGATTGGACTACAAAGTTCGATCAACTACAAGAACAAGTTGTTCAATATCTCACCGATAATAGTGAGAAACTTAAGCAATGGTATTCTGATAGCCAAATGGATGAAAAAATTGCAAGTGTAGCTAAAAAAGCAGGTGGTATAATAATTTATCCGGCAATTTTATTGTATAATGTACTAAAATCGCCTCAAACTCCACTTCAAGATAAAATGTTCATTATGGCTCCTTTGGCTTATTTCATTTTGCCAGCGGATATCATTCCCGATTTTATTGCAGCCTTGGGATATGCTGACGATAGTATTGCAGTAACCAAAAGTCTACAAACTATATCATCATCTATAACTCCAGCATTACAAGAAGAAACAAAATTACAATGTGAAGAAATTTTTGGTGAGTTAGATGAAGATTTATTAGATCAAATATATGGTATTATCAATGAAAATCAAAATGTAATATTATCTTCTTTTATTCATAGTAAGCAGTCTGATTCAAAAGATAAATCAGAAAAAAATAAATCACGATAGTTTACCAAATCTTATATTTTTTACCTACATTTGGTAAACTATCTGTAATTTTGCACAAACTTTAATTAGAAACAATAATTATGTTAATAGATATGTTGATAGATAGAGACGATAGAACAATTAACTTGTGTGAGATTAAATATAGTTAAAGTGAATATGAGATTTCAGAAGCGTATGATAGGGTCTTAAGAGAAAAGTTATCTATATTTCAGCGAATTACCAAAACAAAAAAAGGAGTATCATTATTGATGATAACATCTTATGGTTTGAAACGTAAGCAATGGACAAATAATATTCATATTCAACTTACTATGGATGACTTATTTGCATTTTAAGTTGTAAAATCTTGTTTATTAGTGAAATATAATAAACCCCGCTTATTTATAGTTGAAATAGGCGGGGTTTGGTATTGTTTTATGGGGAATTAGTTTACACGGTTCATTTTGTGATGTTCGCCGTTGAGGAACCAGTTGATGTTGTCTGAGCAGCAGTGACACATGGCAATGCGGCCGTCGATGGTGCCTGTGCCGATGTGAGGTGAGAGCACTACGTTGTCGAGTTCGAGGAGTTCGGGTGTTACTTTTGGCTCGAATTCGTAAACGTCGAGAGCTGCTCCATAAAGATGTCCGCTACGGAGGTGGCGAACGAGGGCTGCTTCGTCGATGTGAGCTCCGCGGGCAGTGTTGATGAGTACTGCGCCTTGTTTCATCATAGAGAGTGTATCTTCGTTGATAATATGATGAGAGTCAGGTGTGTAAGGGAGATTGAGAGAGACGAAATCGGAAGTGCGCAACAGGGTTTCGAGGTCAACGTATTGTGCGTTGTAGCGTTGTTCAATCTCTTCCGGTAGGCGACGGCGGTTGTTGTAGATAATTTTCATACCGCATGCTACGGCACGACCTGCGATAGATTGTCCGATGTTGCCCATACCGATGATACCAAGCGTTTTGCCATAGATGGCGATGCCGAGATTGTTCATTACGCCAAATTCGATGTCGGAATTAGGTTGGCGCATACGGCGGTCGAGTTCGGCAGTGCGGTGGCAGATGGCGAGCATGAGTGTAAAGGCATGTTCGGCTGTTGGTTCGATGACAGGTCCTGGTGTGTTAGTTACGGGGATGCCACGGTCGCGAGCTGCTGCGATATCTACGTTGTTGAAGCCTACGCCAAAGTTGGTGATTAACTTGAGGTTAGGAGCTGCTGCAATCATTTCGGCTGTGATTTTATAGTCGAATGTTGAGAGTAGTATGTCGGCATCAGCCAAACGTGTGATTAGTTCTTCTGGAGTGAATTTAGGGGCTTCAGGCATAATGATGTTATGCTCACTGATAGTAGTGAAGCCTTCGATAGGAAGTTTGGTTGTTAAAAGAATATTCATAATTTTAATTATTTTTGTTTTTTAGACATAATGACATAAGAACATATTTTTTCTTTACATATACCTTGCTACACCTATGGTGTATCTCGGTAAAAGAATGACAGACCTTTCGGCGTTTGATTATATTTGTTTTGGTTTATATAATCGGTATTTTCTTTTGATTTCTAATTTTTCTATGTTGCCAAAATTGATTAAAAGACCATTATTTATATTGGTGATGTTTAGATAATTTACTAATTGCATTTCGTGGGCTGGAATTATTTGTGTAACAGATTTTATTTCAACAACAACACTATTTTCAACTAATAAATCTAGTTTAAATTCGCCAATTGTTCTATTTTTGTAGGTTACGGTTAAAGGCTTTTGTGATTCAACCTTTAATCCTAAGTATTCTAATTCAACTATTAATGCAATTTCATATATAGATTCTAAATAGCCTGGCAGAAAATTATCTCTTACTCTATATGCTGCATCTATAATTGTTTTTATTAGTTTTTCTATATCTATTATTTGGGTATTATAATTTGTCATTTTTTTGCTGAGATAAAACTTAGTTTTAGCGAAGTATACGTTATAATAAAATAAATTTGTCTTTATGTCATTCTGTCTAAAAAATAGATTTAGTGTGTAATTTTGAACATTATTTCGCGGAGCAGGTCGCGAGGAGAGGTGTTTGTGTCGCCAAAACCTTTACTTCGCACGTCGAGTTCACGGATGAGTCCGATTGCGTAAAGTGTACGAGCGGAGTTGTAAATGGTTGCTGCATGTTGATAATCCTTGACGAAGTATGGGTTGATTTTGAGTTCGGCAGCAACGTTGGCTTGTGATTTATCTTTTAGTGAATGATAGAGTAGCAGGTTGGAAAAGAAGTTGAATACTACGGTTGTTGTTACTACTATTGGATTGTTTTTTGGGTCTTTGGCAAAGTGGTCGATGATGCGATTGATTTTGAGTATGTCGCGGTCGCCAAGTGCTTTGACAAGTTCGAAATTGTTGTAGTCTTTCGAGATGCCGATGTTGCGTTCGACCATAGCGGAGTCGATACGACGAGTTTCGCTGTTATTGAGTAGAATGAGTAGTTTGTCAACTTCGTTCACGACTTTGCTGAGTTGAGTACCGAGAAATTCGGCAAGCAGATTTGCAGCTTTTGGCTCGATGTCGGCATTATGTTCGCGCACGTAGGCTGTAATCCACGAAGGTATTTCGTTGTCGTATTTGCGTTTAGATTCGAATAGGATGCCTGATGCGGCTATGTCTTTGAATACCTTTTTGCGCCCATCAATAGAGCCGTGTTTGTAGCAAAGCACGATGATGCTCGATGCAAGGGGTTGTTTGAGGTAGGCACTGAGGTTGTCGAAGTTTTTGATATTTTGGGCTTCGCGCACCATGATGAGTTGGTATTGGCTCATCATAGGGTAGCGACGTGCTGCCATGATGATTTCGTCGCAAGTGGTGTCTTTACCATATAAAAGAGTCATGTTGAACTCTTTTTCGTCTTCGGTGAGTAGATTTTTTTCGATGTAGTCGGCTATAAGGTCGATGTAATAATCTTCTTCGCCCATCAAGAAATAGATGGGTTTCCAATCGCCCGATTTCATCTGGTTGATTATCTGTTGATATGTTATGCCAGGTTGTTTAGCCATAAATATAATTTGAAATTTAAAATTTGAAATTTGAAAGTTTATGCTGAATAGCAAATTTCAACTTTCAACTTTCAATTTTCAACTTTAGATATTATTCGTAACGAAGGTGTTTGATTGTGCGTGAGTTGTTTTGTAAGCTTGAGAGGGCTTTGATGCCGATGGTGAGGTGTTCGTCAACGAATGATTGTGTTACTTTTTTGTCGGATTCTTCGGTTTTAACGCCTTCGGGGTGCATTGGCATGTCGCTCACGAGAAGGAGTGCGCCTGTGGGTATTGCGTTGTGAAAGCCCACGGTGAAGAGTGTGGCAGTTTCCATGTCGATGGCTATGCTACGCACTATTTTGAGGTGGCTTTTGAATTCGTCGTCGTGCTCCCACACACGGCGGTTGGTGGTATATACGGTGCCTGTCCAATAGTCTTTGCCGAAGTCGCGAATATTGGAACTGACGGCGCGTTGCATGTTGAATGCGGGTAAAGCGGGTACTTCGGGTGGAAAATAGTCGTTCGATGTACCTTCGCCACGAATGGCTGCACTTGGAAGGATGTAATCGCCTACCTTGTTTTTGTTTTTCAAGCCTCCGCATTTGCCTAGAAATAGGACTGCCTTTGGGTGTATTGCGCTGAGAAGATCCATGATGAGAGCAGCGTTGGGCGAACCCATGCCGAAATTGATAATAGTGATGCCATTGGCGCTGGCAGAGAGCATATTTCCGTCGCGACCTAAGACTTCGACTCCGAACTGTTGGGCAAATAATTCAACATAGTTGTTGAAATTTGTGAGTAATATGTATGGTGTGAAGTCCTCAAGTTTGCGTTTGGTGTAGCGAACTAACCAGTTTTCAACTATTTCGTTTTTTGTTTTCATATTCAGGGGATTTCTATAAATTGCCTTGTAAATAAAATTTGAATTTTATACAAGAATTATTGATGTTTAAAAAAAATCATAAAATGGGGGATTTATAGAAGTCCCCTTTGCTTATTTTTTGCAAAGGTAACTAAATAAATTGATAAAACCAATTGTTTTGATGCAAATATTTGTGAATTTATAAAATTTTATTTATCTTTGTATGTTTGAAATATTATGTTTATTTGGATTTTTAACCACTTATGAAACAAGAGATTGAACATTTACGCAATGTTATTCGTCAGCATGAATATCGCTATTATGTAGAGAATGCTCCTATAATTAGCGACCAAGAGTTTGATGCGTTAATGCACCAATTGATTAAACTTGAGGCTGAAAATCCAGATTGTTTCGACCCTAATAGCCCTACGCAACGTGTGGGTAGCGACTTGGCTCAGAGTGGTTTTGAACAAGTGGAGCATAGATACCCGATGTTATCATTAGGTAATACTTACTCCGAAGGCGAAATTCGTGATTGGTATAATCGTGTTTGTAAAGATTTAGGAGTTGTCAATGATTCTCAATTTATCGAGGTTGTTTGTGAGTTGAAATTTGATGGTACGAGTATTTCGCTTTGGTACGAGAATGGCGAATTGGTTCGAGCTGTTACACGTGGCGATGGTGTGCGAGGCGATGATGTTACACGCAACGTTCGAACAATCAAAAACATACCTTTAAAATTAACTCAAAACAATATCTCTCAACTAAATGTGGAGTTTCGTGGAGAAATTTTGTTGCCTTGGAAGGAGTTTGAACGCTTAAATGCTGAGCGCGAACGTAATGAAGAGCCTCTATTTGCAAATCCTCGCAACGCTGCATCGGGTACATTAAAACTACAAAATTCTCGCACTGTAGCTAAACGAAATTTAATTGCGCAGATATACAACGTACAAATAATAGATAATTCCTCATTCCTCACTCCTCATTCCTCATTGTTAGAAACTCATTCTAGTTTATTGCAGTGGGCTAAGCAGTTAGGTTTACCGGTGAGTGACACAACTCGTGTATGTAAGTCGATTGATGAAATAATGGAGTTTATCGACTATTGGGATGTTGAGCGTAAAAATTTGCCAGTTGCTACTGATGGTATTGTATTGAAGGTTAATAGCTTGAATCAACAAAAAAATCTTGGTTTCACAGCAAAATCACCTCGTTGGGCTATAGCATATAAATTTCAAGCAGAAAGAGCGTTGACACGATTAAATTCTGTGTCGTATCAAGTTGGTCGCACAGGAGCAATTACCCCTGTTGCTAATCTTGAACCTGTGCAATTATCGGGTACGGTTGTAAAACGTGCATCGCTTCATAATGCTGATATTATCGCTTCTCTCGATTTGCATATTGGTGATATGGTTTATGTGGAAAAGGGCGGCGAAATAATACCAAAAATCACCGAGGTGGATAATTCGCAGCGACAAGCGGATGCCGAACGTGTAATATTTATTGATAAATGTCCCGAATGTGGCACTACATTAGTGCGTATTGAAGGTGAGGCGGCACATTATTGTCCTAACGAAACGGGTTGTCCTCCTCAGCAAAAGGGTAGAATAGAGCATTTCGTTTCACGCAAAGCAATGAATATAGACGGATTGGGTAGTGAAACTATCGCAATGCTGTACGACAGAGGTTTGATTCATGACGTGGCTGATTTATATACATTGACCATAGGTAAATTGGCTCGAATGGAACGTTTGGGTGAAAAATCGGCACAAAATATTGTTGATGCGGTAAAAAAATCGACAGAAGTACCTTTCGAACGCGTACTATTTGCACTTGGCATACGTTATGTAGGTGAAACTGTAGCCAAAAAACTTGCAGCAGCATTTGGGTCAATACAAGCATTGTCGGTCGCTAAGCGTGAGGAACTTATAGCTGTAGATGAAATAGGCGAACGAATAGCCGATAGCTTGATTGAGTATTTCGATGATATGCGAAATATGCAGCTCATTGAACGTTTGACCTCTTTTGGAGTCAAAATGGAAGGAAAGGTTGCTCGTGCCGAGTTGTCAAACAAATTAGAAGGGTTGACTATTGTAATCAGTGGAACATTCGAACATCATTCTCGCGACGAGTATAAAGCTATAATTGAGGCTCATGGAGGTAAAAATGGTAGTGGTGTAACAAGCAAAACCTCCCTTTTATTAGCTGGCGCAAATATGGGCCCTGCAAAATTAGAAAAAGCCGAAAAACTTGGTGTGAAAATCATCTCCGAAACTGAATTTTTGGAAATAGTGAATGTTTAAGTGACAAAATAACAAAATAACATAAATATTTCATTGAACATAAATTTTCGTAAATTAAACATAAATTTTTATGATATAAAATTAATGAATAATTAATGGTAATTTGCGTTTATATCTACAAATGAAGTCATGCTAAAACGAATAAGACAATATTTTTTTGATAGAGCGGTGAAACACACATCTCGTGCATCGCACTATCTCTCATGGGATAATATCCGTACAGTATTGGTATTATTCGAAAGTGATTTGCAAGAAAAAAATCAAGAAGCTCGCGATTTTATAAAGTTATTACAAACTGAAGGTAAGAAAGTTGTTGCATGTTGTTATGTCGACAAAAAGAAGGCTGAAACAGCAACGCTTGATAATTATATAGTTATAGACCGCAGTCAAGTGAATTGGTTGCAACGCCCGAAAGAGGAGTTTACTCAACCATTAAAAACACAATTTGATGTGGTAATGGACATGACGGAAAATGATTGTTTGCCTCTAAAATATATATTATTACAATCGAAAAGCAATTTCCGTTGTGGTAAAAGTAGGGTAGATAATGAATTGTACGATTTTGTAATGGAAATGCCCCCTCATCCAGTAGATGCTAAAACGGGTATGCCTCGAATGGATTATAACTTTATAGGCAAATTAGGTGAACAGATTATTCGCTATTTGAAAATGATAAAATAAATGATAGTAATAAGTAGAAAGTAGCAAGTCGTAAGACTTTTAATTTCTGTGATTATTTTAGTTCTACAATGTTCTTTCTACTTGCGACTTATTACTTACTACTAACAACACGATGAAACAAATATTATTATTGTGCATTGTGCATTGTGCATTATGCATTAATTTAAATGCTCAACTATTATACGAAATATCAGGCAACGGACTCACTAAATCAAGTTATCTTTTTGGCACTCACCACATGATAGCTGTTGAAACAGCAACAAAAATACCTGGCTTATTTCGTGCTTTTAATGATTGTAGTGTTGTTGTAAGCGAATTTGTTGATGATAATCCCGAAGAGATGCAACGTCAAATACTTGCAGCTTCAAAAATGGAGAAGAGCATTTTTGAAATGCTTACTCTCGATGAGGAAAATCTGATAGATTCAGCCCTACAAGCTGAACTTGGACTATCGCTCGCTAACGTGCAATATATGCGTCCGAATATAATTGCTATGATTTATGAAACCACTGTATATGAACGTGTCTTAAAACAAAAATCAGATGATATGGCAATGGATTCATATTTTCAAGTGGCTGGTGCTGAGTTAGGCAAATCTGTTGTCGGACTTGAAACTTTGGAACAACAAATGGATATGTTATTGCGTTCTATTCCTCTCGAACGGCAGTCTGAAATTCTTGTCGAGACTATTCGCAAAGCCAACAACATACCATCTGAAAATGCACGACTTGATTCTCTCTATGTCGCAGGTGATATAAATGCTCTATACGATATGCTTGTTGAGGTAGAAGACATGACCGAAGCTGAGAAATTTTTACTCGTTGACGAACGCAATATTGCTTGGCTACCTAAAGTCGAAGAATATATAAAACAAAATCCCTGTTTCATTGCCGTAGGTGCATTACACCTGCCTGGCAACGACGGACTAATAAACCTTCTCCGCAAAACAGGCTATAAAGTAAAAGCTCTAAAAGACAAGAAGACAAGAGAACACGATAATTAAATATATAAAAAATATTAACGAAGCGAGTATAAAAATCTCGTTACTCGCTACTCGCTACTAAATATCTAATACATGAATTTTTCAAATAAATTAGTAGGAATGGGTGTGGCACTTGTAACACCATTCAAAGACGATATGAGTGTCGATTATGAAGCACTCGAACGTTTAGTGGAATTTCAACTTCGTAATGGCACCGATTATCTCGTGGTGCTTGGTACTACAGGCGAAACTCCTACATTGAACGATGATGAAAAACAGAATATCATCAACACTGTTGTGCGTGTCAATGCTGGCCGTGTGCCTATTGTTCTTGGCATTGGTGGCAATAACACTATGGGCGTAATTGAGCAAATTCGTAAAACCGATTTTACTAATATCGACGCCATACTCAGTGTGTCGCCTTATTACAATAAACCATCACAAGAGGGTTTATATCAGCATTATAAGGCTATTGCCGAGAGTACATATATGCCTATTATTATATATAATGTACCTGGACGAACAGGTGCGAATATTTCAGCTGAAACCACACTTCGTTTGGCTCACGATTTCCAAAATATTGTGGCTATCAAAGAAGCATCGGGCAACTTCAAGCAAATCGATGATATAATAAAAAATAAACCTGCTAACTTTATGGTTATTTCGGGCGATGATGGCATCACGTTTCCTCTTATTACTCTTGGTGCAGTGGGTGTTATATCGGTTGTAGGCAATGCTTTTCCTAAAGAGTTCTCACGTATGGTGCGCTTAGCTCTACGTGGCGACCTCGAAGGTGCTCGCCGCATCCACTACAGTTTCGTTGAAATGATTGAGCTTCTGTTTGTTGATGGTAACCCAGCTGGCGTTAAAAGCGTACTCTCATGTATGGGCTTAATAAACAACGTTCTACGTTTACCTTTAGTCCCAACCAAAACCACAACAATGGAAAAAATCCAAGACGTACTAAAAACACTTAGTTAAAGATTATTTTCTTAACAGAAGTACATAATTCTTTTTTATTTTAAGTACGGAATATGTATTAAAAAACCCGTTGGCGAAATTAAAATTATTATTAGCTTACTTAAAAGTCCTCGAAGAGGGCAAATGTGCTTAACCGCATGCGACTGAGCGGAGCGAAGGAACTTGCGGAAAGCGAATATCCTCTTTATCTCCTCGTCCCCAAAGGGGGCGAACAAATATATCTTTAAACAATAAAACATTAACCTTTAGGCATTTATGTTATTTGAAGCATTTTATTGCACTCTAAATTAATTTCGCCAACGGGTTATTAAAAAAAACAATTCATCCAATTAAAATATAAAAGTACAAGGTTAATTAATCAACCTATGAATAGTTTTTTTGTACTTCTGTTAAAATAAAAAGAACATAATGCGTAAAACTCTAATCCTAATAATATCGTGCATATTGGGCCTAACACTTAATGCTCAGCTCAACACCGACCGATTGACTTCAATTGGTCGCAATGCGCTATATTTCGAGGATTATGTGCTTTCTATTCAATATTTTAATCAAGTCATCAAGGCTAAACCTTTTCTTATCGACCCTTATTATTATCGTGCAATTGCCAAAATTCAACTCGAAGACTATGTTGGTGCTGAAGCCGACCTCAACATCGTAATAGAGCGCAATCCGTTCATTCACATGGCATATTATGCACGTGGATTTGCTTACAAACGACAAGGTAAATGGAATGAGGCTATTGCCGATTTTAATCAAGCTCTTGTGCATGCACCCGACAATGCTATATATATTATTAATCGTATTGAAGCATACGACGAAATGGAACGATATGATGAAGCTCTAAGCGACATAGATTTTCTTATTCGCCGTTCTCCTAAAGCTACTGAGTTGCAGTTCGAAAAAGGACGTCTGCTTTTAATGAATAAAGATACTTTAGGGGCTTTTAATACCTTTGACCATTTAGTCGAAATCGACAAACATAACCCTGAAACTTGGGGCGCACGTGCACTGATTAACATTATAATGGACAATCGCGATGATGCCTTGGAGGATTATAATCAGTCGATTAAACTCAAAACTCGTAATCCTAATGCCTATATCAATCGTGGTATTCTCAATTACGAAAAACATAAATATCGTCAAGCTTTGGCTGACTACGATAAGGCTGTCGAACTTGATTCAACTAATATAAGTGCTTTGTTTAATCGCGCTTTGTTGCGCAACGAAGTAGGGGATTATCACACTGCCATTATCGACCTTGATAAAATCTTAACTCTCGACCCTAATATGTCAGAGGCTGTATATCAACGCGGTATAATCAATGCTCATCTTGGAAACAATCTTGAAGCTATTGATGATTTTACAACTATAATCAATAATCACCCTAATTTCATACCTGCACTTTATGCACGTGCCGAGATGTACGACCGTCTTGGCAATGCAAAAAAAGCATTTATCGACCGTGATAATGCCTATAAAATAAAAGCAAATCATGAAAAATCTGATTCGGATACTGATGAGGATGAAATCGATACATCAGCTAAAGTTGCGGTCGATGACGACTCTGTAATTAAAGGTATAGCGCAGTTATTTGCCTCGAATGCCGATTCTGATGGAGCCAAAGAGGGTATTCGTGGATATGTGCAAAACCAAGCAGTTGCACTTAATAATCAACCGAATATAGTGATTTCATACTATCAAAAGTCTAATAACGATTTGCCTATTGAACACTATAATCCTGAATTATTACAACAACTTAATGCAGCAAAAATCCTACGTGCTCCCGCATATTTGGTGTGCGATGAAATAAAACTATCCGAAGGTATGATTGCTTATCATTTTGCCTCAATCGACAATTTATCATCAATTATTGCAGGTCGCATGAATGAAGCAAATCTTTATCTTGCACGAGCCTACGATTATGCTCTTGTTCAGGATTTTAGTAGTGCAATAGAAGATTTCTCAAAAGCAATATATATCGACGGACAAAATGCTTTAGCCTATTTCTCTCGTGCCAATATTCGTTATAAAATGTTGGAATTCCGTATGAATAACGAAACTGACGAAGATGAAAACATTCAAAAAGGCGATACCTATCGTTATGAGTACGAAATGATTATGCGCGATTATGATAAGGTAATCGAACTTGCACCTGATTTTGCTTTTGTATGGTACAATCGTGCCAATCTTTTAGCGTATCAAAAAGATTATCAAGCTGCAATAACCAGCTATACCCAAGCAATCAATATAGAACCTGATTTTGCTGAAGCGTACTTCAATCGTGCACTCACTTATTTAATGCTAAATCAGCGCGATAAAGCAATCAACGACTTATCAAAATCAGGCGAATTAGGCATCTACAAAGCCTATTCGATTTTAAAGAAACTTCAAAATCAATAAAAGTGTAGGGACGCAGCGTGCTGCGTCCTCGACGAGTGAAACGAGTAAATTTCTTGTTACTCGCTACTCGTTACTAAAAATCTAATAATAGTAGGACGGCTTGTCGCTGCAGCTCTTCGTGGCTGAAGAGGAAAGTCCGGGCAACACAGAGCACCATACTTCTTAACGGGAAGTGGGCCGTGAGGTTCAAGTCAATGTAACAGAAAATAACCGCCTTATTGTGCATTATGCATTATGCATTGTGCATTGATGTAGGGTAAGGGTGAAAAGGTGGGGTAAGAGCCTACCGCCAGTGTGGCAACACATTTGGGTCAGTACAACTTATGGGTTGAAAGTTCAAGTAAACCAACGTCATGTTAGGGCTGCTCGCCCGAGTATCGTTGGAGGGTAGAACGATAGAGACATCTGGCGACAGATGTAGTAGATAAATGACAAGCACTATTTGTTTCCAAATAGCACAAAACCCGGCTTATAGTCCTACTATTATTTTTTATTTTGATTTTTGTTTAACAGAAGTACATATTATATTCAGGCTTACAAATTATAATTCTTATTATATAGTTTGTTGGGATATCTTATTCTTTAAGTACAAAAAAAATTATGTACTTAAAATAGTGGTTGTCCTCTATTATTTATAAAATATCTCAACTCATTGTCAGCCAATAAACAAATTTCTTGTACTTATGTTAAGAATAAATATATGTAAACTATGAAACAAAAAAAGACTATCGGCGAATGGATTTCATGGTTAATCCATTTCCTTTTACATGATATATTCCGCGTAACGGAAAACGAGTTGAGCAAAACAATGCGTTTCTTTGTGCGCTTGCTCAAAAAACTCATCATCTCTATTCGTGGTTTTATCGAAGATGACCTTATGATAAAGGCATCTGCTTTAACCTATTATACTGTATTGGCAATAGTGCCTATATTTGCTCTCTTTTTGGCTGTAGGCAAAGGTTTTGGTTTTGCTGAAACTATCGAAGGGTTTGTAATTAAACTTATTGGCGATAATCCTGAGATAACCAATATTGTAATGGGATTTGTAAATAATTATCTCGAACAAACTCAGGGTGGAGTATTTGTCGGTATTGGTATTGCGCTTTTGTTATGGGCTGTGCTTAGCATGTTCCGACAAATTGAGGCAAATTTCAACGATATATGGAATGTAAAAAAAAATCGTTCTATTGTGCGACAATTCACTACTTATATCACCATGCTTATTGTCGTACCTATACTCATAGTTATTTCAAGTGGACTTAATGCCAAAGTCGATGCTTATGTCGAAATTATTGCCCAATCGTCTGTAGGTTCATTCCTTATTCCTATCTATCAATTCCTTGTCAAGCTTGCTCCCTTTGTTATTTATTGGATACTTTTCACTCTCATATTCCTCATCATACCAAATACAAAAGTGAAAATTTCCGATGCTATGCTCTCGGGCGTAGTTACGGGTACTGCTTTTCTTGCAATACAATTCCTTTATGTAAATGGACAGATTTCGCTTGCTAAATACAATGCTGTGTATGGTAGTTTTGCTGCTATTCCGTTGCTCTTATTCTGGCTTAATCTCTCTTGGCTTATAGTGCTTTATGGTGCCGAATTATGTTATGTAAGTCAAAATCTTATAAACTTTAGTTTCGAAAGCGATACTAAAAACATATCTCGTCGTTATAGTGATTATACTTTGTTTGTTGTATTAAAAATTATTATCAATCGTTTTTGTCAAGCGCAACAGCCTATTTCTGCGAATCAAATAGCAATTGATTATAATATACCTATTCGCTTAGTAAACAATCACCTTAAACTATTGGTTGATACTGATATAATATCAGAAATTTATGTAGAGCAAAATGCCGAACGATTCTATCAACCTGCCCTTGATGTAAATCTCATTACCGTACATTTTGTCTTTGATCGTATCAATCGTTTTGGCTCTGAAAATTTCAAAATAACAGATAATGGAGCATTCAATGATATTTGGCAAAAACTCCAAACCCTCCAACAAACAATCAACGAAGAAAGCTCTAAAATCCTTATCCGTGATTTATAAAATACATAGTTATCTCTTAGCAAAAACAATTACAACTCTTGTTTTTTATAATCCCTATTATTTTATTTCTATAGTTTCTATAGCTTTCTATAGTTTCTATAACTCCTATCTCCCGGAATAGCAATGCGATCCAGATATTCTAGATGAGCGAAGCGATCCGCAATCCATACAACAAAAAAATTAAACCATGAAACGCCTATCCTTAATTCTAATAATTATGCATTGTGCATTGTGCATTACGCATTGTCAAATAGTACGTTGCGGGGCAGATCGCATTGACCAATATCTACCATTGCTCAAAGAGAAACGTGTTGGTGTAGTAGCTCATAAGGCAAGTTATATCTATACAGGAGTTTTTAAGCGCAAAGATGTTCGCCGTTATAACTTGAATGGCGACACACACCTTGTCGATTTTCTTGCAACTCAAAATATCAATATTGAGTGCGTCTTTGCTCCCGAACATGGTTTTCGTGGCACTGCCGACGCTGGCGAAAAGGTTAGCAGTGGGGTAGATGCTCAAACCGGCATCATGGTGCGCTCGCTTTACGATGGCAACACCGGTCGTCCAAGCGATTCTATTATGTCTCTATTAGACGTAGTCCTCTTTGACCTCCAGGACGTAGGACTTCGTTATTATACCTATCTCACTACAATGGTCAAAATGATGGAGGCTTGTGCTACCCACAATGTCGAAATGATAATTCTCGACCGCCCAAATCCTAATGGTCACTATGTTGATGGTCCTATTTTAGATATGAAATATCGTTCGGCAGTAGGGTATCTGCCTGTACCTGTTGTTCATGGCATGACTCTTGGCGAAATTGCCCACATGGTAAATGGCGAAGGTTGGTTGCTTGATTCTGCTCAATGCAATATCAAAGTTATTACTTGCGAGAATTATACTCATCAAACTCTTTATCAACTCCCCGTAGCACCTTCACCTAATCTTCCAAATATGCGAAGTGTCTATCTTTATCCTGCAATGTGCTACTTCGAAGCTACACCCGTCTCACTTGGTCGTGGTACCGACTATCCATTCCAATGTTATGGTCACCCAAATATGCTTGGTTATGAGTATAGTTTCACGCCAACATCTCGTTTTGGAGCAAAAACACCACCACAACAAGACCTTAAATGCTATGGCGTTGATTTAACTACCCAACCTTCACTCGACACTATATTCTCTCGTGGTGTTGACCTCACATATCTTATCGATGCTTATAACAATCTTCATCTTGGCGACCACTTCTTCCGCCCATTCTTTGAGAAGTTAATTGGTGTAGATTGGGTGCGTAAAATGATTAAATCCGGAAAAACAGCCGATGAAATCAGAGCGATGTGGCAAGATGATGTAACGCAATTCCGTCAAAAACGAGCAAAATATCTTCTGTACGCCGAATAAATAAACTAAAAAACAAATAGTTACAATTCAGATAAAAATACTTATCTCAAAACTTGCATATATCAAATAAATATCGTATCTTTGCACCCGTTAAAGTTGAGAGAAAAATAACTTTCAAGTTTCAAATTTCAACTTTCAAATTTTAAGTTGGTGCCATAGCTCAGTTGGTAGAGCAAAGGACTGACAATCCTTGTGTCCCCGGTTCGAGTCCTGGTGGCACCACAACAAAGACGCAATCAGATCGTGGTTGCGTCTTT
>JAFTSS010000026.1 GCA_017467185.1 Paludibacteraceae bacterium | reverse complement strand
CTGAAAGCATCTAAGCACGAAGCCGACTTCAAGATTAGATTTCCCTTGAGGGTCGTCGAAGACTACGACGTAGATAGGCGGTAGATGTAAAGGCAGTAATGTCAAAGTCGAGCCGTACTAATTACCCGATAACTTCTTTAAGAAGGCTTATTAAAGTTAATCATACTAGTTTAATAATTTTTCTCGAGTCATATGCCAAGATTTAAAAACATGGTGTGTAATAAAAGGGACATAATTATGAATTATGAATTATGCATTATGACTTAGAATTTAGGTGGTTATAGCAGTGGGGTTCCACCTCTTCCCATTCCGAACAGAGAAGTTAAGCCCACTCGCGCCGATGGTACTGCGTTGCATCGTGGGAGAGTAGGTCGCCGCCGTTTTTAGTAGAGACGCAATATATTGCGTCTCTATTTTTTTATCTATGAGACGTAGTATTATATATGCTACGTCTTATTTTTTATCATAGGAGACGCAAAGTATTGCGTCTCTACTTTTGTGTGTTTGAGGAAAAAAATAGACTCTCTTTTTTGTTTATATTCTGATGTGGCAGAGGGGATGGTTATTCTAGAAAATCTAGTTATTCTAGTTGATCTAGATAATCTAGGTATTGTCCCACAAATAACACAAATATTCACATATTTATAATTGATTTGTGTCAATTCGTGAAATTTGTGTGAGACAAAACATATATTATTATTAGTGTCCGCTAAAAATATAACCTTGTAGAGGTGATATATTATAGGAAGGGCAGAGAAAATTGCGAGTAAGAGAGAGCAGAACTAAGTTCACGTAACTTCTGCCGAGCGTGAAGAAGCCCACGTTCTTGATCGGTTTCGGCTTCGATTTGCATTGTTGTGAAGCCATTTTTTGGTTTAAATGTAGTTTTCTTAGCGTTTAAAATTTAGTAGCGAGCCTTTTTTTTAATGCACAATGCATAATTTTTAATGCACAATGCACAATTGTTTAGGTTCGCCAGGGGTGAAAAAAAAATTGTTAGTTATAGTTGGTAATTCAGAAAATTGTTGTAAATTTGCGGTCAGAAGAGTAAATGACTAACTTGACACGGGTGCTTGAGCCCCGCGGTTAGTCGTTTACTCTTCTTCTTTTTTTGCCATCAAGAAATATGGATGTTCTTCTATTCCGTTATCATACTCTTTAGCATAGCATTTAACAACGAGAATAATGCCATCGAACGGAACTTCGTATTTCACGAAATATTTCATACCTACATTTACCTTGTCTTGGTAATTAGGACGTTTTTCGTTCAGTTCTTCATATTCGCCATTTTTCAATAATGGTAATATTTCGTGCATCCTTTTTACACATTCCACCTCTAACATTGAAATGCAGTGTGATATAACAGCATCAACATCATCCGATCCATAATATATATTACCAGAATATATTTTGTCAGAGGTAAAAGTGATAGGAGGATTTTTCTTTAGTTGCTTTTTAACAACATCTCTATAGCGATAGAAACAAGGCACATTCTTATATGTCAGATTTCTCATTGTTTCTATATTTTCCCTTTTTCGTAATACATTAAGCATCGCGCACGCTTGACAGTTGGCGTTGCGAGGGTTGTATTTGAGGTTGAGATTTGAGTCGCAGCCCTGGCACTGTCCTTTGGGTGGGTAGTTGGTAGAGCGTTCGAATGCTTTGCGCGAGCGGCCCACGTTGGTGCGGAATATTTGGTTGCTTTTCTTCTCGGTGTAGCTAATACGTGCAAACCTACATCTCGACACCGCATCGCTCAACGCTGACCAGTGGGCATGAGCATTCGCCGAAGCCCTTTGGCTCGAAAACTATCGATTGCAGAACACAGCCCGACTATTGGCTGCTATGTGGAAGTCGGGAGAATAAAAAAACACCATTTTCCTGACATCAGGAAAATGGTGTTTTTTAATAGGATATCTTAATAAGATTATTTCATATAACGTATATTACGTTTCCACGCTCGACGCTGTTGTTCGATTTGCTTTTGTTGCTTTTCGATTTGTTCTTGTTCTTTGGTTTTCTTAGGTTTAGGTTCAAAATAAGAATCAAATAACGTAAATAACAAACACATAAAAAGAAAACAAACTATAAATCCTGAAAATATCAAAATAACCTCCTTTGCTTTCGGCTACAAAGTTATAAAAAAAATATGAGTACACAAAATTTTAACTATATTTTTAACATTACGGGCAATGCATCCTCTGCATTAAACGATATTAACGACAAAATGCAACAGGTGCAGGTTTCAGCGTCTAATGCAGTAAGTTCATTTAATAAATTTCAGACATTGACTATTACATGCAAGAACTTTGCAAATGTAGTTATGGGGTTTGCTAATGCCATTGAGTGCACTTTGGAGCCAGCTATAGCATTGGATTCATCGCTCAAAGACCTGTCGGCTATCACAGGCGAGATAGGCGAGGGTATTAGAAAGAGAATTGTTTATTTTGGGAAAATATAAGTGCGGGATGTAAATGGGTAAAGTTGAATTTTGAAATTTGGGTATGGTAGGATTTTTATATTTAGTTTTCAAATCCTTTGCCGTAAACACCTATTACAGAAGATTGAGAGATGAAGGCTTTAGGGTCAATTTCATTTATTATGCGAAATATTTGAATTGACTCATTTTTGCGAGTAACTACGGTTACCACTTTTATATTTTCTTTAGAGAACCAACCTTGCCCATTTAAAATAGTTACTCCGCGATGTGCTTTTTGTGTGATGGTGTCAGCTATTTCACTATATTTTGGTGAAAATATAAAGAATTGTACGGATTGTCTTATACCATTGATATACATATCAAGAGTAACACTTGTTACTGTCATTGTTATTAGACCATATATAACGCGATCTATGCCTGCACCAGGTAAAAATCCTGATGAGCATATTATCATTACATCTGTGAATAATAAAGCTCGCCCAAGAGTGATTGTGCGGTATTTATTTATGATTTTGGCAATGATATCAGTTCCTCCAGATGAACCATTATTGGTGAATGCTAATCCCATGCCTATACCGAGAATTAAGCCTGCCATTATTGAAGACATGAATGGGTCGAAAAGTGGGAATGGTTCGCCTGTAAAGTTGAAATACAAATCGCGAAATGGAATCCATAGCCATATTGTGAGGCATAAAACTCCAAAGATAGAGCGTATGCTAAATTGAAATCCTAATATTTTGATAGATGCTATTAAGAGAATAGCATTGATTGCAAAGAATGTTACGGTAATAGGAATACCACCTCCGACAGATTCCATTCCAAGCATAGAAAAAAAGGCTTGTACCTTATCGGGTAACAAGCCTTTTGTTGCATACATTACAATTGCTGCAATACCCGTAGCTCCACCTCCAGCCACCTCATGTGGTATGAGGAATAGGTTCCATGCTAATGTATTTATCAATAGCCCTACGGCTATCATAACATACTCGCGTATTGCTTTCATTGTATTTTTATTTTTTGCCTATTGGATCAAATCCACGACCATATACACCTATTGCTGCAGATTGAGAAATAAATGCATCTGGGTCGATGTCTTTGATGAGTTTGAATATTTGTGTTGATTCGTTGCGACGAGCCATAACTGTAATGACTTTTACAGGTTCTTTCGAGTACCAACCTTGTCCGTCCATAACTGTTACACCACGATGAGCTTGGAATGTGATAGCATCGGCAATTTCGGCATATTTTTTTGAGAATATGAAGAATTGAACAGATTGACGCACACCATTGATATACATATCTACGGTAGTTGTCATAACAACCATCACGATAAGACCGTAAACGATGTTTTTGATACTTGCATCAGGTAAGAATCCAGTAGAGCAGATAATGATTACGTCGCAAAGCAATAAAGCTCGACCGAGTGAAATAGTGCGGTATTTATTGATTACTTTAGCTATAATGTCAGTACCACCTGATGAACCATTATTTACAAATGTTAAGGCAAGACCAAAACCTGCAATTAAACCTGCGAGGATTGATGACATAAATGGGTCGAATTCAGGAAAAGGATGACCTGCAAATTTTTCGTAAAGGTCGCGATATGGAATCCACAACCATGCAGTTAGCATAAATACTCCATAAATAGAACGAAGGCTAAATGATAAACCTAACTCTTTTACTGATAATAACAAAAGAGCTCCATTCATTACGAAGAATGTTACAGATACAGGAATACCTCCACCTACAGAAGCCATTCCGAGACCATTAAAAAATTCTTGTACTCCTTCAGGTAATAAACCTTGTGTAGCGTACATCACAAGTGCAGCAATACCTGTAGCTCCACCACCAGCAACTTGGTGTGGGAAAAGGAAGAAGTTCCATGCCAAAGCATAGAGTAATAAACCGAATGCAATAACCAAGTGCTCACGCACAGCTGTTGCAACTTTTTGATTTTTTGTCATATTATAAGATTTTTAGTAGCGAGTAGCGAGTAACGAGACTCACTCGCTTTGCTCGTTGTTAGTTATTTATAGATTTTTAGTAGCGAGACACGAGATGTGAGACTTTCGCTTCGCTTTTTTCTTTTGGATTTTTAGTAGTGTGACTTTCTTAATGCACGACTCATAGTTTTTTGTCGGAGTAGTCGGACTTGTCGGAGTAGTCGGACTTGTCGGAGTAGTCGGACTTGTCGGACTTTTCGGACTTGTCGGACTTTTCGGACTTGTCGGACTTGTCGGACTAGTCGGACTTGTCAGACCTTTCGGACTTGTCAGACCTGTCGGACAACTCTTAATTCTCAACTTACCTCATATTCTCCCCCTGTTTTAGGGGGAGTACCCGAAGGGGAGGGGGTTCCTCAACTCTCAACTCTCAACTTATTTAGTTCCAATCACTTCAAATCCTCTACCATAAACGCCGATAGTTTGAGTTTGAGAGATAAATGCGTCTGGGTCAATGCGTTTGATGATATTGAACAAGTCTGGAGATTGACTTTTGCGTGCGACTACAGTCATCACTTGTATTTGCTCTTTTGTATAGAATCCTTTAGCATCAAGTAGAGTTACTCCTCTATTTAATTCTTCATTGATTGCTTTACCAATCTCTTCATATTTTTTCGAGAAGATGAAGAATTGAACAGATTGACGTAAGCTATTGATATACATATCAACTGTTTGGGTTGAAATTACCATTACGATAAGACCATAGATAACCTTTTCAAGTGTTGATTCTGGTAATAATATAGCCGAGAAAATAATCGCTACATCGCTCAACATCAATGCACGTCCAAGCGAAACATCTTTGTATTTGTTGATAATTTTTGCAACAATATCAGTACCACCTGATGAACCATTGTTTACGAAAGTAAGCGCAAGTCCGAATCCAGTCATAATACCCGCCATGATAACAGAAGGGAAAATGTCGAATTTAGGGAATGGAGTACCAAATGCTTTTATGTAAAGTTCTGGGAATGGTATCCACAACCAAATTGTAAGCATGATAACTCCAAAAATTGAGCGGAGACTGAATTGCCAACCGAAGATGCGAATTGACATAATAAGCAATATTCCGTTGATGAGGAAGAATGTAAACGACACAGGAATACCACCACCTTGCGATGCCATGCCGAGCATATCGAAGAACCCTTGTATCGATTCAGGCAGAAGTCCACGTGTGCCATACATGATTACAGTGGCAAGACCTGTAACAGCACCACCTACTACTTCGTGAGGGTTAAGAAAAAATTGCCAACCCCAAGCATAACAGAGCAATCCGAATGCAATTGCAAGGTGCTCCCAAATAGTTTTGAAAACTACGTTATTTTTCATTTTGTTAGACTTTTAGTCGTAAGTCGTAAGTTATAAGACTTTAGTATAAGTTTTACGACTTTCTACTTATTACTTATTACTTTTTATTTACATTACAATATTCACAATCTTATTTGGCACAACAATCACTTTTTTAGGTGTTTTACCATCAAGATATTTTGCTGTTTGTTCATTTGCCAATACTGTTTTTTCAACTTCCTCTTTGCTCATATCGGCAGGTAATTCCATTGTAAAACGCACTTTACCATTGAACGAAATAGGGTATTTCGTATTGCTTTCTACCAAATAAGCCTCATTGCATATAGGGAATTCTGCATCGCAAATAGAGGTCTCATGACCCATTGCAGCCCAAACTTCTTCAGCAATATGAGGTGCGTATGGCGCAATCAATATTGCCAATGGCTCAAGAATTGCACGTTTACGACATTTTGCCGAAGTCAATTCGTTTACACAAATCATAAATGCCGATACTGATGTATTGAACGAAAAGTTTTCTATGTCGAAAGTGATTTTCTTGATTGTTTTGTGCAATGTTTTCAACTCTTCTGCCGTTGGCTCTTCATCTGTGATGCGGAACTCTTCTCCTTCTGTATAAAGTCCCCAGAATTTTTTCAAGAAACGATGAACACCATCAATACCATTTGTATCCCAAGGTTTTGATTGTTCGAGTGGGCCGAGGAACATTTCATAAAGACGCAATGTATCAGCACCATAACGTTCTACAATATCGTCAGGGTTTACAACGTTAAACATCGATTTCGACATTTTTTCTACAGCCCAACCGCAGATATATTGTTTTTCAGTAGCCGAACCTAAATATGGATTATCAATGTCGTTTGAACCATCAGAATAGATAAATTGTGCATTTTGGTATTCTGGCATCCAATTACGGAAGGCTTCTACATCCAAAATATCATTCTTCACAATATTTACATCCACATGGATAGGCTGCACTTTATCTTTATATTCTGGCGAATCAATCAAATTATAACTTACATAAAGATTACCAGTAGCATCTTCGCCGATATAGCGATATACAAAGTTTGAGCGACCTTGAATCATACCTTGGTTGATCAATTTTTGGAATGGCTCGTCTTTACATACAACGCCCAAGTCAAACAAGAATTTATTCCAGAAACGGCTATAAATCAAGTGACCTGTAGCATGTTCTGTACCACCAATATATAAGTCAACATTTTGCCAGTAATTATTAGCCAATTTGCCGACCAACGCCTCTGTATTATGTGGGTCCATATAGCGCAAATAATAAGCCGACGAACCTGCAAAACCAGGCATAGTATTCAATTCCAATTTATAGCCCTCTTCTGTTTCCCATTTTGCAGCACGACCGAGAGGTGGCTCACCTGTTTCAGTTGGCAAATATTTATCAATCTCAGGCAATTCAAGAGGCAATTTGCTCTCATCCAACATATAAGGCATACCCTCTTTGTAATATACAGGGAATGGTTCACCCCAATAGCGTTGACGGCTAAAGATAGCATCACGCAAGCGGTAGTTCACTTTCACTTGGCCAAGACCTTGTTCTGTAATATATTCCTTCATCTTCGCAATAGCCTCTTTCACTTGCAATCCATTCAAGAATCCAGAATTACAAACAACACCTTCTTTCGCATCGTAGCTCTCTTCGCTTACATCTGCGCCCTCGATAAGTGGAATAATTGGCAAGTTGAAGTGACGAGCAAACGCATAGTCGCGACTATCGTGAGCAGGTACAGCCATAATAGCACCAGTACCATAACCTGCTAATACATAGTCCGAAATCCATACCGGAATTTTGTCCCCAGTCAATGGATTGACTGCGTATGAACCAGAGAATACACCTGTAACACGGCGGTCAGCAATACGTTCACGCTCTGTTCTGCGTTTAACTTGGTCGAGATATGCCTCTACATCAGCACGTTGTGCGTCAGTTGTTAATTGTGCAACATATTCGCTCTCTGGCGCAAGCACCATAAATGTAACACCGAATACAGTATCGGCACGAGTAGTAAATATTTCAAGTTCAATATCCGAATCTGCCACCTTGAAGCGCATTTCAGCACCTTCCGAACGGCCAATCCAGTTCTTTTGTGTCTCTTTCAACGAATCTGTCCAATCCACTTGATCCAATCCATCCAACAAACGTTGAGCGTATGCACTCACGCGCAAACTCCATTGACGCATCACGCGTTGTTCTACAGGGTGTCCACCACGGACTGACAAACCTTCACTCACCTCATCATTAGCCAAAACAGTACCCAACGCAGGACACCAATTCACTTTTAAGTCAGCCAAATAAGCAATACGATAATTCATCAGTATCTCTTGTTGGCGTCGTTCGTCCCACGAATTCCACTCTTCAGCTGTAAAAATAGGAGTCTCGCTACATGCTGCTTTTACCTTAGCATTACCTTGCTCTTTGAATATATCAACAAGCATCGAAATCGGTTTTGCTGCATTCGCACGATTACAATACCAATGGTTAAACATTTGAATAAAAGCCCATTGAGTCCATTTGTAGTAGCCTGGTTCGCATGTGCGAACTTCACGACTCCAATCATAGCAGAACCCAATTTTATCCAATTGTTCACGATAACGAGCAATATTCTTTTCTGTTGTAATTGCAGGGTGTTGACCGGTTTGAATAGCATATTGCTCTGCAGGCAATCCGTATGCATCATAACCCATAGGGTGCAACACATTAAAGCCCTTCAAACGTTTATATCTACTATATATATCTGATGCAATATATCCGAGTGGGTGACCTACGTGAAGTCCTGCCCCAGATGGGTAAGGAAACATGTCAAGTACATAGAATTTCGGACGCGATTCATCTATTTCTACCTTATAAGTGGCATGCTCATTCCAATATTGTTGCCACTTTTTCTCAATCTCTTGAAATTTGTATTCCATATTATTGTTTTATTATTATTATTTCACATATATAATTGTTTGTAAATTAACTTATTATTGATTTAATTCACAAAAATTCAATTCAACCTACAAAGATAGTAAAAAAAGCATAAAATACAATAAATAATACGTTATTTTTTGTTGTGATTTTTTTAGTAAAAAAAACAGAAAATTTGTTTGTTGATTTGACATTTTTGCATTATCTTTGCAATCATAATGATATGATTTATATTAATAACAATTAACGACTAACTAATCATTAATAAAACTATGTCAAAATCAATTAAAGGTACACGTACCGAAAAAAACTTAATGTGCTCTTTCGCAGGTGAAAGCCAAGCACGTATGCGTTACACTTATTTTGCATCTGTTGCAAAAAAAGAGGGTTATGAACAAATTGCAGCTATTTTCACTGAAACTGCTGATCAAGAAAAAGAACACGCAAAACGCATGTTCAAGCATCTCGAAGGTGGCATGTGCGAAATTACAGCCACATTCCCTGCTGGTGTAATCGGTAAAACTATCGACAACCTCAAAGCTGCTGCTGCAGGCGAACACGAAGAATGGTCTCTCGACTATCCAAAATTTGCTGATATCGCCGACGAAGAAGGCTTCCCAGAAATCGCTCGTATGTATCGTAATATTGCAGTTGCTGAGCGTGGTCACGAAGAACGCTATCTCGCATTCGTGCGTAACATCGAAGCAGGCAAAGTATTTGAAAAAGACGAAGATACAGTATGGCAATGCCGCAACTGTGGTTATATCCACTATGGCAAAGAAGCACCTGTAGAATGTCCTGCATGCGCCCACCCACAAGCTCACTTCGAAGTGAAAAAAACTAATTATTAATTCGTTTTAATATCAATAAAAAGAGGTTGTGTCAAATACAATTTTTTGGCACAACCTCTTTTAGTTTTGTTTTGTTATAACGTATAAAGTGTAAGGCGTTCAATTTATGTTTTTAGATATGAAAGTAAGTCCTTCTATTTTCTCATAAATTTCACGAATCAGCACAAATAAATCATATAATTTGTGAATATTTGTGTTATTTGTGGGAAATTAAAATTTTTATCATGAATTTATTTAGTTTGTTATAGAACTTCTTATTTCTTCCAAAATGAAGGAAGGAAAAGTATCAGTATTGTAAACAATTCCAAACGTCCGATAAGCATTAAGAACGATAAATACCACTTAGCAAAATCAGGTAGCATAGCAAATGTTCCTGATGGACCTTGAGCCCCTATACCAGGTCCTACGTTTGATATTGAGGTTAGTGAACATCCAAAAGCTTCACTTGGCGACAATCCACAAATCATCATTACAATAGTAGAAACAATAGTAATAATTACAAATATTGATATAAATACGTATGTGTTAGAGAGAGTATTTTCCGATACAATTCTATGGTTTACTCTTATTGGACGAATCGCCTTAGGGTGCATGACACGCTTAAATTCGTAAAATATGTTTTTTGCAACAATATGCAGCCGTATAATTTTAATACCTCCCGAAGTAGATCCTGCTGTAGCTCCCATTGGTATAACAAGTAGCATAATCAGCCATAAAATAGGATGCCACGACATATAATCTGACGTTGAAAAACCTGTTGTCGTCATAGTCGTCACAATTTGGAACAACGCATCACGAAATGCTTTTTCAATGCTTTGAAATCCATCGAAAGCGCGAGTACAAATTAGTCCAATTGTCACAACCAAAGAAATGCCTAATATACTATATATGTATGTTTTAAATTCTTCGTCATATATCAGCCTCTTCCATTGACGGCGAATCATTGCTCCGTATAAAAGAGAGAAGTTTGTACCTGCTATAATCATAAAAAATATTATGATATAGTGTGTCGTTGGTGACGACCAATGTGCGATAGAGGCATTTTTTGTTGAATATCCTCCTGATGCCAATGTCGTAAGCGAATGACATATAGCATCAAAAATATTCATTCCACTAAAGTAGAGTAGAACAGCACAAATGATTGTCAACAAGAGATATAACTCCCACAACTTACGAGCTGTATCTGTTATCTTTGGTTGTAATTTATCGTACGTTATACCAGGCACTTCTGCCGCAAACAATTGCATCCCAGCTCCAAACATTGGCAATATAGCGAGTGACAAAACTACGATACCCATACCTCCGAGCCATTGTAACATACTGCGCCAAAACAATAATCCATGTGGCAATGCTTCTATATCTGTCAGTATGGTTGCTCCCGTAGTCGTAAAACCAGACATTGTTTCAAAAAAAGCATCGGCTATGTTTGGTATATAATAACTTAGTCGAAAAGGTAACATGCCGAAGATAGAGAACACAATCCATACCAATCCTACAAGAAGATAACCTTCGCGTGTACCAAAATGCTTTGTTGAGTTGCCACCTATCAATACACCAGAAATTCCAGCCAAAGTAGTGATTATTGCCGATTCGATTATTGGTTCTAAATCATTACCATCGTATATATATGATACCCAAGCTGCTAACATCATAAAGAGTGCCTCCGTAATCAAAAGCACTCCCAATACTTTAAACACTTGTTGCCAATTAAATGCTTTAGTCATTTTTTTTAGATTTTAGATATTAGACCCGAGATATTAGATTGTTGTTTCTAAAACTCGCATTTCTTGTCTCGCATCTCGCATCTCGTGTCTCACATCTCGTGTCTCGTGTCTTGTGAATTTAATTAAAAAACTTCGCCAATTTAGGTACCGCGGTAGCTTTACAGAATATAACTACGTGGTCGCCAGGCAATATCACTGTATTGCCATTTACAACATAACCTTTACCATTGCGTACAACACCACCAATATTTACATCTTCTGGTAAATTCAAATTGCGTACACGGTCTTTTGTTATTTTATCTCCTGCTTTTACAGCAAATTCAACAACTTCGGCATCCGAATATGTCAAACATTGTACATCGTATGCATCTTCATCCAATGTTTGCTGATAAATGTGTGATGCTGCAATCAATTTTTTGTTAATCAGTGAACCGATATCTAAATTATCAGCTAAGTCAATGTAGTCAATATTTTCTACCTCTGCTATTGTTTTGCGCAAACCAAAACGTTTAGCAGCAAGGCACGCCAACACATTAGTTTCTGAATTGTCTGTAAGTGCAATAAACGCATCAGCATCTTCAATACCTTCATCTTTTAGCAAATCAATATTTCTACCATCTCCATGTATTATCAGAGTGTCAGTTTTGTCTGCCAATTCGTAGCATCTTTCACGGTCGCTTTCTATTATTTTGACATTTATGTCGTTAGGCAAATATTGCACCGTCTTTAGTGCAATTTTCGATCCTCCCATTATTATGATATTTGTTATATCAAAATTAGTCTTTCCTGCGGCAGTACGTACATATTCTAAATTTTCTTTTGTGCATATAAAATATACAAGGTCATTAGCCAATATTTGGTCATTGCCACTTGGAATAATTGTTGTTGTATGACGTTTTACAGCAACAATACGATACATGCTGTGATTGAAAAATCCTGTACTGAATACTTTATTTATAATTTCTGCATTTTCTCTTACTTTCACGCAAACTAGCACTAAAGCTTCATTACTAAATGTTCTGTATTCTCTAATCCAACTACGTTTTAGCGATTGAACTATCTCAGTTGCTGCTAGTACCTCTGGGTATATCAATTTATCAATACCCAAACTTTTCAACATCTCTTTATTTTTAGGCAAAAGGTATTCATAATTGTCTATGCGGGCAACGGTCCTTCGTGCGCCAAGTTTAGATGCTATAATACATGCCGTTGTATTTACACTTTCCGAAGGATAGACCGCAATAAACAAATCGCAATTCCTAACACCACACATCTGCAAATCAGTTATAGATGTAGGTGAACCCACTCGCGACATTATGTCATAATTAGTATCAAGGTCTTGGAGTCTATCTTCCGACTCATCCATAATTGTTATGTCGTGGTTTTCATTCGATAACATCTTAGCCACGTAACGACCAACTTCTCCTGCTCCAACAATAACTATTTTCATATTTTTCAGATTTTCTTAATGCACAATTCTCAAAATCTCTTCCTAAGTTAGGGGGAGTGCCCAACGGGCGAGGGGGGTATTAATTCCTCACTCCTCATCCCTCACTCCTCACTCCTCACTCCTCATTCGTTTATAAATTCCTTCGACGTCTAATCCCAACATGCCAAACAATTCTGCTTGCGAACCATGTTCAACAAACGTATCAGGCAATCCAAGTCTCACTATTTTAGGTTGATATCCATTATCCATCATCCATTCTTCAACTGCTGAACCCACACCTCCGATGATTGTACCATCTTCGATTGTATAAATCAAGGAATAATTTTTACCAATCGAGTGTAACAACTCATCATCCAATGGCTTTAAAAATTTCAAATCATAAAGACCTATTTTTGCATCTACATTCTCTTTCTCAAATCTCTCAATAGCCTTTTCAGCAGTGTAGAGTATTGGTCCAACTCCCACAATAGCAACATTTTTCCCCTCTCTCAACACCTCTCCTTTGCCAATTGGCAATTCTTTCATCTCATTTTTCCAGTCAGCCAAAATGCCCTTACCTCGAGGATAACGTATCATGAATGGTCCTTTGTTATCTAATTGCGCTGTGTACATCAAATTTCTCAACTCATGTTCATTTCGAGGTACACCTATGGTCATATTAGGAATGCAACGGAACATTGTCAAATCGAATTGACCCTGATGTGTGGCACCGTCATTTCCTACAATACCTGCGCGGTCAAGACAGAACACCACATTTAAGTTTTGCAATGCAACATCATGAATCACATTGTCATACGCCCTTTGCATAAAACTTGAATATATATTACAGAACGGCATCATACCATCTTTCGCCAAGCCTGCCGAAAATGTAACAGCATGTCCTTCAGCAATACCCACATCAAATGTTCTATTTGGCATAGCATTCATCATAATATTCATTGAACAACCCGATGGCATAGCAGGCGTAATACCCACAATACGCTTATTCTTTTGTGCCAATTCCAATAACGTATTCCCAAAAACCTCTTGAAATAGAGGAGGTTCTCCTTCTGCTCTTTTCTTAATTCGTTGACCAGTTTTCACATCAAACACACCAGGTGCATGCCACGTAGTAACCTCTTTTTCTGCCGGTTCATAACCCTTACCCTTTTTAGTTATAATGTGTAGCACTTTCGGACCTGTGTATGTTTTCAATTGACTCAATATCTCAACCAACGATTCCACATCGTGCCCATCTACTGGTCCGAAATATCTGATATTCAAACCTTCGAATATATTGTTCTGATTTGCATTAGCTTGCAAACTCTTCAACGAATTGCCTAATCTTAAAATTCTATTACGCATCGTGTCCGACATTAACCCCATCTTTCTCAACCCTTGATACAGATTATGCCTTATCTTATTGTAGGTCTTAGAGAAATGTATCGAAGTCAAATAATGACTCAATCCACCTTTGATAGGGTCGATGGCCATATTGTTGTCATTCAATATAATAAGCAAATTGTTTGGATTGATTGATGCGTTGTTTAATCCTTCAAACGCCAAACCTCCAGTCATCGAACCATCACCTATCACAGCCACAACTTGTCTATTCTCACCCTTCAATTTCGCTGCAATCGACATGCCTAACGCTGCCGAAATCGAAGTAGATGAGTGCCCAACACCAAACGAATCATATTCACTCTCTTTAGGATTTGGGAAACCACACAAACCACCAAATTGTCTATTAGTTTTGAAAGCTTCGCGACGTCCTGTCAATATCTTATGACCATACGCTTGATGTCCAACATCCCACACAATCCTATCGTATGGCGTATTGAACACATAATGCAAAGCCACTGTCAACTCAACAACACCAAGTGACGAACCTAAATGACCTGGATTTGTTGCCAATTGCTCTATAATATATTGTCTTAATTCATCGCAAACCAAAGGAAGATAGTCTATCGACATATCTTTCAGATCTTTCGGTGAATCAATCTTATTTAATAATGAGTATTGTGTATTATTCATAATCCAAATATATTTAGCATTGTGCATTGTGCATTGTTCATTGAAAAATCCAACTTGCAAAGATACAAAAAAAACTTAATAGAATAAGTAAACTTAATAGAAAATATTTTTCTATAAAAAATCAAAAAAACATTTGGTAGTCTCAATAAAAAATTGTAACTTTGTGAAAGTTTTGGTTATACTATGAGTGAGAAAAATTCAGTTGATGTTAATATTCTTGAAAGTCAAATTGTTGCGCTTCTTGAGCGTCATAAAAAACTTAAGGAAGAGCATAGTCGTTTGAAACGAGAATTAGAAGAAACATTGAAGGAGTTAGACGAAGCGAGGGTGGAAATAGCCGAACTGAAGACCAATTATAGTAGATTGAAGTTGGCAAAAGCGTATGGATGGGATGAGAAAAGTAAGCGTGAAGCCAACCTTAAGATTACACAGTTGGTGCGTGATATAGATAAATGTTTGGACCTGCTAAATTCGATAGATTAAAACAATGGCAGAAGAGCGGATTATTACTATACGGATTAATGGATTTGTAACAAAACTTTCAATTCCTGCAGAACGTGAAGAAGTGTATCGTAAAGCCGCTAAAATGTTGAATGAGCGAATAGCTGTTTATAATAAAGAGTTTAGCTTACCTTATCCTGATATTTTGTCGATGGTAGCATACGAAATGGCTGTTGAGGCCGCTACTCTCGAATCGCAATATCATTCAACCCCTCTCTCTGAAATGGCTAAACTTTCAGACCTTTTGGGGCAAGAACTTGATGAGTCGGATAACAATGAAGAATAAAAACTTCTTGTTATTGTATATATTGTATCACGCACTATTTATGTCTAACTAAATCAGATGTAAATCGTGCGTTTTATTTTTTTTGGTTTTTATAATATCTATATGTCTATAGCATCTATAGCATCTATGGTATCTATAGTATCTATAGCATCTATAGTATCTATAGTATCTATAGTATCTATAGTATCTATAGTATCTATAGCTCACTAATCACTAATCACTAATCACTAATAACTAATAACTAATAACTATGGCAATTTCAATTATTCTTGCAGTTGTAGGTTTACTTATCGGTGGCGTATGTGGCTATTTCGGAGTAAATGCCGCTATGAAAGCTAAAGTAACTCGCAAACTCAAAGAAGCAGAAGATCAAGGAGAGGCTGTAAAACGAAATAAACTCCTTGAGGCAAAAGAAAAATTTCTTAACATGAAAGCCGAATTCGAAAAAGAGGTGGCAGAACGAAACTCAAAAATACAACAATCAGAGAATCGTGCCCAACAAATCGAAAATCGCGCTCAACAAAAAGAACAACAAGTAAACCAAAAACAAAAAGAACTTGATCGCAAAAATAGCGAAATTGATGCTATTCGCGAAAATCTTGAAAAACAACTCACTCTTGTTGATGCTAAGCAAACTGAGTTAGATAAACTCAATGTCGAAGCAACTGAAAAATTGGCAACTATTGCAGGTTTATCAGTTGAAGAGGCTAAAACTCAACTCATTGATTCTATCAAAGATGAGGCTAAAACTGAGGCTATGGCGTATGTCAACGAAATGATGGAAGACGCCAAACTTACAGCAAACAAAGAGGCTAAACGCATCATCGTTCAAACTATCCAACGTGTAGCAACCGAAACTGCTATCGAAAACTCAGTTACCGTATTTAATATAGAAAGCGATGAAGTAAAAGGTCGTATCATTGGTCGTGAAGGTCGCAATATTCGTGCTCTCGAAGCAGCTACTGGTGTAGAAATCATTGTTGACGACACCCCAGAAGCAATCGTACTCTCAGGTTTCGACCCAGTACGTCGCGAGATTGCTCGTCTTGCTCTTCACCAACTTGTAGTCGATGGTCGTATTCACCCAGCTCGTATCGAAGAAGTCGTAGCCAAAACACGCAAACAAGTCGAAGAAGAAATCGTTGAAATCGGTAAACGTACAACAATTGACCTTGGTATTCACGGACTTCACCCTGAACTCATTCGCCTCGTAGGTAAAATGAAATATCGTTCATCTTACGGACAAAACCTACTCCAACACGCACGTGAAACAGCTAATCTCTGTGCTATTATGGCGGCAGAACTTGGTTTGAATCCACAAAAAGCAAAACGTGCTGGTCTCCTTCACGACATTGGTAAGGTGCCTGATGACCAACCAGAACTTCCACACGCAATTCTTGGTATGAATCTTGCTGAGAAATACAAAGAGAAACCAGATGTTTGCAACGCTATTGGTGCTCACCACGACGAAGTAGAAATGACATCACTCCTTGCTCCAATCGTACAAGTTTGTGACGCTATTTCAGGTGCACGTCCAGGTGCACGTCGAGAAATCGTAGAAGCATATATCAAACGTCTCAACGATCTTGAAAATCTTGCACTTTCTTATCCAGGTGTTGTTAAAACATACGCAATTCAAGCAGGTCGCGAACTCCGCGTAATCGTAGGTGCCGACAAAGTCGATGATAAGACAGTAGAGACACTCTCTTACGACATTGCTAAGAAAATCCAAGACGAAATGACATATCCAGGACAAGTAAAAATCACTGTAATCCGTGAAACTCGTTCTGTAAGCTACGCTAAATAATAATTCATAATGCATAATTCATAATTCATAATTGATGAAGGTGTTAATTCCGATTGGTTAATTGTGCATTATGCATTGTGAATTGTGCATTGTGCATTGTGCATTGTGAATTGTGCATTGAAAAAAGGGGCTGTTTGGTTTTGACGGCGGGTAGAAGAGGTATGTAAGCATGCAGTGCATTGTCTGTTAAGCACTTTAATCATAGCAGGTAAACTATAATTGGCGAAAATTCTTACGCTCTTGCTGCTTAATCGAAGTATAGTAGATTAGCTTAATTTCGGCACAAGGTGCTGAAACAAGACATCTCTCAGATGCCATCGCGCCGAGGCGGTCTGGTTCAGAGGTGCTATAAATTCGGGGCTGGTCAGTAGTGGCTGTGCATTGCTGATGAGATTTTAGCAGATAAGGCGGCAGTTGGTGGCTTCGGTCTTGCTGTCGTTCGAAAATCAAGGCGAAGATAAGCATGTAGAAAGCGTATTGCTTCCTCGTTCGGACACGGGTTCGACTCCCGTCAGCTCCACTCTTACAAGATAATCATTCTTTTGATTATCTTGTATTTTTTTTGTAGAATAACTATCAAATTTATTGATTATTCTATTTTTTTTGAAAAAATATTTGTTATTTTCAATAAAAAATGCTAAATTTGCACCGTTTTTTATGTATGATAGGTAAAATGAAAACTAATTTATTAAAAGTCGTTGTGGTAGTGGCAGTTATACTTGTTGGTTTTACAGTTACTGCGACTCCTTTTGCTAATGATTATGTTGTAGAAAATGCCAATTCTACGCTTTTTTCTAATGATATTGATATAAATAAGTATGGAAATCACTTGCAAAAACGCAATATTCAAGTGAAAAAAGTAGATTATAACTATTCTCAACGTGCAGAACAATCTCGTCGTGTCTCTATTGTGAATGGGGCAGAACGTGTTTCTTCTATGCCACAAGTTACATTGCAAAATAATACTTGGAATGGTTATACTCGTACAGGTGTTGATGCTGTAGCTACACAAAATGTAACATATAATCGTCCAATGACAATTGATGCATACTCGGCTAGAACACAAGTTACAGAAGCTTTTGCCGATAATGATGTTATCGAGATAGGTAATATGCAAAAAGTGGCTGAAGAAGGAACTTATGGTGATGGTAAAGAACCTGGTAAGGTTCCTGCTACAGATGTCGTTTGGGGATTTTTGCTTTGTGCTGTAGGATATATTTGCATTCGTCGTCGTTTTTAATATTTTTATTTGTAATAATATAAAAGGTGTGTCAAAACTTATTTTGACACACCTTTTTTTATTTGCCCACAAATTTCACAAATAGATTTTAATAGTACAAAGTAGAAAGAATAGTTCGTTATATATAAAAATATATTTTTTTTTAACTGTTATTTAATATTTTTTTTGTAACTTTGCAACTTGTTGTGTATTAGGGTATAAATATAGAAAAATAAATATCAATTATGAAAAGATTTGCTCTGTTTTTGTTATTTCTATCAGTTATTTTGAGTGGTTTTGCCGATAATTATTACGTTGACCCATTTCCAAAATCTAAAATGCCTGCGACGTTAGTTTTTGAAGGGTCGGGTAGTTATACTGGCACTATAACAGGTGTAGTAAAGCGAATTATTCAGTTTGGTGATACAACTGTTGTATTATCGAATTTTGCTGATGCTCAGAATAAAAATTTTGCGCATTTAAAGCTTTTTACTATCGATAAACAGGCTGATAGGTATCTTTCTACAAATGGAATATCTGATGCTGATAATTCAACGAATAACGTATATCGTAAAATTTCTGATATTGCACGTACGTCTGATGGTAAACTTGTAGCGTGTAACTATGTACTTACACACATGCCTAATGCAACAATAGGAGAAGGTTATGTTAGTGGTGCATTTTGTGTGTGGCGTTGGGATAATTTAGAGGTTAGTCCGACTAAATGGTTTCGTTCAGAAACAGCTTGTTATTTTAGAACAGAAACAGGTACAGCGATGATTGGCTGGTCAATGGCTGTTAATGGTACAGTAGATAATTGTCGTATTTATGCAACAGCGGCAGATGCTAAAACTGAAACTTCTTCTATGCGTATTGCCAAATTCGATGTAAATAGAGCAGGTGATATTACTTTGTCTGGTGCTCTTGATTCAGAAGGTAAACCTATTGTTGGATTGACAGGTTTTACTCAAATGGTTCAATCAGGGAATAGTAGTAATACTTTGGTTTCGACTCAAAAATTAGGTTATACTCCATATCAACTATCTTTGTCGCCACGTGGTGAGGATAATATGATTTTTACTGGTCCAAGTTTTAAACATAAAGAATTTCAATGTTTAACAGGTGCGTCTGCTCCTGTAAATGAATTAGATCAATTTACTGCTACCGATTATATCTATGATAAAAATTTGACTAATGCATCATATTTTAATTATGGTGCAAAGAGTTTTATGGTTATGCCATATATCAATACTTCTAATCAAGTAGTTGGAGTTAAAGTTTATGATATAACTACAGGATTGGCATCTCCAGTGTTGTTGTCAACTATCAATCTTGCTTCTCCAGTGTCTGCTGTGTATGCTTCTGCCGATATGGTTTTTAGAGGTACTGATATGAATGTTTATTTACATGTAATATCTGAATCAATAGGAGAAAATTCAACAATAACAATTTATAGATTCACCAACGCAGAATCTGCATCGTTGTTTAATCCTGATTATACTCGTCCTGCGGAGTTGAAGAATACTAATTGTGTAGTGCGTGTGGCTGAAGGTGATGTAAAAAATAGTTTGCCAGAAATGAAGGTGGATTATTTGGCAAGTGGTTATAACTCTTTAGCTGGATTTGGTGATATTTGTTTGTATGCAACCGATGATGCTGATTATGCTGTGAAAGCTGCCAATCTCACTCATGTATATACAATTACTAATCCTACACAAGGCACAAATTATTCGCTTACTCCAGTTGCTTCTGATTTTGTTATGAAACCAGGCAAACGCTATAGTTTCTGTAGTAGTTATGTGCCATTGAAGGCATTCCGTTTCGATGTTTGTGTTGTGCCAAATACAGTAGTTTGGTCTCCTGTTGCTGGCTCAAGAGAATGGCATAACGATGCCAACTGGCAAACTCAATCTGGTGCAAATGCATATATTCCATTGGCTGAAACAAATGTTGTTCTTCCTAAAAATAAAACAGTTGTTTTGCCTATTGATAAAAACAGTTTGAGTGCAGAGGCTACAGATAACCTTGTATATAATGTAGGTGTAGATTATAATAAATGTAATGGAATTTATTTTGCAGAAGGAGCTAAATTGGTAAATCAACAATATTTGGAATATACAGATGTCTGTGTTGATATGCCTTTTAAACACAATGATGGTACATTTGAACTTAAATCAGTTCCTGTAAATGGGGTAGTGAGCGGTGATTTTTATATTCCAAAATCGGGCGATAAAGCAACTTTCGATTTTGCTGAATTAGCGGCCGTGGATACTCGTGTGGCAAACAGTTTCCGACAAAAAACATTCAATGTAGCAGTAACACAACATGCTGGTACAGAACAAAATGTTGTAAAATGCGAAACCTCTACTTGGTCAGAACCTACTAATGCTTTGAATATGCCTTGGCAAGTGGGTCGTGGTTATGCTATTTCTAAAAAAACAACAACTATTGCTCAAGACTATGTGCGCCTACCTAAATCTGCAACATCATACTGTTTTTACTATGATAATAATGGTCAAGAAGGGGAGTTGCATTTTACTGCAACGACTATTGAACGTGGCGCAAATCCAGGAAAATTGTCGTTCCAAAATGATGTTACTATTACTTTAACAAACGATAATGAAGGACAAATCTTCTTGGTTGGTAATCCATTTATTTGTGATATGTCAATTAGTAAATTTTTTGATGCTAATGCAAATATAGAAAAATCGTTCTATTACACATATATAGATAATGTTTTAGAAGTGCAGTTTGTTCAAGGTGATGACAGCTATTTGGTTGCACCAACAGAGGCAATATTTGTGAAAACAATCAATCCTACTAAAACATTAGATGTAGCATTTAAAGTAAATATGATGTATAATTCTGTCGCACAACAAGCTCAGGCATCTATGCGTCGTGCTAAAGAATTTGATGAAGTGCTAACTATAACAGCAAAACGCAATGACAAAATAAGCAAAACAAATATCAAATTAACATCAAATGCAACTACTCAATATTCAGTAGGCGAAGATGTTCCTCTATTGTTGTTAGACCCTGAACTCACTCCTTTTGCTATCTACTCTATTGTCGATAGTCAAGCGGTTGCTTACAATACTGTAGATGATATTTATATGATTCCACTTTCTATCAATGTAATTGACGGTGAAGAAATGGGTGATATTACATTCGAATTCAGTGGTATTGATAATCTCAGCCAATTCGTATATCTCTACGATAGTTACGAAGACCGCTATATTTCATTAGCTGAAGGCGACATATTCAACTATAACGTAGAAGAAAATCAAGCGGTGCGCTATTATATTACTTCTCGCCGTATCGGTGAAACTCCAACCGATTTAGACGAATCAATGATTGAAACTGTAAAAATTTTGAACTTCGGTGAAGGTCAATTAATGGTATATGCTTCAGAAAATATTATTTCATTAAATGTGTATGACCTCACAGGTAAATTGATCGTTTCTGAAACAAATATCAATGCACCTCAACACAATATCACATTGCCACAAAACAATGTATATATGTTTGAAGTCATAACAGAATCTACAGTATCTAATCAAAAAATCGCAACAAAATAATAAACCCAATATTCTCCCCCTGTCTCTGGGAAAAACGCACAAATGTATGGCAACCTTCATATTCCTCCCCTGTTTTAGGGGAGGTGTCCGCAGGACGGAGGGGTTTAAACGCATACATATTGTCCTCCTATCTTGGGTGAAAACGCACAAAAGTATGGTAAAACCTCATATTGTCCCCCTGTCAGTAGGGACGCAGCGTGCTGCGTCCTAACGAGCCGAAGGCGGAGGGGGTTACATAAAAAATATATAATCTTATGAAAAAAATATTGTTCATTTCCTTAGCAGTAATCATAGCATGCGGATTGCT
>JAFTSS010000025.1 GCA_017467185.1 Paludibacteraceae bacterium | reverse complement strand
ATATTTGTCTTGATTCATAAGCAGTTAATATTTTTACTGCGAATTTACAAAATCAAATCGGTTCGGTCAAAAAATCGTTGTAAATAACTAATTTTCAATAAGTCAAAGAGCTTTTTTTATTTTTTTAGTGGACACTAGTGAAATTATTTAAAAGAAGAGTTACTTACATTTTAAGGCTGGTTGGAAGCTTAAAAAGGGGCAAAAAATTTGATAATATTTGATTAAATTTCAATTGTCAACCCAAAAAAAAGTTGTATATTTGCAAGATGTAAATTTAGAAACCAATATTATATGAAAAAAGTATTATCACTATTAGTTTTTATTTTAGTAATCAATGTATTAAATGCTCAGTCGCGTAATCCGAAGTATGAAGCATATATCGAGAAATACTCAGAATTTGCTATTCAATGCCAAAATGAACATCATATTCCAGCAAGTATTACGTTAGCTCAGGGCATTTTAGAGAGTGGTGCAGGCGAAAGTTCTCTTGCTAAAGAATGTAATAATCACTTCGGTATAAAATGTGGTAACGATTGGTATGGCCGTTCAACACGCAGAGATGATGACCGCCCTAACGAATGTTTCCGTTGCTATAAATCAGCAAAAGAATCGTATGACGACCATGCTAAATTCTTACAACGCCAACGCTACGCTTTCTTATTTGACTACAAAATAACAGATTACAAATCATGGGCACATGGATTGAAGCAAGCAGGTTATGCCACTGACCCTAAATATCCCCAAAAACTGATTAATATTATTGAAACATACAAATTGTATGAATTTGATACGCAAGGTAGCAAAAAAACTGGTGGTGCTGCTAAACGAGAAGAAAAGAAAAAAGCAGACCCTACACTCGCAGAAGAAAATCTGTTTGGATATGTGGAGATAGTGAATAATGGTGTGCATTGCTATAAACTTTTGACAGATGACTCTTTTAGCAATATATCAAAAGCAACTGGTATCAGCGTTAAAAAGTTATTGTATTACAACGATCTACCGGCAGAAATCGAACTCTATCGCGATGATTATGTATATTTATCAAAAAAACGTGCTACAACTAAAAAACGTACCCCTATTCACAAAGTTCGTGCTGGCGAAAGTATGCACTCTATATCACAAGAATATGGCATAACACTCAAAGCTTTATACAAACTAAATGACCTCGAATATGGTACTCCTGCCAAAGTAGGCATGAAACTTAAGTTACACAAGTGATATGAATTGAGAATTGAGAATTAAAATTTATTAGGCTACGATGAAAAAAGCTATTATTGTTTTATTGTGCGTTGTGAATTGTGTGTTATGCCTCGCTATGAAAGTAGTTGGTATATCAGATTCTGCTAAATTTTACCTTGTTACTTGTGAACCAGGAGATGCTGTATATGCTCGTTTTGGACATTCTGGTTTAAGAGTATATGACCCTGAAAACAATATAGATGATGTATTTCATTGGGGGCTTTTCTCTTTTGATACCCCAAATTTTATTGGCAGGTTTATTTCGGGAAACACAGATTATGAAATGGGAGTATTCAGCACACGATATTTCATGCGTGAATACATCGAACGTGGCTCATCGGTATATGCACAAGAATTGGATTTAACACCTGAACAAAAGCATACTCTGTGGGCTAAATTATGGAAAAACTATCATCCCGATAATCGTAAATATAGATACAATTTTATATACGACAATTGTGCTACTCGTCCATATCAACTGATTATCAGCGCATACGACTATAAAGTGTCACTAAATTACGATTTACATCAAACTTCTTATCGCGATATTATCAATAGATATGTACCAATAGGTTCGTTGCTCAATACGGGTATAAATCTAATAATAGGTAGCCATGCCGATAAGTTTATTACAACCAAAGAAAGTGTAGCTTTTCCGATGTACACAATGGATGCTCTGACCCACACCCAATACATCACAAAAGACGGACTAAATCCTATTGTGAAACAACAAGAAGTAATGCACAATGCCGAACGTAAAAACCTTGAAATTAACCAATTTATATATTATATCTCAATAATCATACCTCTATTATTGGCACTGCTTTGCGGATTTTATACTTATAAAAAGAAACGTTATGTGCCTTATTTCACTCAATTAATTTTATTTACATCGGGATTAGTGGGTATGGTAATCTGCTACCTTTGGTTCTTCTCGCATCACCCACTAGTAGATGACAACATGAATATTCTGTGGTGTAATCCTCTGAATATCATACTTGCTATACTACTATTCATACACAAAAAATCGCTCCGCATGACAAAGTTTATATTATCAATAACTTCTCTTATACTATCTATAATATTTTTGATTTTATTGGTAATAAGTATACAAAGCACTACTGCACAAATATTCTCTATATGGGTACTACTCTTAACTATCTGTTGTACCATCGTATATACCTACAAACGTAAAGGCAAAAAATTATTACACAGAACACATAAAAAATGAAATTTATAAAATACATATTTATTGTAATATTACTGATATGCAACACAACTATGTCGGTTGCATTCGCACAAATTACTCGCTCGGCACCACGCCTAACAGTGATAATTTCGGTTGATGGATTGGATAATTACGAAATCGAAGCTTTCAGCAAAATGCTAGAACCTAATGGAATGCGCAGATTGATAAGTGGTGTTTATAATCCAAACGCCACTTGTTCGTATATGGTAACTGGAGCAACCACTGATTATGCCTCGATGATGACTGGTTCTACACCTCATTATCACGGAATTGTTGCAAGTAAATTCTATTCACTCATCGACGACAATGTGGTATCATGCATCGAAGATGCTCGCTACGAAGGCATTAACACTAAAAATATGGTCTCGCCACGATTATTGCAAGCAACTACCCTCGCCGACCAAATCAAATTGAATAATCCTCAATCAAAAGTATATGCTATCGGTCTAACAGCCGAATCTGCTATAATGCTCGGCGGACATTTGGCTGATGGTGCTATATGGTTCGACAACGCTAATGCAAGCATCTGCACCTCTACTTTCTACGACAAAGGATTGCCTCGTTGGGCTGAAAAAATCAATCGCGAAGGCTTGATGCGCACCACATGCGCCAACGATTGGCAACCTATGTTCTCTCTACCATCATACCAATACGCCCCTAATGGCTCGTACTTGAACGGCGAAAAACCTACTTTTATCAATTTCACCGATGGCGATGACAACTACGATTTTATGAAAAAGTTTCGACAATCGCCATTTATCAACGACATTATCAAGGAATTAGCTACACGTGCTATCCGAGATGAACAACTAGGCACCGACGATGCTACTGACTTGCTTTGCATTGAATTCAATGCTCATTCGCCATTCGACACATACACTTTATGCGCTGAAAATGAAGACTTAATCACTCGGCTTGACCGCAATATTAAATCATTACTTGATATTATAGAAATATCAGTTGGATTAGAAAATTCACTCATAGTTCTCACTGCTCCTCACAACAACCCTACTCTAACCCCTCAAAACAACCCACGATTGCCATCTGGCACATTCAATTCGCGCCGAGCTATGGCTCTGCTTAACTCTTACCTCATGGCAATATATGGTCAAGGCAGATGGGTGTCGGGTTATTACGACAAAAATATCAGTCTAAACAAATCTCTCATCGAAGACGAAAACATAAAAATGACTGAAATACAGGACTATGTGGCGCAATTTATGTTGGAATTTTCAGGCGTACACACAGCAATACCTGCCTATCAAATACAAACCGCTGCAAGTCTGCCTAACGATATGCCTTCACGCATGCGTAATTCACATTATAAAAATAGGTCTGGTGACGTAGTATTTACCCTACTTCCAGGTTGGGTCGAATATGACGAAAAACTACAACGTACACTATACCCATCTATAACTCAGCCATATACACCTATTGCAATTTGGAGTAAAGAGATTAAACGTACTAAAAGTGATATTACCATAGAAGACCTATGCGCCACCCTCTGTCGCATACTCCAAATTCCTTACCCAAACGCTTGCATCGGCACACCTCATCAAATTGATAATTAATTCCTCACTCCTCATTCCTAATTATTATGAAGTTCTTACAACAAATAGCAAAAATATATGCAGAGAAGTTGACCCCTACGGCTCAACTTCTTTTTGTCTTCCCTAATCGTCGCGCTGGATTGTTTTTCAGAAAAGAGTTACTTGCTTTAACCCAAAAAGCTGTTTTTGCGCCCGAAATCACCGACATCAATTCGTTTGCTGCGACCCTGTCACCTCTTCACAAAGCAAACGATGTAGAATTGCTATTTACTCTATACGAATCATACGTGCATGTGCGCTCTCAACACACCGACGAAATAGAGTCAATCGACGCTTTCGTGCCTTTTGGCACTACACTACTCGGCGACTTCAACGAAATAGATAAATATCTGATTGACACCAAAATGTTGTTTAGCAACATTTCCGACCTAAAAAATCTAAACGACCAATCGCAATTCCTATCCGAAGAACAAATTCAAGTACTCAATGCCTTTTGGCATAACATAAACATAAAAAACAATAAAAACGAAACTCTCAGTTTCAACAATCAGTTCATATCTCTTTGGGATAACCTCCACGACATATACACCCACTTCACCGAAACTCTTATAGCCAAAGGCATCGGCTACGATGGTCTTATCTACCGCACAGCTATAAATCAGATACAAGACACGAGATACGAGACACGAGACATTCCACACTCTATAATTTTCATCGGTTTCAACTCACTAACCACCAGCGAATATCAAATATTCAAACATTTTCAACAATTAGGTATAGCCGATTTCTATTTCGACTACCCTACTTGTTTCAATTCACCATCGCCATTCGCTAACACCGTAGCCAAATACTATCAACGTAACCTAAAAGAATTCCCTTCTCGCTACCCTTACACCCAACCTACCGAACATCACACACCTAACATCTCGCTCCATAGCACCCCATCATCGTCTAATCAAATAAGCATCGCTTGCTCACTCCTAACTTCTAACTCCTCACTCCTAACTTCTAACTCCACAGCCATACTCCTCGCTGACGAATCTCTAATGCCGTCGTTAATTCAACAACTGCCTAAGGAGATAGAAAAAATCAACATCACAATGGGCTATCCTCTATCAATCACGCCTATTGCCACACTCGTAAACCATATTCTTACACTACAAACCGAACTTACTCTCAATAAACAAGGAGAGCCTCAATTCTACCACAAACCACTACTCAGCATACTTTCACACTCTAACATACAAAATCTTTTTGCTTCTACATCTGCCAAAATCATCGACCAAATCACTCGAGCCAACTACATCCGTATCACAGCAGCAGAACTTCACAACATCATTAACCAACTCAACACAACCGACGAAGAAAAACAATTCTTCATCACCCTCTTCACACCCCACACCATAACCAAAGAACTATTAAATTATTTAAATAATATCATATCCCAAATTTCAAATTTCAAATTTCAACTGACAACGAATTCCTCTATCAATATAGCCAAGTACTTAATCAACTCAACAAACTCCTAACTACTAATTCCTCACTCCTAACACCAAACTTATTACGCCTTCTAATATCACGACTAACCTCTTCACTTAAAGTACAATTCAAAGGCGAACCAGTAGAAGGCTTGCAAATAATGGGACTACTCGAAAGCCGTCTTCTTGACTTCGACAACATTATACTCGTCGGCTTCAATGACTCAAAAATACCTGGCAACAAATCCGTTAACTCAATAATACCTTACAACCTACGTCGTGCCTATAATCTACCAACTCACGAAGTAAGCGACTCCATTCAAGCCTATAACTTCTATCGCACACTCTATCACACACAAAACATACATCTCATTTACGACTCACGCAACGAAGGTGCACAAAACGAAATATCACGCTATTTCTATCAAATGAAATACCTACTCAATGCACCAATGCAACAATACAACTACACCCTACCAATTAGTAACACATCAACCGAAAACAACACTATCACAATCCACAAAACACCCGAAATCATCAACAAACTCAACGCCTACAAAACCACTCCTGACACCTCTCTCTCTGCTAGTCGCCTAAAAGACTACATAGCCTGCCCTCTACGCTTTTACTTCAGCACCATAGCAGGCATCAAAACACCTAACGAAATCAACGAATTAGGCGAAGCAGGACTGCTCGGTCGCATCTACCACCGTGCGATGGAACAATACTACATTACTCATACCACCCCTAAAAAATTAACAAAACAAGAAACAAACCAACTCGTAGCCCTCGCCTTCGAAAAAGAGAGCACCGAATCGCGCAAACAAATCGCTATCGCAGGATTTAACTCTCTAATATTCAACCTAACATGTCGATTTATAGCAGACACCATCGCTTTCGACATAAAACGACACAAAACCCAAGAATTCAACAACGTACGCTCCGAAGAAGAAATTCGCACCCAAATCAATGGCATCAACTTCCTCGCCTACATCGACCGCATCGACAACACACAACATACAACCAACATCATCGACTACAAAACCACAACAAGCAAAACAAAAGCTGACATCAACATCATCGACCTCGTAACATCACACGAAAGCGCATACCACGAACTATTCCAAATCCTACTCTACTGCTACCTCTACAAACTACGCTTTGGCACAACTACAATGATGCCAACACTATACAAAATGTACTCAATAAAATCACAAAACGGCGAACTCACCACAATCACCCTCAACGTACCAAACGAACTACTAACCGACACACTACCACCATTAGACATCGACCTAAACACCATCAATACCAAAGACTCAACAAAAATCCAAATCACCGACTACCAACAAATCAGTGCCCCATTCGAATGGCTCGTACACAAACTCTTACACAATATCTACAACCCTAACCACCCATTCGCTCCAACCGAAAACTCCACCCCCGAGAAAGCCTGCAAATATTGCCCCTATACTACCATCTGCCATATCAAAAACAAATAATTTTAACGTTATACTCCCTATCTGTCGTGACTTTTGGGGCACTCGACAATCAAAACACTAGCTACATTTGTCAAACAATTTGTTACCACAAATTACTTACAAATAAAACAAATGGCGATATTCAAATAAATTTGATACCGCCATTTGTTTTATTTTATAAATTTTTGCTATCGCAAAAATTATTAACAAGCTTCGCTTTTAGTCGATTGCTCTCACTATTCCCAAAAATTCCAACTCAAACCAAATTGAAAAGTACCTGGATTTATCGGATAGTTTGGCATTGACAAATAATTAGTACCGCCAAATAAACCTTTATTCAAATGGTAATACTGCACAAAGAATCGTACTGTCTTCAAATGAAAATTAGCATATACATTCATCTCAGGATAATTACCAATTAACACTTCTTTCTGCAAATAAAATTGCCCCAATGCTGGCATATAGGCATTGCCATAATACTCAGTATGATAACGTACCGAAGCACCTATCTGAACTGTCAACACTTTGAAAAACTTATCTTTATAATAAAAGTTTCCATACAACGCCACATCAGGCAAAGGCAACACATCTTTATTTCCCGTCAACTGATATACTGCCTGAACATCTAAATGAAAACGCCATGCGCGCAACTTCGCCAACAAATCTACTGCCAAAATTTGAACATTACCATCATGCTGTGTTGGCATACACTGCTCGTTCAAATATACATAATTGGTGAGATTTTGAAACTGAACACCAACCGAAATATTGCGTTTTGGCAAACCTATACGCCCTTTTATATCTAATGCCAACGAATTATTGAAATCTAAATCGCTCCACTTAAAGTGGTTACTCTCATAATACTTATACTGATGATACTCCGAATAATTGCGGAATCCCGCCATAGCCATAATTGACAACGGCTCTCGACCAATGTTAAAATCAAAATCAAATCGCCCATCAAGGTCAAACTCCCCTATATGAGGACCTACCAAATATATCCTACCCCCTACATCATATTTAATCCACTTGCCTTCACGCTTAAACAAATTAGCACCAAATATCAAATTATGTGAATATGAATTATCAAATCGCAACGTGTCTTCTCTATTCTTTATACCCATACCATAGTGACGAATGTCATACTTAACATACGCTGATAATCCAAAACGCATCAATCGGTTAAATTTCTCCTCCAACGTTACCGCAAACGTATTCGCTATTGTCCAATATGCAGTAGAATCTTTAGTATATACATCTGAAAAGAAATTATTATCATAAAACCCTCCAGGCATACTCTCATCTACATACTTACGCACTACATCCTCAGCATGAAATGTATGCGTAAATGTCATAATTGGTTCATATTCAATATACGTTGAATCCATAATCAACGTATCAGTTAATAAAGAATCAACCTTTACTCGTCGCTCCACCTCTCTACCTATCCTATAACGATGATTGAAAAAATAATTGAAATTGCGATATGCCGATTGCGAATTCGTCATATTTACAGGTATATTCCGTGCTTGTATCGAAGAGGCACCTATAATTGACTGCGGATCAGTTATATAACGATTATCTGTAATACCTCCATTCTCTCTATTCTTGAACGAATTAAACATCACTGACGATACTATCTCATAATTTTTTCCTGTATATGTTGTCCAAAAACCACCATTCAACATATTCGACGACTGATACAGATACTGTCCTCTACCATAAATCAAATTACATAATCCTCCCACATTAACATACTTATTGGCATTCATCGTGAGCATAATCTTAAAATAATCCTCCTCATTCTGAATCGGATATGCCGACCGATATACCATTTGCGAAAATGGTTGTTTCGTATTATAATATCGCACATCTGACGGCTTAATCAAATATGGCGCATACGCCCGCTCAAACATATCTTCTCGCGACGATACTCGACGATCAAAATATATCTTCGACTCCAATGGCGAACCTAAATTGCCATTCCACGAATTGGCTATACTATAATTGTTCACTGGCTGATTATCCTGATAACTCGTAATCAACGAATCTATCACCACCGTATCAGCCAATCCATATATATCATCAACTGTCCATGTCTTAATCTCTCGCTTAACCGTATCTTTTTTTGCTACAGACGTAGGCAAGCCTCGAAACTGACCAAACATCAGTGCCGATACTAACATTCCCACTACCAACAAATATATACGATAATTATTCATTCAAAAAAAGAAAAATAGAGACTTTTTACATCAAGCTTATTTAGAACGCAAAGGTACAAAAAATATTTTATCCTCACAACACAATATTATATAACAACGAACCACTCCTATCTTCCAACATAACAATCTACAAATCAACCAAATAAAAAAATATTCAAAAAAAACTCACTTTTTTTTTGCATAAATCAATAATTCATTATAAATTTGTCTTTGAATTCGATCTTGTAAAGATATGAGACACGAGATACGGGACACAGAACCTAAGACGTTTGATGCAGTATCAATCTTAAATCTCGTGACTAATATCTAAAATCTAAAAAATATGGCAAAAAAGACAGAATTAATCACGGCTCTTAAAACTCACTTTGGATTCGATAAATTCAAAGGACAACAAGAGGCAATAATCCAAAACGTACTTGATGGGCACGACACTTTCGTTCTTATGCCTACAGGTGGTGGCAAATCTCTTTGCTACCAATTGCCTGCCCTCATAATGGAAGGCACTGCTGTGGTTATATCTCCTCTCATAGCCTTAATGAAAAACCAAGTGGATGCTATGCGCCGGTTTGCCAACGACGACTCTATTGCCCACTTTCTTAATTCATCTCTAAATAAAGCCGCAATCGAAGAAGTAAAAAATGATATACGTAATGGTAAAACAAAAATACTTTACGTCGCGCCTGAATCTCTCAACAAAGATGAAAATATAGAATTTCTTCGTAACAACAAGATCTCTTTCTACGCAATCGACGAAGCTCATTGTATCTCTGAATGGGGACACGATTTCCGACCTGAATATCGTCGCATCAAACCTATAATCGAAAAAATTGGCGTAGCACCAGTCATTGCTCTCACCGCAACTGCTACACCAAAAGTACAACTCGACATACAGAAAACCCTCGGTATGTCCGAAGCAACTACGTTCAAATCTTCTTTTAACCGCCAAAATCTATACTACGAAGTTCGCCAAAAAACCGACAACGTAGAAAAAGATATTATTAAATTCATTAAAAATAACCCTGGAAAATCAGGTATCATATATTGCCTTAGTCGCAAAAAAGTCGAAGACCTCGCCGAAACTCTGCGCCTTAACGACATCTCGGCACTTGCATACCATGCTGGGATGGATAGCGCCATACGTAGCGAAAATCAAGACAAATTCCTCATGGAAGAGGTTGATGTCATCGTTGCTACAATCGCCTTCGGTATGGGAATTGACAAACCCGATGTGCGCTATGTGATACACTACGACATACCTAAATCTCTCGAAGGCTACTACCAAGAAACCGGTCGCGCGGGACGCGATGGAGGCGAAGGCAGATGTATAGCTTTCTATAACCAGAAAGACCTACAAAAACTCGAAAAATTCACACAAGACAAACCCGTCAGTGAACAAGAAATTGGCAAACAACTAATTGCCGAAACCGCAGCATACGCCGAATCTACTATGTGCCGACGTAGATTATTACTTCACTACTTCGGTGAAAATTATGCCGACGAAAACTGTGGTAATTGTGATAACTGTTTAAACCCTAAGAAAAAAGTGGAAGCTCAAGACCTTTTATGCGCAGTAATTGAAGTCATTATCGCTACTAAAGAAAAATTCAAAAGCGATGTGATTATCGATGTTTTGACAGGTAAAGAGAGTGCCGATGTCAAAGCATACAACCTTACAGAACTCGAATTATTCGACTCTACTTCTGACGAAGAAAAAGAACTTTTGCCTGCCGTTATACGCCAAGCTATGATTAATAAATACATCGAAAAAGAAATCGAAAACTATGGCGTACTTAAAGTTACTTCTCTTGGCAAAAAATTCTTAGCTAAACCTTCGTCTTTCAAAATCAGTAAAGACAACGATTTCAACGACGAACCTGAAGAGGCTCCGCAAATGTCGGGCGGTTCTTGCGCTGTTGACCCTGCCCTATTTGGCATGCTCAAAGACCTTCGCAAGAAAATATCTAAAGAAGAAAACCTTCCTCCATACGTTATCTTTCAAGACCCATCGCTCGAAGCTATGGCTACAACCTACCCTATCAACCTCGAAGAACTTCAAAACATTCCAGGTGTAGGCTCAGGTAAAGTAGAGAAAAAATACGCCCAAGCTTTTGTTGACCTTATTCGCAAACACGTACGCGACAACGATATCGAACGCCCTGAAGACCTACGCGTTCGAACTATCGCCAATAAATCTAAACTCAAAATCGAAATAATACAAGCCATCGACCGCAAAGTAGCGCTCGACGACTTGGCTGAATCTAAAGGCATGGATTTCTTCGACCTATTAAAAGAAATCGACGCTATCGTCTATTCAGGCACTAAGATCAATATCGACTACTTCCTAGAAGAAGTAATGGATCAAGAAGTCATCGACGAAATATTCGACTACTTCAAAAACGATTCTGAATCTGACGACGTAGAGACCGCTCTCCGCGAACTCGGCGAAGACGACTACTCTGAAGAAGAAGTTCGCCTCGTACGTATCAAATTCTTATCCGACATATCAAATTAAAAAAACTAATACTAACCACCGAGCGATATTGAGTAGTCTCGCTACTCGCTACTCGCGACTAAAAATCTAAAAAAATGGCTATTATTAAACCTTTCAAGGGCGTACGCCCTCCAAAAAACCTTGTTGAACAAGTAGCATCACGTCCTTACGACGTACTTAACTCTGACGAAGCTCGCAAAGAAGCTGAAGGCAACGAAAAATCACTTTACTACATCATCAAACCTGAAATCAACTTCCCAGTTGGTACTGATGAACACGAACCTAAAGTGTACGACAAAGCTGCAGAAAACTTCCAACTCTGGCAAGACCGCGGATGGCTCGTTCAAGACAAAAAAGAGTGCTACTATGTTTACGCTCAAACAATGAATGGCAAAACTCAATATGGTCTTTGCGTAGGTGCTTACGTTGACGACTATATGACTGGCAAAATCAAAAAACACGAGCTTACTCGTCGCGATAAAGAAGAAGACCGCATGAAACACGTCCGCATCAATAATGCTAACGTTGAACCTGTATTCTTCGCTTATCCTCACATCGACGAAGTTGACGCTATCGTTGCTAAAACTGTAGCTAATGCTCCTGAATACGATTTCGTTGCTCCTGACGGTTTCGGCCACCACTTCTGGGTAATCGACGACGACGCTACTATCGCTCGCATCACTGAACTCTTTGCCGAACTCCCAGCATTCTATATCGCTGACGGCCACCACCGTTCTGCTGCTGCTGCACTCGTAGGTGACGAAAAACGCCGCAACAACCCTAACCACCGTGGCGACGAAGAATACAACTACTTCCTCGCTGTTTGCTTCCCTGACAACCAACTCAACATCATCGACTACAACCGCGTAGTGAAAGATTTGAACGGCCTCACTGAAGAACAATTCCTCGCTGCTGTTGCCGAAAACTTCATCGTTGAAGAAAAAGGTGCTGACATCTACACTCCTGCTAAACTTCACAACTTCAGCCTTTACCTTGGTGGCAAATGGTATTCTCTCACAGCTAAAGAAGGTACTTACGACGACAAAGACCCAATCGGTGTTCTCGACGTAACTATCTCTTCTAACCTCATCCTCGACAAAGTACTCGGTATCAAAGACCTCCGTTCTGATAAACGTATCGACTTCGTTGGCGGTATCCGTGGTCTTGGCGAACTCAAACGTCGCGTTGACAATGGCGAAATGAAAGTTGCTCTTGCTCTCTATCCTGTTACAATGCAACAAATCATCGACATCGCCGACACTGGCAACATTATGCCTCCAAAAACTACTTGGTTCGAACCTAAACTCCGTTCAGGTCTCGTTATCCACAAATTGGAAGACTAATCCTTACCAATACATAACTCTCTAAAAGGCTGTATCAATTGATACGGCCTTTTTATTTAATTAATTTGTTAATTTTTATTAAAATAATATTTATATTTATTTTTAATTATTAAACTTTGTTATTTACAATTTATTATTTAACTTTGCAACATATTAACTTATAATAAATAATTATGAAAAATTTTGGTTTATTTCTATTGAAACATAACATACACATAATGACATTATGTTTCTTAGGTTGGGCTATATGGGCTGCACTTAATTGGTCTAATCTTGAATTAGTTCAAAAAATCGCATTAGCTCTGTACGCCTTCCTTATTCTGCATGAATATGAGGAAAGCTACAAGGATCGGTTCCTTGAATTAATGGCTGGACGTCTCCTAAAAATTGATTACAAAGCACTAACACCAGGACTAACCCATTTGGCTCAAGCTATTTATATCACTACTATTTTTTCACTCGCAATTCTTTTTCCTCAACAGTTATGGCTCACTTTCGGTGTAATTATCCTTGCTATTTTTGAAGGATATGTTCACAATATGGGTATTATACTTTTTCGTTTAAAAGGACTTACACCTGGTTGGTGGACTGCAATAGGTATGGCTGCATTCGGAATTTGGGGTATCGTTGTTATCGGTCGCGAATATGACTATAATGGTATAGAATGGTTATGGGCAACACTATATTATATTGCCTCATTTTTAGCTATGGAATTTGGATTTCAAGCTCTTATAAAGAGTAACCCCAAAAATGCCGTAAAGGCTTTTCGCACATTTTTTGCCGAAAGATTTGGAAAATAAATAGTTATTTGACTAAACAAATATTTATCCACCTCGATTTTATCTTGGTGGATTTTTTATTTAATAAACTTATGAGTTTTTATTAAAACATTATTTACGAATGTTTATATTTTTTAAACCTTGTAATATTCAGTAATTTATGTATCTTTGCACCATCTTTAATAAGTCTATTAAATATGCCTAATAAAAAAACTATTAACACTTATAACCTTGGCGTGGATATTGGTTCTACTACAATGAAAGTAGCTATTATCGACGACAACAACAATTTGATATTTAGCGATTATCGTCGCCACAATGCTAATATACGACATACGGCTCGCACTATCATTGGAGCTATGTATAATCAGCTTGGCACATGCCGTTTACGGGTTATGATTACTGGCTCGGTAGGCATGGGTTATGCCGAACGATTAGGCTTTAATTTTGCTCAAGAAGTTGTGGCTGCTGCTGAGGTCGTAAAACAAAACTATCCCAATGTACACACTTTCATCGACATGGGTGGCGAAGATAGCAAAATGATTTTCTTTAACGAAGGTAAAGTACCTGATATTCGCATGAATGGCTCATGTGCAGGCGGTACAGGTGCCTTCATCGACCAAACTGCCACACTACTCGGCGTTGATACTGCTGAGCTAAATTCTCTTGCCGAAAAAGCTACAACTATCTACCCTATTGCATCACGTTGTGGAGTATTCTCAAAAACAGACATACAAAATCTTTTAGCCCGAAATGTATCGCGTGCCGACATTGCTGCTTCTATGTTTAATGCTGTAGCTATGCAAGTTATTACATCGCTTTCTCGCGGTATGGAAATTAAACCTAAACTCTTCTTTTGTGGAGGACCTTTCGCATATCTACCAGAACTTAAAAAGCATTTTCAACGACTACTACAATTAGAGGATTCCGACTGCATATTACCCGACAATGCTCAAATAATCCCTGCATTAGGATGCGCACTATTGGCTAAAACAGAATGTCAAAAATCTACTCGCATTGGCAAACTGATATACTTATTGCGATATGCCGACGAAGAGCTAACTCTCAACTACGCAAACCAACTGCAACCGCTTTTTTCTGACGAACCAGACTTCAACAACTGGCTAAAAAACAAAACCATTCACAACATAACCACATCCGAACTCATTGACTCAGAACCTACAGAGTATTATCTCGGCGTTGATTCTGGCTCTACTACAACCAAAATTATTCTACTAAACAAAGAAGGTAAAATCGCCTATTCCTACTATCGCCGCAACGAGGGCGACTCGTTCAATGCCTTCTATAATGCTATGCAACAAATGCGTCAATCGGTCAAACACCCCGAAAATATCATAATTCGCCGCAGTTGCGCCACTGGTTATGGCGAAAATCTTCTCAAAACTGCATTTAATCTCGACTACGGCATTGTGGAAACTATGGCTCACTTCTCTGCAGCTAAAGCGGTTAACCCTGCGGTCTCTTTCGTGCTCGACATCGGCGGACAAGACATGAAAGCTATTTTTGTCGAAAATGGCTCTATTCGTCGCATCGAAATCAACGAAGCTTGCTCGTCTGGCTGTGGCTCGTTTATCGAAACGTTTGCTAATATGCTCAACTACCCCGTTGCCGAATTTGCTCGCATGGCTTGCTTTGCGCATCATCCCTACGACCTTGGTACTCGGTGCACTGTCTTTATGAATTCAAAGGTAAAACAAGCTATGCGCGAAGGTGCTTCAGTCGACGATATTGCAGCCGGATTTAGTTATTCGGTAATTAAAAACTGCCTATTCAAAGTAATGAAACTACGCAATATCAGCGAATTAGGCAATCATATAGTTGTACAAGGCGGCACATTCCGCAACCTTAGTATAGTCCGCGCAATGGAACTACTCACTGGTTGCGATGTCTCTTTCTCCAACATTCCCGAACTCATGGGTGCCTATGGCGCAGCACTTTATGCAATTCATAATTCATAATGGTGACATGATTAAAAATATCACCATGCCTTTTATTCTTCACGCCGCTCGGCGAAATAAATTCCCCATTCCTTAAAATCCTCCGGAATGGAATAAACGTCCTTTCCATCCTTTTTATAAAGCCTGCATATTCCCGGATTTTCCCGGTTGAATGTATCCCATGCGGTAACAATGCTGTCGGT
>JAFTSS010000024.1 GCA_017467185.1 Paludibacteraceae bacterium | reverse complement strand
TTGTCTTGATTCATAAGCAGTTAATATTTTTACTGCGAATTTACAAAATCAAATCGGTTCGGTCAAAAAATCGTTGTAAATAACTAATTTTCAATAAGTCAAAGAGCTTTTTTTATTTTTTTAGTGGACACTAGTGATTTATTTTTCAAGATATTATTCACCATTTGGAAAATATTCGTTGTATTTTGAAGCTTTATCTTCTAAAATTGCAGGAGTTGGTTTTTTGGAATCATTGCCAAAATATTGGATACGATCGTCATACAATTTCATCAATTGATCGAATGTGGCTTTGAATTCTTCTTGAGTTGTCGCTTGTTTAATTTTCCACTCAAGGATTCTAACCCCAAGAGAATAAATGTTTTTTGACAAAGAAGGACATTCTGTGTAAACGTTCATCCATGGCTCGTATGCATCAGCATAATTTTTTACTTTTGCATACTCGGTGAAAAGCGCAAGATTCACTTTACAATCTTCTAATGTTTGCGTCGTATATTGCTTTTTACCGACAAGTTCGGCTGCTAACTTTTCGCAAGCATTAACCAGACATCCAAGACTACTACCACTATTAAACTCACCATATTGAGATGCTGGATTAGATATTTGCCCTGTTTCAATATTTACTAAACTTGCCTCTAAATAAAAACTTTTTCCATCTAATGTAATTTTAGTTATACAAACATAATCGACACCTTGCATAGCACCCAAACGTTTACGAGTTGCATCATCAACCATACCAGAAGCTCGAAAATTATGCTCGTTCATAATTTGGTCGATATCTTGACGTGTAAAAGCAGCATAACCCTCTTGACGTCCAATAGCTTTTACCATTTCACCACGCACCATGGAACGATGTATTATTCCAACTTCTTCAGTTACTGCCATAGGTTCAAGAATTGCAACTTGTTTTTTAGCAGAATTTTGAGTTTCTTGAGAAAAAATTAACATTGGCAAAATACCAATAAAAACTATAAAAAATAAAATTCGTTTCATGTTTTTTAGATTACATGATTTTAATTATCAAAAAAAATATTCCTTTATATTTGAAAATATGCAAAGATACCCTATTTATGTGTAACTACAAAGGCATTACATAGACAAAAAAACCTCATAATAGGGAATTTTTCACCCGATTATGAAGTTTATTTTTCTTGGTTAATATCTGTATTTACACTTTGAGAATAGAGATAGGAGTAATAAACAAAGAAGTCTTCTTCGAGAATTATAGATATACGTAAAAGAAGTTCTGTATCAATATACTGTCGCTTAAGCATTTTTGATACGTTGGACGAATCCATGAATAACTTACGTGCTAACCATGCGTTGCTACGCTCTTGTTGACGAAGTTTCTGCTTAATAAGATTGCCGATGTGGATTTCAGGTACCATAAAAAAACGTGAGACTATTTGTTAACTTATTTATCTTTATCGAGGTACCCCTACCTTTTGCCCATAAACAAGTAACAATAGCCCACGCCATAGCGTGAACCTCCATCACTTATTCCTAGGCATTTCGTTTTGGGGTGTTTCGATAAAGTGGAATAAGAGCTAAAGCTCAAGAAATGTATATAGTTTAGAGATTAGAGTTTAGTGTTGGAACTCTGTCTCATTTTTATTTGTGTGTAAAGTTATAAAAAAGTTTTGGTATATATATATTATAATGAGTGTTTTTTTGACAAATTTGACGAATTAAATTGATTACACAATCATGTTAAGTGCGGATGGGATGATTTCGGCTGTGTAGGGGCCATGTCCATCAATCATAATACCATCAGTCTCGATAAGAAAAGATTGGCGGTTTTTTATTTTAAATCGTTTGGTGGTTTTCATTGTACAGGCTGGGTGATTCCATAGTTCGCCACGGAAAAGGTAACCTACGATTGTAGATAATATTTTCAACGTAATACGAGGGACTACATTGGTATGAAAAACACCATCTGTTGGGTCGGCAGGCACTTGCTTAAATCCTCCGCCAGAATAACTACCATTACCCACTGCTATTGTAAAGACATCATCTTCAATCGCATCATCATCGTAAATAATTTGCATTTTTGTTGGTTTCCACTTTAACAATGCAATAAAAAGACTAAGTGTATAAACCCAAGCATGCCCTCCATAAATACGTTTTAAACGATCAGTTAATAAACATACTTGCGCATCGAAACCAACTCCCATACCATTAAGGAAATAGCGTTTACGTTCTTCACCATCGACATAATAAGTAAGACATCCTAAATCAACAGCAACTCTGTTACGTTCGTAAAAACGATCAGATAATTTACGTTTCGACTTATACAACCCCCAATATCTCGCCCAATCATTACCTGTTCCATAAGGGATGAGCGCTATAGAAACAGAACTTTTATCTTCGATTTTTGAAGTATATATGCCATTAACTACCTCGTTAATAGTACCATCGCCACCAACTAAAAGCAGATTACGAAAACCTCGTTCAACTAAATGACGAGCTATTTCTGTGGCATGACCTGCATATTCGGTAGTCCATACCTGAAATTCTATTTCGGCACGCTTGAGGGTGCGATACATATTTACCCAATCGCGACGTAAACGTTTTTTACCTGCTTTGGGGTTGATGATTACAGCCCACTTTTTATTTAATACATAATTATTAGCTTTGCTCATGACCGTTGATTCACAATTCAATAGTAGTAAGTAATAAGTCGTAAGTCGTAAGACTAATGATGCCGAATGGTTCTTTTCACTTACTACTTATTACTTACTACTTTGTACTAATATTTTCAATTTCTTAATAAAATTTGATCCATGATTGTAATGGCTGCCATGGCACGAACTACGGCAACGGCTCGTGGTGCCACACAAACATCATGACGACCAGAGATTTGCAATGCTACGGCTTGACCTGAATCGGTAACAGTACGCTGTGGTTGAGATATGGATGAAACTGGCTTAAAGACTACTCGAAAATAGATTGGTTCGCCTGTTGTGATACCGCCTAACAATCCTCCGGCTCGATTGGTGTTGAATTTTACTTTTGGGGTAGTTGATTTTTCAATATTTTGTCCTTTGCGGACACGGCACACCGTGTCCCTTAGTATTTCGTCGTTGCTTTCAGTGCCTTGAGCTGCTGCGGCAGACATTCCTAATCCATACTCAAATCCTTTTGCGGCTGGAATAGACATCATTGCAGATGCTAAGTCGGCTTGTACCTTATTAAACACAGGCTCTCCTACTCCTGCGGGAACACCTTTAATTTCGCAGCGCACTGCTCCACCTATTGAGTCGCCTTCGTCGCGCACTTGCTCAAGCAAATCGAGCCAAAGGGCTTCAGTGAATTTATCGGGACAACGAAGTGGACTTTGGTCAACATCGTTACCATCGGGAACATCGGGAATGAGAATTGGTCCTATTTGGTCAACAAAGGCAGTAAATGATATACCTTTTTTTGCTAACCATTGTTCAGCAATAGCACCTGCAACAACCTGAGCTACAGTGGTTCGAGCAGAAGCACGTCCTCCGCCACGATAGTCGCGAATGCCATAACGCATATCGTAGGTATAATCGGCATGACCTGGGCGATAGATATGCTCTAAATCGGCATAATCTTCACTACGAACATCTTTGTTGCGAATGATGAATGCTATCGGGGTGCCAAGTGTTACACCCTCGTATATACCAGACAAAAATTCTATGTTGTCAGGTTCGCGACGTTTCGTAGCCCCTACAACATTTTGAGGCGAACGTAAGGCTACACGGCGTTTAATTGCGGAGAAATCGAGATGTAATCCCGCAGGACAACCATCAATGACTCCACCAATAGCGGGACCATGACTTTCGCCAAAAGTTGTTAACCGAAATATATGACCAAATGTGTTCATTTTTTCAATGCACAATTTACAATGCACAATGCACAATTTTTTCACCTAACAGCTCAAAGGCCTTCGGTTCACAATGCAAAATGCAAAATTCAAATTATCAACAACACCTTTCTCTTATTACCCTTTCAGTCGTAATTTTTGCTTCACTCAGCATAACTCAAGCAACACTTGGTTATGCTTTCACTTATCACAAAAATTCCCTTTTCCTTATTCCCTTTTCCTTATTCCCTAATTAACAGCATCCGCCACCACAACCAGAGCAACCGCCTTCGCCACAAGAGTCGCAAGAGCAACCGCCACCACAACCATGATGCATCATTGCATGAAGTTCTTCTTCTGATGGTTGAGTTACACTAATAATACGACCAGAGAAATAGAGGTCTTCGCCAGCGAGTGGGTGATTAAGGTCAACTTGCACTGTTTCAGCCTTTACTTCAACAATTTCGGCATTGATGCGGTTACCTTCGTTATCTACAAGTGGAACAATTGCACCAGGGAATACTTTTTCATCATCGAATTTTCCATCAATCATAAAGATATTTTTAGGAAGTTCGATAACGTTTTCGTCTTCATATTCACCGTATGCATCAGCAACAGGAATCATAAATTCAAATTTATCGCCTTCGCCAAGACCTTCAAGATTTTCTTCGAATTTAGGCAACATCATGCCCATACCATGAAAATATTGAAGTGGTTGTTCAGGAGTAGTTTCCTCCATAAGTTCAAGTTCGCCTTTTTCTGTTTTTACAGAGAGTTTGTACTGCAAAATAACTAATTTGTTTTCTGAAATTTTCATTTTTTTAGATTTTTAGTAGCGAGTAGCGAGTAGTGAGACTCCAAGCTTCGCTTGTTAATATTTTTATAAATTATTAATCCAAACCATTACTCCCTTCGGTCGTGATTTTTGCTTCGCTCAACATAAACTAACGTGAGTTCGATATAATTTTATAGCACACGGAACCAACGGTCTTGAGCCTTGGCGAAAAATGCACGGATAACACGATTTTTTTATCACATACCCCTCCGTTCTACAGATATATTGAACGGACGCACGAGCCGTGCGTCCCTACGTTGAGAAGGATTTTGGCTAAATTCGCTCTTTTGCTACGTAAAAATAGTTCTACAGATTACACGGATACCATACGGATTCTTATATCGAACTGACGTTAAACTAAGTAAACTTAGTTCTGTATTCGCTTATCGCAAAAATTCCTAATTCCTCATTCCTAATTCCTCATTCCTCATTCCTCATTCCTAATTCCTCATTTCCTCTTATCAAGCCAATTGATATTTGCGCTTGTACCTGAGCGTTTATCATATTTAAGGTCGCGCAACATTGATGCATTTGCTCCGATTGTTACCATAAAAGATTTGTAAAGTCCAAACGGCGAAACCGATGCAGAGAGAGACCAACAATGCAAATCACGATAGATAGAAAGGGATGTTTGTGTAATTTTCCAATGTTCCAAATCGACAGAACCAGAAAAGTTCATACGCCACTTATCCGTAGGTTGAATACTTCCACTGAAAGTCAAACTATGAGTATATTTCAATTTATATGCCGAAGTTTTAGGATTATAAAACTCTTTATTCATTTGTTCAACAAAACCAAATGAATAGTTGACCGTAAAACTCCAAGGTATTTTAGGTTTAGTATAACCATCATCGCTATCTTCATCTTCGTCCTTATCTTTATCTTCATCTTTATCACTAAACATCTCATTTATAGGTTCGCCTGTTATAGGGTCACGCTCTACGTGGGCATTAGGGTCGAGAGGGTCTGCCATTGCTGCATCCATGCCAACCTCTTCCTCCTCTTCTTCTTTTTTCTTCTTTTTATCTTTTTTCTTAAACGTATCATTATTAAAGGTATAAGAAAAACTTGTGCGTGTACCCTTAAAGTGCATTGGTTCGCCATGATTCCAGTGTAATTGACCTGTACGAACAATACTTCCTCTCTCATTAGGAAGATAACGATACGGGTCAAATTGACCACTAAGATTAAGCGAGAAACGTTTGGTTAGTTTTAGTCGAAGAGAAACAGATAAATTACTCCAATTCATAGAGTCGGCGGCAAAATTATAGCCCCAATTCAAAGAGAAATTATCAATCAAACTGACTTTTTTATAAGCCATACCAGTGGAATCTGACTTATCTTTCACCTTCATTTCTACGTTGTTTTGCAATCCAAAACTAAGTGTAGAAGAGACACCTCGCCCAGGCACTCCATACATACCATTAGAATAAGGCGAATAAATAACCTCTTCTTGTGAAATAGAATTCACACTATTTTTATCTACAATGGTCTTGGTGTAAGAGTCATAAAATTTAAATAAATCAGAGCCAAAATCGGGATGATAAGAAAAACTAATAGATGGCGTCATGACGTGACGAATACGATCGACATAATCACCAAACCACTTACGAATAGGCGTATAATATCCATACAATTTTGTTGACAATGAGGCATTTGTAGAGAAATCATAAACACGATAAAATCCGTACGTAGTATCTTGTACTTCTTCTTGACGTGCAACATCCCAATCGCGATTGATACGATTGAAATACCATCGTTCGTTATAGTTTTCACTAATAGAAAAGTTAATATACTTAAAGAAAGTAAAAGAAGCAGAAATAGGCAATGTATGCTTAACACCATTCTTCCAGTCGCGAACAAACGATGATTTAAACAACATGTTTTCCTTTGTGTTGATACTATTGCTCGCTGTCATCGAATAACTTAAACGTATTTTTTCATACCAACGCTCATTGCCAATAGGTTTCTTACGCTTAAATGGATATACTTGCGACATATTTACACTCAAAGTAGGTAATGTGAGTGAAATAGTTGAGTCTTGCGTACGTTGCGTCAAATTCGCATTCAACGAAATACTCCACGGACTTTCAGGAAAACGTTGCGTATAGTTTATACTCGAACTTGTTATATTCTTCGATTGCTCTGCTGGATTGTAATAGTTATTAATATTACTTGTATTATAACCACTTGTAGAGAAATCGACCGATGCAGAAAATGAAGAGTACTGACTTGCTTTTGCATCTTGTTGATGACGCCACGACACGCGGAAATTTTTGGCTTTACTATAATCTGGCATATTTTTTTCTCCACGAACATCTTCGCGATACGAAAGATTAAAAGAACCACTAAATTTATAACGCAAACGATATTGACTTGCCAAACTTACAGCCCAAGTACCTTTAGTATAATAATCGCCTAAAATAAGTAAATCAACATAATCATTTATAGCCCAATAATATCCTCCATCTTTCACAAATAAACCACGCTCCAACTCCTCACCAAATTGAGGCATAACAATACCTGACGAATAGGATTTAGTTACAGGAAAAAATCCAAAAGGCAAAGCAAGTGGTAATGGAACGTCAGCCAACACCATATAGGCTGGACCTGCTGCTAAATGCTTACCAGGCTCCATCTTTGCTTTAGTCAATTGAAGATAAAAGTGAGGATGATCATGGTGATCGCATGTAGTATATTTACCTCCCTTCATAAAGAAAGTATTATCCTCCATCATTTTAGTCTGATCGGCAATAATATGACCTTCATCTTGCTGAGTTACAACACCTCGCACAAAACCTTTTTTAGTTTTAAAGTTATAACTCATATACTTTGAAGCATACGAATCATTTCCATCTTTAAAAACTGGGTCGCCAATAGGATTTCCAACAGAATCAGTAGTACCAATAGCATATATAGTTGAACTATCAAGCTTAAAACGAATATATTCAGCCTCTAATTCTATTGGTTTAGCTTGCAGATACTTAACCTTTCCTTCGCCATAAAGAAAGCCCGTACCATCCATAAAGAAAATAATAGAATCGCGAGCTTGATATTGCACCTCAGCATCTAATACCTCTTTTTTAGGTTGCACCAAAGAGTCTGAAGAAATAGAATCAAAAGGTAAAGTATCAAGTGATAAAGAATCAAGTGATAAAGAATCTACAATTAGAGAGTCAGCAGATAAAGTATCTCGTGTATAATCAACAGCAGAAATAGAGTCGTTTTGAGACAAAACAACCGCATTGGCATCAATAATTCCCAAAAATAGAATAAAGATACCAATTACAAAAAATGCCTTTTGTAAATATAACCTACTGTTTATCAATAATATTTACTTTATAATTAAAAAATATTTTAAGTTGACACAAAATTAACGACAAAGTTAATAAAAAATTACGACATAATCTAATTTTTATATTTTTTTATATTTGCCATTTCATTTAACTTTTTTCACATTATAAATTTGCTCATTTTACATTTTTTTATTAACTTTGCATGATATTTTACAATTTTCTATGAAACTTAAAAGATACATACTATCAGCTATTTGCATATTTTTTGCATTAACAATTTCAGCAAAACAATTCACTGTTGTACTTGACCCTGGACATGGAGGCAAAGACCCTGGTGCTGTTGGCAAAGTAGGTCAAGAAAAAGCCATAAACTTGAATGTTGCCCTCGCTGTAGGTAAATTAATTACAGACAAATATCCTGATGTAAAAGTGGTTTACACCCGTAAAACAGATAAATATGTAACACTTCAACAACGACCAAACATAGCCAATGAGGCTGATGGAGACTTGTTTATATCAATACACACTAATGCAAGTGAATCTAGCAAAGCATACGGAGCTGAAACATTTACTTTAGGACTTTCAAAATCACAAGCTAACTTTGAAGTTGCAAAACGTGAAAACTCGGTACTCCTATTAGAAGACGGAAATAAAGAAACATATCAAGGTTTCGACCCTACTTCACCTGAATCGTATATAATGTTCGAGTTTATGCAAAGTAAATATGTCGATCAGTCAGTAGAAATTGCATATTATATTCAAAAAGAGTTTGTAGAAATAAAACGCCTTGACCGTGGTGTACGCCAAGCTATATTTTGGGTTTTGCACCAAGTCAAAATGCCAAGTATATTGGTCGAATTAGGCTTTATCACTAATCCAAGTGAAGAGAAATTCTTAATTTCAGACGAAGGACAAAAGAAAATGGCCAATTGTATTTTCTCTGCATTTGAAAAATACAAACACGAATACGATAAAAGAACTATTACTACCCCACAAATATCACAAACAGAACCAAAGGCTGAAACTGAAAACAAAACAGAAACACCAATAAAAGACAAAAAAGAAAAAAAGAAAAAAGAGACCACTACCAAAGAAAAAAATACAACTAAAACACGAGAAAACCAAACTGAAACAACTGAGACAACTACACCTACTATAACTTACAAAATTCAGGTCTTTAGTTCTCGAACTCTCATACCAAAAAACAATTCAGATTATCGTAAAATAGCAAATTATCAACCGATTTCACACTTCGTTGAAAATGGATGGTACAAATATACATGTGGCGACTCGCATACATACGCCGAAGCTCAACAAAAATTAAAAGAAATAACTAATTTTTTCGAAGATGCTCTTATAGTTGCATTCGAAGGTGATAAAAAAATATCACTCAACGAAGCTAAAAATAAAGAACCTAAAATTGAACCAGTCGTAGAAAAAAGCACTTCAAACATTGTATTCAAAATACAAGTATTCAGTTCGCGCAATATTGTAGAAAAAAATAATTACGATATGCGAAGAATACAAAAATATAAACCTGTAACTTATTACACCGAAAACGGTTGGAATAAATATACTTGCGGAGAGACAACCTCATACGATAAAGCAAAAGAGACATTAAAAGAGATACAAACAATGTTTAAAGACGCAGTTATCGTTGCGTTTGAAGGTGATAAAAAAATATCAATCCAAGCCGCACTTGAAAAACTAAAAAATTAAACACCAAACCAACGGTATTGAGCCGAATGGCGAAAAATGTCAAGTCTCACTACTCGCTACTAATTTTTGCGATAAGCGAAAGCAATTAAGTTTACTTAAATTGCTGAGCGTAGCAAAAATCTTGAGTGTAACGAAAAATTTTTACGATAAGCGAGAGCAATCAAGTTAGTTTAAATTGCCGAGCAGAGCAAAAACCTTGAGTTAAACGAAAAAATATCTAAAATATGAAAAAAACATTTTTTACAAAAGAGGTTAAAATTGGACTATCTTTTGTTGTTGCATTAGCATTTTTGATTTGGGGAATAAATTTCCTCAAAGGAGTTAATTTATTCACTCCAAGCAATCACTATTATTTAAAATATGAAAATGTTGATGGATTGGTTGTTTCTAACGGAGTATTTATAAAAGGCTACAAAGTGGGGCAAGTGCGCGCAATCAAATATGATTTCACTCAAAAAGAGTCATTTGTCGTAGATATTTTAATGAACCAAGACATTAAATTACCAGAGGGCACTATAGCATATCTTTTCGACGAAAGTATGCTCGGTGGTAAAGGTATAAATCTTGTCTTTTCTGAAGAGACAAACTATCACACATCGGGCGACACATTAACAACCGATGTACAAAAAGGATTGATGGCTTCATTGGCAGGAATTGTACCTTCTATTCAATCAACTATCAATCATGCTGATTCGCTTATCTTGTCTGCTAATGCTCTTATCAATTCTTCTGAGATACAAAATAGCCTAACAAACTTTGAATCTATCACAGCTGAACTACATAAAACATCTCGTGGTTTAACTAAAATGATAGACCAAGAATTCCCTTCTATCATTAATAACGTAAATGGCATTTGTACGGACTTAAAAACTGTAACAAATCAATTAAGCAATGTACAATACAAAGACATTGTTGAGTCTTTGGATTCTACTCTTGTCAACCTCGAAGAATTCACAAATCGCATAAATTCACCTAATGGAACACTCGGATTGTTGTTGAACGATAAAGCCCTATACAATAATATCAATACAACAGTCAATAGCGTCAACAATCTTTTGATTGATTTCAAAGATGATCCAAGACGATATTTATACCCATTAGGAAAGAAGAAAAAGAAACAATAAGAGATACTAAAATAAGCCTCTCTTATTTTAAATAAATCTAAATAACAAAATTTTATAAATTTATTTTTTAGATTTCTCGAAAGTAATAAAAGTCCAATATATCAAGCATTTTGGACTTTTATTACTTTTTAATTCAAAAATACCCACAAAAACACTAACCACCTATAACACAAACACATAGAAAAATCAACTATACAAAAAAACTCTTAAAATCAATAAGTTATCGCAAAGGTTTTGAATATAAACAAGATAGAGTTTTTTATCTTTCTCAATTTAAAATAGCACTTTTGAGATTCAAAAAAAATTACGAAATTTGTATCGGAAATCACTCAATGATTTCATTCTTCTTAAATTCCTAAACATCAAGTCAATTTATCATATTGACCCTTCACAATAATAGTCGAAGGGTAGGGATTTAGGCGGTAAATAAATGAAAAAATAGAATAAATGGAACAACATGTAGAACTTTGGAACCGATGTCTCTCTATCGTGAGAGATAATGTAGGGGAATCAATGTACAGCACTTGGTTCACCCCTATCGTGCCATTGAGCTACAACGACAATAAATTTGTTGTACAAGTTCCATCTCAATTCTTTTATGAATATATAGAGGAGCAATTTGCTTTTTTGTTGCGTCAGGCTCTTAATCGTGTTGTTGGACAAGAGACTCAGTTGTTATATCGCATAATGATTGACCATAACAACTCAAATAATGGTTCGACTACCCTACCTACGGCTAACACGCCTGTTCAACAAAATATACCAACTAATGCTCCTGTAAATACACCTTTTACAAGCGTTGAGAAGACAACATTTGACCCTCAACTCAATCGCAACTATAATTTTGCTAATTATATAGAAGGTGTAAGCAATCGTTTAGCTCGCTGCGCAGGCCTCAATATTGCAGAGCAACCTGGTCGCTCAATATTCAACCCTATATTCATTTGGGGTGCATCGGCTGTAGGTAAAACCCACTTGGCTAATGCTATTGGTCTTGCTGTCAAAGAGAGATACCCAGAAAAACGTGTTCTCTACGTTTCAGCCAACCTATTCCAAATGCAATATTCTGATGCTGTATGCCGCAATCAAAGCAACGATTTCTTGAATTTCTATCAAAGTATCGACGTTCTCATCATTGACGATATACAAGAGTTATCAGGCAAAACAAAGACTCAAAATACATTCTTCCATATATTCAACCATTTACACCAATTAGGAAAACAACTCATTATGTGTTGCGACCGCGAACCAAGTAAATTGGAAGGAATGGAAGACCGACTACTTAGTCGTTTCAAATGGGGATTGGTGGTTGAAGTTGAAAAACCTGACTTTAACTTGCGCAAAGCTATTCTCAAACACAAAACATACAAAGACGGTATAATCATACCTGAAGATGTGATTGATTATATAGCAGAGAATGTTACGAGCAGTGTGCGCGACCTTGAAGGTGTACTTATTTCACTTTTGGCTCACTCTACATTGATGAATGCCGAAATCAACATCCAATTAGCTCAAAAAATTGTTGGCAATGTTGTCGAAATGCCAACTATGGAAAAAGAGGACATTACAGTTGACAAAATATGCAATATTGTATGTCAATACTACTCTCTTCCTCTCGAAGCTATCAATTCTAAGAGCCGCGAACGCAAAATTGCTGAAGCTCGTCAAGTGGCTATGTATTTGGCTCGCACCTACACCAATACCTCACTATCTGTCATAGGTCAATCAATGGGTAAACGCGATCATACAACAGTGCTATATGCTTGTAAAACAGTGCAAAACCAAATGGACGTTGACGCTACATTCAAAGCTCGAATTCATACATTAGAATCTCAAATACAACAAAAATAAATTATTAAATTTAAAAAAAATCCGTTTTCAAAAAAAAAAACGGATTTTTTTTTGCTCTATAACAAAAAAAATTGTAACTTTGCACCGAATTTATTACAAGCAACAAGCGCAGTATGAAATTTAATCATATCAAAGCACATATCGCAGCGTTTCTTGCCATATTGATGGTGAGTTATTTTGCATCGATGACTATTTGTCTCCACACACACGAGATAAATGGTGTTGTCGTGATGCACTCTCACCCCTATCAATCTGCGTCTCACTCGCACACTAATGCTCAAATAGCATTATTCTCTCAACTGAACAATTTCGAGTCTTTTATATCAGTTGACGAGCTTATCAAGTCGCCTATACTAAACCAAATCGGCGAATCTCATTCCTCTGTATTTTTCTCAATTTTATCTATAAGCGTAGAATATTCTTCTCTACGCGCACCTCCTGTATGCTAATATGTTAAACACTCTGTATGGGCAAAAGTATGTGAAGATATCAATCTTTGCAGTTTTGTGCATACAATATGTGTTATTAGTACTAATTAGCATTTTCTAAAAAATTTCCCATTTTTATTCATTATTTTAATGCCGGATTACAGAAGTTAATCCTGCGTCTGCGTATGTATAATCAATTGATATACATCCGAATAGTTTTTGTTTCTTAATAGTTTAACAAAAATAAAAGACATGAAAGTAAAATTACTTGCTATGAGCCTTTTGTGCCTATTTACATTCGGCACAATTGGAGCGACAGAAGCGTCTGCGCCCGACTCAACTAAAACCGAAAAATCAGGTCGCGGACTAAAAAAGTCAAATCTACTCATCGGTGGATATGGAGAAATAGTGATGACTCGCAACTTTTTTAGCGACAATTATCTCCGCTATTCTAAACCCGAAGCGTATGCCAACGACCGTGGTCATGGACGTTTCGACATTCCTCACATGGTCATATTCCTTGGCTATGATTTTGGCAAAGGATGGACTTTTCAAACCGAAATAGAGTTTGAACATGGAGGTATCGGTGCCGCCACTGAAATCGAGGAAGAGGAAGGTGGCGAATACGAAACTGAAGTAGAACGCGGTGGCGAAGTCGTTCTTGAACAACTTTGGATTCAAAAGGCTATGTTTGATGGTCGTCTCAACATCCGACTCGGTCATATAATCGTACCTGTTGGGCAAACTAATCAACACCACATGCCTAACGAATATTTCGGCGTATATCGTCCTGAAGGAAACAACACAATACTGCCTTGTACATGGCACGAAACTGGGGTAAGCCTTTGGGGAAAGACAAAGCAATGGCGCTACGAAGCTCTCTTCATTACAGGGCTTGACTCCGACCGCTTCAATCGCAAAAATTGGATAAAAGGTTCAGCTGGTTCGCCTTACGAATTCAAAATTGCAAACACCTATGCTGGAGCTTTTCGTGTAGATAACTACTCTGTGCCTGGTTTGCAACTTGGTTTGTCTGGCTATGCAGGTAATTCATTTCGCAATACCCTCTCGGTAAACAAAAACGAAAAATACAAAGATGTGAAAGGCACTGTGCTTCTCGGTGCATTTGACTTCAACTACTCTGCCTACAATTTCATTATTCGTGGTGGTGTAATATATGGTCATCTCACTGATTCTAAACTAATTTCACAATATAATATGTCGATGCCTAACGCCTCTGTTTCATCTAAACAGGCTGTGGCTTCCGATGCTATTTCTATAGGAGTTGAAGCTGGTTACGACTTTTTTGCTCTTAATCCAAAACTTAAAGCCGACAACCAAAAGTTCTATCTCTTCGGTCGCTACGACTACTACGATTCTATGTTCCGCACTGCTCCTGGCATCACTAACTACGAATGGTGTGGTCGCAATCGCGTCGCTGTCGGCATCAATTACTACCCTGTGAAACAAGTAATTATCAAAGCCGAATATGCCAATGGTATAATGCCTACAGGATTCAACAACGAACCTTCTGTTTCTATCGGTGTATGCTTTGCTGGATTCTTCTTGTAATAAAACAAAATAACAATAAATTACTAACCTAGAGAATAAACACTTATTGTTTATCCTCCAAAACTAAAAATTCAAAAAAAATGAAATTTACTAAATTCTACTTGATGGCGGCTTTGGCTGCTACAACATTGTTCACTGCTTGTGAACAACAACCTCAAGAGGGCAACGACGAAATGTCGGAAAAAGAAATTACTCTTCAAAAAGCAACTATTACCTACATCGACAACACTGTAGTTCCAACCTACAAAGGCATGGCTGATGCAGCGATGCAATTAGCTACAACTACAGAACAAATGCTTGCTGATTTCAAAGCTGGTAAACTCGAAACTGCTCTTATTCAACAAGCTGGTAATCAATGGCGCGAAGCTCGTAAATATTGGGAACAAAGCGAAGCTTTCCTTTTCGGTGCTGCTGCCGATTACAACATCGACCCACACATCGACTCTTGGCCTCTCGATCAACTCAGCATGGAAAATATGCTTGCCAACGAAGAACAAATGGCTCAAATGTCGGTTGACTATGTTGCCAACAATCTCGGATATGGTCTCCTCGGTTTCCACGCTGTTGAATATATGATTTTCGAACTCGACGAAACTGGCTCAAAATCACAACCTCGCTCAATCAGCAAATATACCGAAAACGAACTCATCTATCTTGCTGCCGTAGCTGGCGACCTTCGCAATCAATGTGTTCGTCTCGAAGCTTCTTGGGCTGGTATGGACAATATTTCTGCCGAAAAAGTTGCTATAATCGAAGAGGCTGAACTCGAACCTGGTCGTAACTATGGCGACGAAATGAAAAATGCGGGCAAAGCTGGTAGCCTTTACGTAAACTATCAATCTACTGCAGAAGAACTTGTCCAAGGTTGTATCGACATTGCCGACGAAGTTGGTAACATGAAAATCGGACGTCCTGTCAATGGTTCTGAAGATGGCGACCGTAGCTACATCGAATCTCCATACGCACTCAATTCTATCGAGGACTTTGCTAACAATATCATCTCTATTCAAAATGCTTATCAAGGTTCAAACGAAGGTGATGCCTCTGTATCTGACTACATCAAATCTATCGATTCTGAACTCGATAACACTCTTCACCAACAACTCGCCGAAGCATACGACCTTATCAAATCTATCCCTGAACCTTTCACTAAAACAGCTCAAACTAACGAAAATGCAGCAAAAGCTGTTGAGTTCGTGGGTACTACAATCGTAGAAACTCTCGAAAAGGTGATGGCTACTCTTTCTCAATACTAATAACCAAATCTCGTATCTCATGTCTCACATCTCGTGTCTCACATCTCGTGTCTCACATCTAAAATTCAAAATATATGAGAAAATTTTTATTCTACGCAACAACTCTGTTGGTTCTTGCATCATGTAATCCCGACGATCAAGGCGGAACTACACCCGATGAACCCGCAGAAAAACCAGTATGGTATTATGCTGGTGGTGAATTAGGTACATCATACCTTTTCACATCTAATGCTCTCGAACAACCTACCGAAGCTGTAAACAACGCAGGTATGTACCTCTCTTTCAAAAATGGTGAGGCTTTGTTCGAAAAACAATTTATGTCTAATGTCGATGGCACTCGTGGTGGTCTCGGACCCGTTCATATCCGTACTTCTTGTATGCACTGCCACCCTGGCTATGGTCATGGTACTCGCATCCCTGCCGGACAATTCAACACTCGCGAAATCGGCAATGGTTGTCTCCTCGTTGTGCACAACCCTGAAACCGAAGCCTATGTATCTTGGCTTGCTGGTATGCCTCAATCTCAAGCTGTTGCGCCTTTCAAAGCTCCTGTCGATGAATCTAAAATTACCATCAGCTATGTCGATTACACAGATGAATGGGGCAACCAATTCCCCGATGGCGAAACCTACGAGCTTCAATACCCTGTAGTTGATATGCCTAAAGAGGCTATCTATGTGGCTAACAAAGGCTATGATGTTGGCAACTACGCCGTGAAACTCGAATCTACAATCGGTATTTATGGCACTGGCCTCCTTGACGCTATTCCCGACGATAGTATTACTGCCGAATGGACTAAACAAGAGCGCGATGGCTATATGCAAAATGGACTTAATCCTGCCTATTTTCAAGGTGGTCAATGGGTTAGCTACTACAAAAATGCTCTTCAAGGCGACGGAACTGAATATGTACGTCGCTACACCTACGCTATGAGTCGTGGCCCTATCCAAGACGGTGCTGGTGCTAATGCCTTCTGGAATATCACTAATGCCACTCGTTCCGACCGTCGTTATCACTACCTTGATGCTGCTGGCACTTACGCACTCTATTCTTCTCAAGACCCTGACGTTCAAGCTGGTTTCGAAGAATATATCGCTAAAATCGACCCTAACAAAGAACACCCATCTTGGTGGGAAGGCACTATGGAACAACGCATTCACGCTTATCTCACTGCCAAAGACCTTCCTGTCGAAGTTACCGACCAAGAGTATATCGACCTCATGGTTTGGCATCGTGGTTTGGCTGTTCCTGCTGTACGCGATATCGACAATCCTGAAGTTGCTCGCGGACGAGAACTCTTCTGCCAAATCGGTTGCGACTATTGCCACCGCCCATCATGGACCACAGGCGACGACGTCATTCGCGACCCTGCACTATTCTTCAAAGGCAACGAACTACCTCGCTACCCTAACCAAACTATTTGGCCTTACACCGACATGGTGCAACACAAACTCCACATGGAAAGCGACATCCGCACCGGTTGGTGCCGTACAACTCCTCTTTGGGGGCGTGGTCTCCACCAACGCGTAACTGGCTCACCTACTGCCGACCGTCTCCACGACTGCCGCGCTCGCACCACTATGGAAGCTGTTATGTGGCATGGTAACGCTCAATCAGATGCTCGTAAAACAGTTGAAGCATTCCGCGAACTCTCAAAAGAAGACCGCGATGCTATCATCACATTCCTCGATGCAATCTAACATAAAAATAGCAAGTAGTCATCCCGACTACTTGCTATTTTACAAATTATTCCCTATCTTTGCATACAGAAAAAAACAAACACTAATATTATGAAAAAAACCTCTTTCTCTCTCTTAATTCTTATTATCTTACTACTCATCACTGCCACTATACTCGAAAAACTATATGGCACACCATGGGTAGCATCCAACATCTACGGCTCCACATGGTTTCTCGCACTATGGGCACTTCTCACCATCTCTGCGCTCATCTACATCATCCAACGCCACTTATACCGACGCCCAATAACTCTACTTCTACACCTCTCTTTCGTCATAATTCTCATAGGTGCCGCCATTACCCATTATTTTGGCATCAACGGACAAATCCACCTCCGCCTTGGCGAAGCACCCAAATCTACATATATCGACACTAACTATCAAGAACGCAATCTACCTTTCGCTGTCTCTCTCAGCGACTTCCAACTCACCTACTATCCAGGCACAACCAATCCTATGGATTTCGTTTCTTTTATTGAGATACGAGACACGAGACACGAGACACGAGACTCTAAACCATCTAATTCCTCACTTAATTTAGGGGAGGTGGCGAAGCCAGAGGGATATGTAAATAATTCATCATTCCTAATTCCTAATTCCTCATTGCATACCGTTTCCATGAACAACATTCTAAAATACCGCAACTATCGTTTCTACCAATCATCCTACGACTCCGACCGTCAAGGCTCAATCCTATCCATATACCACGACCCATACGGCATCACCATCACCTACATCGGCTATTTCCTTTTATTCGCCTCAATGACCCTATTCCTTCTTAACAAATACATCTCACTCAAGAAAAAATAACACCCACCCAAATACTAATATAACTAATTAGACCAATTACTCTAATCAAACTAACAAATATGAAAAAACTCTCACTCCTAATCATAATCGTGCATTGTGCATTACTCCCTTCGGTCGTGATTTTTGCTCCACTCGGCAATCTAAGCAAGCTTGATTGCTCTCGTTTATCGCAAAAATTATGCATTATGCATTCACAAAAAGTGCATTCCCAAACCACTCTACCTCACGATGTTGCCAACGAATTTGGCAACCTTCTCGTCTATCACAACAATCGCATCTGTCCACTACAAACTCTCGCACGCGACTACACCATAAAACTCACTGGCAAAACCTCTTACAAAGACTTCTCTGCCGAACAAGTCCTCATGGGCTGGTTTTTCTATTACGACGAATGGCGCAACGAGCCTATGATTAAAATCAAAGGTAAAGACGCACAACAAACTCTCGGCATCGAAGGCAAATACGCCTCATTCAACGACTTCACATCCCCACAAGGCTATAAACTTACAGGCACACGTGGCAAAAACTTCTCTGCCGCCGACGAAAAATACAACCTCATCATGATGAACCTAACCGGCTCATTACTAAAAATATTCCCATATCAGACACAAGATAGTTCTCAACTCTCAACTTATTCTCCCCCTGTTTTAGGGGGAGTACCCGAAGGGGGAGGGGGTTCTAAACTCTCAACTCTAAACTCTCAACTCTCAACTATTCATTGGTTCGCCCTAAACGACAACCTCCCTGCCGACATGCCACAAGCCGAATGGCTCTTCATCCGCAAATCAATGAATCTCGTTGCCGAGTACATTGCACATACACAATACAACGAAGCTATCGACCTAATTCGCAAAATACGCAAATATCAAGACACTCAACTCGGCACTTTCGCTCCATCAAAAGCCCACATCACGGCCGAACGCATCTATAATCACCTCAATTTCAATCGCCCACTTGCCATGGCACTCATGACCCTCGGCATCATCCTCTACATAATCACCATCATAACAAACAAAACACCACGTTGGTCATGGCTAATACTCACACCCACAGCCATATACCTACTCATTGCCGTCATCCTACGAGGCTATATTGCAGGTCATTTCCCACTATCCAACGGCTTCGAAACCATGCAATTCCTCGCCCTCATAGCCTCCCTAATGCCATTCCTAACCCTACTATTCAGAAAAAACACAAATCAAAACTCCTCATTCCTAATTCCTAATTCCTCATTCCTAATTCCTAATTCCACATTAATCTGCGGAATCGCCCTCATGGTAGCCACAATGAGCGAACTCAACCCACGCATCACGCTCCTCATGCCCGTACTCCAATCACCCCTACTCTCCATTCACGTAATGGTCATAATGATCTCCTACACCCTCTTTGCCCTAATTGTCCTCAATGCAACAACAAGTTTAATAAAAAACAATTATGAATTATGCATTATGAATTATGAATTAAATATATTTGCCCTCTTCCTCCTCACCGCCGGCATCTTCATCGGCGCAATATGGGCAAATGTCTCATGGGGACGCTATTGGGGCTGGGATCCAAAAGAAGTATGGGCACTCATCACCATGCTCATCTACTCACTCCCTCTTCACCGCTCATCACTAAAAATATTCCAAAACCCACGTTTCCTCAACTGGTATTACATCTTCGCATTCCTATCAGTCGTAATAACCTACTTCGGCGTCAACTTCATCCTCGGAGGTCTCCACTCTTACGCATAAAACAACTTACCACATTGTAGAGACGCACGGCTCGTGCGTCCGTTCAAATCAACAAATTTTTCGCTCCGCTCAAGCTTTGTCTCACGCTCGGCAAGATAAAACGCAATGAAAAAGTATTATTCGGGCCGAATAATATATAAATAATAGAGATAGCCGTAATCCAAACAAGTTTGGGTACGGCTATCAACAAATTTTTCGCTCTGCTCAAACTTTGTCTCACGCTCGGCAAGACAAAAACGCAATGAAAAAGTATTATTCGTGCCGAATAATATATTAAATAATAGAGATAGCCGTAATCCAAACAAGTTTGATTAATAAAAAACTTATCGACAAATTTTTCGCTCCGCTCAAGCTTTGTCTCACGTTCGGCAAGGCAAGTACGCAATGAAAAAGTATTATTCGTGCCGAATAATAGGTATAAAAAACAGCAATACCACCAAATTCAAACAAGTTTGATTGGTGGTATTGCTGTTTTTTATACAATTTGTTTCACAAATTTACTTTTTAATTGCTCGTAATCTTGCTCTCAACTTATCGACAAACTCATAATTCTTCACTCCCCAATCTGGCGCAAGTAGCATATCTTTAGGGCTTTGCGATATAAAACGCTCTATTCCTATCTCTGGCTTCAACCGTTGCAAAAAACGTACACACAAATCGATATACTCATCCATCGTATAAAGCTTCACTATAGTCGGGTCTTCCAACCATTGACGCGCCAATGTAGTACCCTTAACTATCTGCAACTGATGCAGTTTCAACATATCAAGTGGCAATTCATTCAGCCTATCGGCATGCGAAAGACAGTCCTCATCGCTCTCACCTGGCAACCCAAGTATTATATGCGCACCGGTATGAATACCCCGCTTTGCTGTCTCTCGTATTGCCCACTCGCTCTCTGCATACGTATGCCCTCGATTTATGCGCTCAAGTGTGCGGTCCAACGTACTCTCTACCCCATACTCTAACATTACATAGCACTGTTTGCTGAGATCAGCAAAATAGTCCAACATCTTATCATCAACGCAATCAGGGCGAGTACCAACCACCAACCCTATCACCTTATCCATCCCCAACACAGGTTCATACAATCGCCGTAACTCATCAAGCGGAGCATAAGTATTTGTATATGCCTGAAAATATGCCAAATACAACTGTCCCTCATAACGACTAAAAAACTCTATTCCCTCCTCCATCTGCTGCACAACCGACTTGGTCGGCTGACAATATTCAGGAAAGAAAGTTTGATTATTACAAAACGTACACCCTCCCCATCCCTTCACGCCATTGCGATTAGGACAAGTAAAACCCGCATTGATCGAAATCTTCTGCACCCGAGCCCCAAATTGCTCCCTCAATATCTGATTGTAATTTGTGTACACTTAATCAACTAAAAATAAAAAACATTATTATAATCGGACGTACGAACCGTACGTCCCTACTTTAGGCAACAAAGTTACTGCTTTTTATCTATATAACAAAATAAGAGGTGATCAAAAATTTGACCACCCCTTTTTTTTCACTTCTCTTTATCTTCCAAAAAAGTATCAACAAATTTGTCTTCTACCTTTTTGTAAGTACCAACCACAGCGTCTTCGACTTTTTGATAAGCGCCAACTACGCCATCTTCAATTTTTTGATAGGTGTCAACTACCACCTTTTCTACTTTTGTAGTTTTTAATTTCTTTTCCATAATATATCCATATTAAATCATGGTGCAAAGTTACGACGATATTCTCACTCTCACAATGTCATTATTTCGCACAAATTAGACAAAAAGTCTTATACTATTGCTCATATTAGATATTTTAACTAATTTTGTGCGACAAAAACTCTTCTTAACTCATATTAGTAATAAGTCGTAAGTAGTAAGTCATAAGACTAACAATACCAAATGGCTCTTACCCCTTTTTACTTTATACAAAAATACTATGAATAAAATCTCATACCTCAACTGGCGCACTTATTTCAACCCTCAAACTATCTACTCTGTTGGCGAAGATTTAATTCTGCTCGACAACCAATTGATGGAATCACCACGCTATCCTTTCAAAACCGATATGCTCACTGCAACCATCTGTATTAAAGGTAGAGCCGAAGGTAGTGCTAATTTACAAAAAATCACCACTCTACCCAATTCGTTTAACGTCATTTTACCAGGACAAATCATAACACACGATTACCAAACTCCTGATTTTGAAGCACGACATATAATAATGTCAAGCAAATTCGTCAATACCCTCGGTCTCGACAATCGTTTTTCTCTATTCCACTCACATAATCAAGTCATATCTACTATTTTATCCGACTACGAACTCGAAGCTATACTGACGTTCTACGAAATGCTTAAATGGAACATCACCCACAAAAACGATTATATATTAGATACTGTGCGCCACATGACTTTGGCTTTCTTCTACGGGTTTAGCCACACTTTCCAACAAAATATATCAACCCAAAAACCAACTAACCGACCACAACAATTATCCGACGATTTTCTGTCACTCGTAAAAAAACATTTCAGACAAGAACACTCTCTCGACTTCTATGCCAACAAACTCTGTGTAACACCTAAACATCTGACAACTACAATTAAATCTACAACAGACAGCACTGCCAAAGAGTGGATAGACAAACACCTACTTCTCGAGGCAAAGGCATTGCTGAAATCGACAAACCTAAATATACAACAAATTGCCGACACCCTACATTTCACCTCGCAAGACGTTTTCAGCAAATACTTTAAACACCACATCGGCATAACTCCAAAAGAATACCGACATAATTCATAATTCATAATTCA
>JAFTSS010000023.1 GCA_017467185.1 Paludibacteraceae bacterium | reverse complement strand
TGTCCTTATATACGAACTCGCGTTGATAAGGTGGGCGCACATCCAGTTTGCCACCAAAAGCCACTACGCCACCTTCGGCATTGTCTTGATACCCGTTCGCCAACTCACGGATAGTGATTTCATGTAATTCGATTTGCATAGTATTAGTGTTTTATTTTTTTCGACGAATAAGAATGCGAGCGTATGGAACTGTTACAATTCCATTTATCATCATGTATAAATCGCCATCAACTGCACCTCTTTTTTGTACCTCTTTGCGGTATTTTTTGTGCTCTGGCTTATAAGGTCGCACACCACATTCTAAACCAGAATTAGATATGCCTAAACCTATTATTTCGAATTGATCGGGGTTGTATTTATCAATAAATGTTATTGGTACCCCCATCGCACCATCATAGTCTATAGGAATATCTGCTGTTGAATTTACATTTATACCATCAAAGTTTTCGTAATTCGGATATTCTTCAGGTGTGTAATATTTATACAAATTTATTGGTTCATGGCGTTGTGGATAATCCAAGTTTGTAAACCAGCGAATACCAACAACTCTTATATAACGATTCCCCACCTCGTCAATACGAAGAGATTTTGAGCGAACTTCATATGTAGGAGGAATCATAAATTCCCGATCTCCACTATGTATGCTAGCACCAAGCCACATCTTATTTTCCTTTATAAGAGCAAAGCACTCTTTGTAGGAGATAGCGTTTTGGTTACCGATTATAAGAAACTGCTTTTGATATTTAACCAACAGCGCTAAATACTCCCTAAACAAAGAAAAAGGTGGATTGGTTACTACGATATCTGCCTGTTTTAGCAATTCGATACATTCCTCGCTACGAAAATCACCATTGCCTTTAAGAATGGAAATGACATTCTTGTCATTTTGCATAAGATATTGAACATCTGCTAAGTTGATAGCACCGTCGCTATTGGTGTCTGTTACTTCGGATATTTCTACTTTGTAGGCAATTTTCTTTGGATCATCTACCGTATCACCAAAATCAAGCAATAGTTCATTACCAGAAACGGGCGAACCATTATAGCAGGTGGCAATCAATTTCTTTAGCCCTAATTTATTGAACATTAGGGCAAAGTACTTAAAGAAATTACTTTCGTAAGGGTCATCGCAGTTGCAGAACACAACTTTATCCCGAAAATGTTCGGTATAGTAACGAAGTTCTTTTTCGATGTCGGTCAATTGAGTGTAGAACTCATCTTGTTTTGCGTCTTTCGCTTGGGCAAGGTCTTTGCGTGCCATAGATTGATAGATTTTGCAATGCTATCAATCCACTATGCGATAAGAAAAGTGAGTTCCCTATCACATGTCAAGGCAACCCGGCAAGGAGACCTTTCCTACTCTAAGAAACTCACTAGGTGTGAGCATTGCTTAATATGAGTAGGAAAGACATCGGGGATGCCTATACTGAAGTTATTATTTCTACTTATCTCCAATTAAACTTTGCCGGGTTTTTGGACATGTGAAATAATAGCCAATGCTGTTAATAAAAATATGTTATGATTGGTAACGCTTTACCAAATCAACGGCAAAGGTACAATAAAATTTGCGGATATGCAAATTTTGCGTGGAAAAAGTGTTAGGAGTATTTAATATTTTGAGGAT
>JAFTSS010000022.1 GCA_017467185.1 Paludibacteraceae bacterium | reverse complement strand
CATTATGACCCAAGTCCCACGCGGTGTGACTTTCCTTGAAGCGCAAGGTGGCTACACCAAGAACCCAGGAAAAGTGATCACGGTGATTGCGCGCCAATACGAATCGGCTAAGATTTTCCGTTTGGTGAATGCCATTGATCCTAACGCCTTTGTCAGCCAAAGCCAAGTGCGTGGAGTCTTCGGACAAGGTTTCGACCCAATGAGTAAATAAACACCTTTCATTTTCATCTTTCACCTTTCATGACTCCCTACACGCAATACCCAATCAGCAAAGTTGTTCGAGAATACATCTTCATCATTCTCGGCTTGTTTCCTTTTGCCTTGATGGTCAACTGGATTTTTGTGCCACAAAATGTGGTTGGAGCTGGTCTCACGGGTATATGTTCCATCATCTACTATGCTACTCAAGGGTTCTTTACCGACCTCTTTCCCGCATATGGCGGTTCTATTCCATTATGGATTAGTTCGTTGACTATCAATACGATATTGCTGATTATTGCAGCACTAACCGTTGGCTGGAAATTTTGCATACGCACGCTTGTAGGCGCATTAGCACTTGCCTTTTGGTATCGCGTCATACCTATGCGCTCAGAGCCGCTCATTGAAGATCCAGTTACTGCATGTATCGTGGGAGGTGTGATTTTCGGTATGAGCCTAGGCATTGTCATGCTCAACAATGGCTCATCGGGCGGTACAGATATCGTGGCGATGATTGTCAATAATTATAAGGATGTATCCCTTGGAAAAGTCATGGTCATATGCGATGCAATTATCATTGCCAGCAGTTATTTCTTGCCGATTCCGGAACAATTCTATGTAGAAGGAATGGATATTGTGGACTTCAAGATTAAGCGTATTCTATATGGTCTATGTATGACTGTGAGTTATACGGCAGCTCTTGATTGGATTATGTCTCGCATGCGGCAATCGGTACAGTTCTTTATATTCTCTGCTAAATACGACGAGATAGCTACTGCTATCAATCAAACTGTACATCGTGGTGTTACTGTACTAGATGGAACAGGGTGGTACAGCCAACAACCTATACGAGTGGTGACTGTTCTAGCCCGCAAACAAGAGAGCCAGATGATTTTCCATATCATCAAGTCGATTGATCCCAATGCATTTGTTAGTCAAGCCAACGTGAGTGGGGTGTTTGGACAAGGCTTCGATACCATCAAAAATAAGTGATTTTTTCCACAGGCAAGTTTCATTGTAATAGTATACTTTTATTAGTATTCTTAATTTGATAAGAATTAAATATTCTTACCATTAGTTCAGTTTGCTTGCAAATATTCAATTCTCACGAATTGGAGTCTATTTCTGCTTTTGCTCATATAGAGTAATCGTTTTAGTATTCATTGTTTGGTAATCCTCTGTTTATCCATATAGGGGAGTCATTCCTATTTCATCTTTCAAAATAGTAACTCAAACAATTCACTTCTATTTTTTTACATCTATCCCTTGGTTGATTTGGGGTAATGGAGTAGGGTATAATATCTTTGTTGTTTGTGAAAACACCCAATTTTTACGACTTACTGATATTGCACTCATTTGTGAATATCTAAATAAAACAAACAAAACACCTTTTAGCAATTCACAAATATGCCACAACACACACACATCATAAAATACCAGTATACACCCAAAAACAACTAATACCATCTAAGAGCAAAGCACATTACAATACCCATTATAGAAGATTTACAAACACTAATAAAATACTGTAATTTACTATATTTCAGTGATTTATAGTAAAATTACAAAGTAGCACTTTATTCTTTTGTAGAAAATCGGGCATTTTGACTGTTTTGTGAAAATTTTCTTGTTTGAAAAAATCATAAATGTATGAATATCAGCACTTTTACAAAATTTACATCAATTGTTACTGCATGTAAAGGATTTATGTATATCGTTCTTTATGAAAACATGGCTCATTGTATGACAGATTAGTGTGTTTAGTTTTGTGAATTAGAAAAGTGAAGTAATTTTTGATTGAAAAATTTGCAAGTGTGAAATATTTTTCATATCTTTGCACTCGATTTTGGGCGATATTTCGATACTAAATCTTTAGGAATGTGTTGAAATGCATAAGTTCCTTAATTTCTGGGTATTACAAAACAAATGATAGTTGAAATAAATCATAAACCAATAAATAAGAATTGAATAAAATGAACGAGCGTGACCGATTGGTAAAAATAATGGAATCTGAAGGCATGAGCGCTAGACAGTTTTCTCAGGAAATAGGTATCAGTGCAGGAGCTATTTCTAACATTATGAGTGGTAGAAACAAGCCTAGTTTAGATGTTCTACAAGCTGTTTTGCGTAGATTTCGCGCTATTTCGTGCGATTGGTTGATTATGGGCGTTGGAAATATGTATTTATCTGGCAATGATGAACTTAGTAACTCTTTGTTGTTTCCAAAGGATGTCACAGAAGCGCCTTCTGTAGAATTGCCTACAAGTAATCAATCGTCATTAATGTCTAATGAAGAGCAAACATCTTCTTGTCGTTCTGTAGATAAAATCCTGATCTTCTATACCGATGGCACTTTTGAGGAGCGCTAAAGGATTGTCATATTAACTTTACTTTTTTGAAACTTGAGCGGAGCCGTGTTTTGCTCTCCTTAGTATGTATAATTTCCCATTGTTAGGGGGGAAATAATACTATGGGGGGTGCGGATCCTGCTCTAAATTACCAAAATTTCATGTATTTGTATAGTGCATTTTTTTGAAAAATTATGCCTGATAAATTTGCAAATTCGAAAATTTTGTTGTATCTTTGCATAAAAATTAGACAAGCCTAAAATCTCCTTAACGGAGTTTGCACAGATTGGAAATATATAGGTGCTGTAACCGCCACGAATTGTGCGGTTATTGTCCGGTTATTGTGCGGTAATAGTGCGGTGCGAGGAGGAAAACTGAAAGGTGAAAACGGAAAACTGAAAGAAATACTAACCTTAATTAAAACTAAAATCT
>JAFTSS010000021.1 GCA_017467185.1 Paludibacteraceae bacterium | reverse complement strand
TTTTGGGCAACAAGCCCGTTATACTTTATGATGTGCGGCAGGCTGAGAAGCCATGACCGCTTTTGACCTTTAAAGATAGTATGTGGGCTTGATTTTTATTCAAACGGGCGTAAAAACGAAAGTTTTTATGTAAGTTTGTACACAATGTTGTAACGCTCGACCGATGTTGTCTCAACACGGTCAAACTTTCGCATACCGGAGCAAGAGGCAGCCATAACTGCAACCAGTAGCAACGCAAGAGTAAAAATGTTGGACTTCGTCCTTCCTTTTCTCGCCATGGCAGAGTTAATGCAGGCTTTACTCTGCTCATTTGGCTTAACGAAAATGTTCTTCATATCTTCAATGTTTTTTGTTTTATCATATAGAGCGTATCACAAATGGATGTCTATCACACTTAAATTCCATACTGATATTGTTTATATCACTCGAACTCATAAAAAGGGCTTAACTTGTGAAGTCCAAGAATTTTATCACCCAAAAAACATTGACGTTCATGGAAGCTTTCATATGAACTATACACCAAATGATCGATTCCATTATTGTCAGTATAAATCAGGTCTTCGTATCTTTCATCGCCTCCTCCATAATCACAGCATACTGCGTATAATTTTTGCTTCCCAATGCATCTAAGTTCAACCCAATCGTTATTTCCCAACTTATATTCATAACCCATTTGGGCTATATGAACCTTCTGCTCTTCAGAGATAGTTTTTACGAACGAGAAGTAGTTACCCAAAGATAAAATTTTAACTTTCACGATTGCTGAGCGTTCGGAATGTTTTTTTATTTTCAGCAATTTTAAGGTTGCAACAAACATCTCTTCAAATTCTTCAAATTCGTTTTCAGCAACAACAAACTCATCACCGATTTTGCAACATATTGGAAAAGATACTATTGCATATCTAATATCGCCGACCTCGATACGCTGTTTGCCTTTACGATTTCGAATCCAGCGCATACAATTTAAATATGCGGCCGTCTCTGCACCAATGAAATACCCATACTTATCACTATGTAGCATCAATGGTTTATTTTCAAATTTACCGCAGACATGGCATTTCAGCATAAGTACTCTCTTGAAATTTTTAATACCTTGCTTTCGGAGTTCTTTATGATATTTTTTCTTTTTCATAGGTACAACTTTATTTGCCTCAATATTACAGATTACTCATTTGACACTCAGCCCCAAATCCACCGCCTCGTGGCCGTTGATGATTATCTTTCTCACTTCCAATTTATACTCTATTTATCAGCTACGGGGCGAATAGTGAGACCTTCGTATGGATTTGCGTAACTGTAATGACCAAATTCGAATTCGTTAAATTGAAGACACAGAGCATCCCAATGGCAATCTTCGTCACTAAAGGAACCAGTCCAATAATATCCACATTCATTATATTCTGGATATTCAGAATCAGATATGCCTGCTGCCGGAAGAAATATACTATTACCATTTGGTCCAACAACTTTATAACCATTGATACCATTTATGGTAATCCACTGCCACGAACAGTAACTAAGTAGTTCATATAATTCTTCTTCAGTAGGCATTCGCCATTCATATACCCATTGTTTGCTTGCTGCATCGTATTCCGTTCCTGAAATTATTTTTCCAATGTCAATATATGCTTCCCCATGAGGTATGCCGTAGAGCATATGGTTTTCTTCCGTATATTCGTCCTTCGGTTCTGTCTCCCCAAACGCGAAGTAATCACCGTATTCTTCGGGTTTGCTTGCACCTATATTGCAGGTTGCCCACTTGACGCTCAACCCTAAATCCACCGCTTTGTGGCCGTTGATGATTATCTTTTCTTCTTCCATTTACAATTCGCTTTATGGTATAGAGTACCGCACCGGGTAGAATCTATCTTTTGTCTATATCGAAAGTATGCTTCAACTTCTCAATCTGTTGCAAGATGTACTGTCTAACTACATCGCAACGATCTTCTGCGG
>JAFTSS010000020.1 GCA_017467185.1 Paludibacteraceae bacterium | reverse complement strand
GACAGACTCATTAGCATTTACAAATACAACGGTCATGCCCTTGGCTTTTATATCTCCAATCAAATCATCAAAGCCGGATTAAGAGATGAAATGATAAAAGAATTTCATAATCCCTATGAATTCTTCAGATTATATAGCTTGGCTCTATCTAAGAATGAAAAGGCTTCATTAAACGAAGATTTTCTCCTTTTCTTAAAAGCAGAAACAGAGCAATATTATTAATTGTAAAACTAAGCCGTGTTTCTCTTTCTGCTTTAACCGGTAATTTATTTGCTTGATGATATATATTTAAGCTTTTAATAAAAAAAGAATACACATTTATTTTTGTGTATTCTTTTTTTATTACTTTTACAATAAGTAAAAGCAATCTAAAAGTGATATTTTAAGAAAAAGTTTTGGATATTATTCTAAAAACTTTATTGGTTTGCAAGGATTGCCTACGGCGATGCAGTTGTCGGGGATACTTTTAACTACTACGCTACCAGCTCCGATGGTTACGTTGTTGCCGATTGTTACTCCAGGTAAGATTGTAACGCTACCGCCAATCCATACGTTGTCGCCAATAGTAACGGGTAGGGCAGTCTCGACTTTTGTGTTACGGCGCACTGGGTCGGTTGGGTGACCTACGGTGTAGATGCTTACGTTTGGGGCAATAAAACAGTTGTCGCCAATGGTTACCTTAGCCTCGTCGAGCACTACGAAATTGAAGTTAGAAAAGAAGTTGTCGCCTACCTCTATGTTGCTTCCGTAATCGCAGTAGAAGGGTTGATTGACAAGAAAGTCTTCGCCTACTTTGCCTAACATGCGTCGTATCAAAGCATTGCGTTCTTCTATCATTGATGGGCGAAGTTGGTTGTATTCCCATACTAATTCTTTTGTAGCGTTGAGTTCGGCAAGTAGTTGCGGGTTGGTGGCATCGTGCTCTATGCCAGCAAGCATTTTTTCTTTTTCAGTCATGATTATTTTAATTCATAATTCATAATTCATAATTTATTCGTCTAAAGTTTTTGGGTGCATAATTATAAATATTAAAGGTAATTATGCATTAAGCATTATGAATTGTTTCAGGGTATTCGGCTTCGATGAAGTAGAGTCCGCAGGCGGGTACGGAGTGACCTGCACTGCAACGATTTTTGGCTTCGATTACTTTGCGTAGTCCGTCGATTGTTAGTCGCTCGCGACCTACCTCCATGAGTGTGCCAACGATGGCACGCACCATATTGCGAAGGAAGCGGTTGGCTTTTATGGTGAACACGAGTTCTTCGCCACGTTGCTGCCAATAAGCTTCCATGATAGTACAGTTGTTGGTTTTTACGTCGGTATGTAGTTTGCTGAACGATGTAAAGTCTTCGTATTCAAACAATACTTTTGCCGCTTCGTTCATCAATTCTAGATTGAGAGAAAAATGTATGCGGCAGGTTTGTTCTTTGAGAAATGGGTTTTTGTGGGTGATAATATGATATTCGTATTTACGCGATAGTGCGTCGAAACGAGCATGGGCATCATCTGTGACACGTTCTACATTCTTTACGGCAATGTCGTAGGGGAGTAGGCTATTGAGGTTGTTGATTAGGCGTTTAGAGTCAACAGTCAACAGTCGGCAGTCAACGGTTGTATCATCGGCAATGTCGAAGTGGGCAACCATATTGAGTGCATGTACGCCAGCGTCGGTGCGGCCTGCGCCAGTGAGTTCGATAGGAGTGCGTAGGATAGTAGAAAGGGCTTTTTCGAGCTCTTCTTGTACTGCTATGCCATTAGGTTGACGCTGCCAACCACAATAGCGTGTGCCGTTGTATGTGAAGGTGATGAAGAATTTCATAAGAATAAAGATAAAAGACACGAGACACGAGACAAAAAGTCTCACATCTCGTGTCTTATTTCTTGTGTCTGTAAAGTATTATTTGCGGAATGGAGGGCGAACAACTACAGCAGGGATTTCTTTGTTGCGGATTTGAACTGCGATAGTAGTGCCAAGTTTAGCAAATTCTGGTTTAACATAACCCATACCAACACCGATTTTGCGGCAAGGAGACATACAACCTGAAGTTACGCGACCGATAGCATTGCCTTGACCGTCAGTGAGTACATAGTCTTGACGTGGAATACCGCGTTCTTGGAGTTCGAAACCAACGAGTTTGCGTTCTGTACCTTCAGCGCGTTGACGTACATAGAGTTCGCCATCGATAAGGTTTTTGCCTTCAGCAGGTTTAGTGATCCAACCAAGACCAGCTTCGATAGGAGAAGTAGTATCGTCAATTTCGTGGCCATAGAGGCAGAAGCCCATTTCGAGGCGGAGAGTGTCGCGAGCACCAAGACCGATAGGTTTGATACCATATTCAGCACCTGTAGTGAAGAGAGCATCCCAAATTTGTTGACCATATTGTGGGTAGAAATACAATTCGAAACCACCAGCACCAGTGTAACCAGTGTTAGAGATGATTACGTTGTCAACGCCTGCGAATGTACCTTCAGCAAAGTGATAGTATTTAATTTCGCTAAGATTAACGTCTGTAAGTTTTTGAAGCATTTCAGTTGCTTTAGGGCCTTGAACAGCGAGTTGAGCGATGCGGTCAGAAGAGTTTTCGAGTTCTACACCTTCTTCGTTGTTAGCATTTACCCATTCCCAGTCTTTGTCGATATTTGCAGCGTTTACAACGAGCATATATTTTTCGTCAGAGTAGTGGTAAACGATGAGGTCGTCAACGATACCGCCTTTGCCATTAGGGAAGCAGTTGTATTGAGCTTGACCATTGATGAGAGATGCAATGTTGTTAGAACATACACGTTGGAGGAATTGTTTAGCTTTAGGGCCTTTTACCCAGAATTCACCCATGTGAGATACGTCAAACACACCAACACCATTAACTACAGTAAGGTGTTCGTCGTTGATACCAGTTGAATACTCGATAGGCATGTTGTAGCCAGCAAATTCGTGCATTTTTGCACCTAAACCGATGTGAATATCGGTAAATGGAGTTGTTTTCATTGAATTTATAAATTTAAAGTTGTGTGTTTATTTTAATTTAACATAAGTACATATTTTATTTTCTAGGTTTACAAATTATTATTTGTATTTTGAAATTTAGTGAGGACAATCTCTTTTTCAAGTACAAGCCTTGTAATTCAGCCCATATAAACTAAACAAAACAACTAAATCACTTTGTCCAATAAATAAATGATGTACTTATGTTAAAAATAACTTATGTTAATAAAAAAAATTATTTCACTAATTTGATGATGTTGATAACTGTTTCGACAGCTTTTTCCATTGATTGTACAGGAATGAACTCGTAGCGACCATGGAAGTTGTGACCACCAGTGAAGAGGTTAGGGCAAGGGAGACCTTTGAATGAAAGTTGAGCACCATCGGTACCACCACGGATAGGTTTTACTTTAGGAGTAACGCCAGCCAATTCCATAGCTTCGAATGCGAGGTCAACAATATGTTTCACAGGTTCAACCTTTTCGCGCATATTGTAGTATTGGTCTTTGAGTTCGATAGTAACAGTGCCTTCGCCATATTTTTTGTTCATAGTTTCGGCAGCAGCCACCATAGTAGCTTTGCGTTCTTCGAATTTAGCGCGGTCGTGATCGCGAATAATATATGTCAAAGAAGCCTCATCAACAGCACCATTTACGGCAACAAGGTGATAGAAACCTTCGTAGCCTTCAGTGTTTTCAGGAGCGTCGATAGGGAGCAAAGAGTTGTACTCTTGAGTCAATTTGATGGCATTGATCATTTTGTTTTTAGCAGTGCCTGGGTGCACGTTGCAACCTTGGAATTTGAGTGATGCAGCGGCAGCGTTGAAGTTTTCGTATTCCAATTCGCCGATTTCGCCACCATCGACTGTATAAGCCCATTCGCAACCAAATGCAGCAACATCGAAGTGGTGAGCACCTTGACCGATTTCTTCGTCAGGGTTGAATGCTACGCGGATTTTGCCGTGTTTGATTTCTGGGTGAGCCAAGAGGTATTCCATAGCAGTCATGATTTCGCAGATACCAGCTTTGTCGTCGGCACCGAGTAGGGTGTGACCATTAGTAACTACGAGGTCTTGACCTTTATATTTCAACAATTCAGGGAATTGTTCGGTTGACAAAACGATGTTTTCGGCAGCATCGAGTACGATGTTGTTGCCATCGTAGTTTTCTACAACGCGAGGTTTCACGTTTTTACCGCTCATGTCAGGAGCAGTGTCGAGGTGAGCGATGAAACCGATTGTAGGGCGTTTTTCTTCAGTATTGGCTGGCAAAGTTGCCATAACATAGCCATTACCATCGAGGGTAACTTCGGTTAGACCTATTTGTTTTAATTCTTGTGCAAGATATTCTGCAAAAGTCATCTGACCTGGAGTAGATGGTGTAAGTCCAGTGTTTTCGTCAGATGTAGTGTGGAAACCCACATACTTGAAAAAGCGTTTAAGCATAGAGAGTATAGTGTTAAGTGTTAAGTGTTAAGTGTTAAGAGTTAAGAGTATAGTGTTTAGTGTTAAGAGTTTAGTGTTAAGTGTTAAGAGTTAAGTGTTAAGAGTTTAGAGTTAAGAGTTAAGTGTTTAGAGATTATTGTTTTGGTATAAAGTTTTTTCGCAAGCCAGAGAGTAATTTGGCATTATCTTCTATTAATGGTTTTATCTGATCAAAATCTGAATTAGTTATATAGTTTAAGTCATTTGCTAATTGAAGTTGACAATAAACTTCCATTAAAGAACTATATGCAATTTCAATAAAATGTATTTTTTCTTTATCTGAAATTCTACCTATTCCTTCTGCAATATTCGAAGGAATAGAAACTACAGCTCTTCTTAATTGAGACTTTAGAGCAAATTCTTCTTTTTGAGGAAATTTATCTAAAAGATTATATACATCCTTTACTAAAAGACGTGCATTTTGATATGCATTTAACTTTTCAAAATTAAACATAACCTAAAAAAGACTTTCTGTCTCTATACTCTATACTCTAATCTCTATACTCTATACTCTAATCTCTAATCTCTATACATTTATTACATGTTCATACCACCGCAGCAGTGGATTACTTGTCCGCTTACGTAGCTTGAGAGGTCAGAGCCGAGGAATACGGCAACATTAGCAACATCTTCTGGAGTACCACCACGGCGAAGTGGGATGAGTTTGTTCCATTGTTCTTTTACTTCGTCAGATAATGCGCCTGTCATCTCTGTGATGATGAAGCCAGGAGCGATACAGTTGGCACGGATGCCGCGTGAACCTACCTCTTTAGCAATTGATTTAGCAAGACCAATCATACCTGCTTTAGAAGCAGAGTAGTTGCATTGACCAGCGTTGCCGCTAACACCTACTACAGAGCTCATGTTGATGATAGAACCACCTTTTTGGCGCATCATGATAGGAGTAACTGCGTGGATGAAGTTGAATGCTGATTTGAGGTTTACGTTGAGCACTGCGTCCCATTGAGCTTCGCTCATACGCATCATAAGACCGTCTTTAGTGATACCTGCGTTGTTGACCAAGATGTCAACGCGACCGAATTCTTTTACGATTTCTTCTACTACTTTATGTGTATCTTCAAAGTTTGCAGCATTAGAAGCATAGCCTTTAGCTTTTACGCCATAAGCTTCGATTTCTGCTTGAGTTTTAAGTGCGTTTTCGTCAATGTTCAAGTCAGTAAAAGCAACATTACAGCCTTCAGCTGCATATTTGAGTGCGATTGCTTTACCGATACCACGTGCTGCGCCAGTAATAATAGCGACTTTACCTTCTAATAGTTTCATAATATTTAGACTTTTAGTAGCGAGTAGCGAGTAGCGAGATTTTTCCGTACTCGGCTTCGCCTCGTTAGTATTATATTAGACTTTTAGTAGCGAGCTTTTTTAATGCATAATGCACAATTATTTAGCTTCGCATGTTAATATATTTTTCTTCTTTTGAGACAGAATGACATAAAGACAAATTTTTAGACATACGCCTTGCTAAAAACTGAAGTTTTTATCTTGGCGGAAGAATGACAGGTTTTAAGTTACCTTTTTAACATAAACAAAATAATGAATTTACTTTTCTAAAATATGTCATTTTTTTACCAAGATACACCGTAGGTGTAGCGAGGTATATGTAAAGGAAAAAGAATGTGTTTTTATGTCATTATGTCTAAAAAAGTATTTTATCTTTCAATTTTATTTATATATCAAAAATATGCAAGGGCGTTTGTGGAGGTCGGGTTGTTTGCCTTGACTGAGTAAATGCTTCCAATCGCCGATTGTCATAGTGCGGATGTACTCGTTTTCGGCTGTGATGTCGGCAGCTACGCAGAGGCGTGTCTGACCTTGCAGTGTGCGACACAACTCTTCCAACATTTGCATATTACGATAGGGTGTCTCGATAAATATCTGTGTTTGATGTTCGCTGTAGATGCGTTTTTCGAGTTGTTTTAGTCGAGTAGAACGGTCGGCTTTCTCTATAGGTAAGTAGCCTTGGAAAGCGAACGATTGTCCGTTGAAACCACTCGCCATGAGCGACATCAATATGCTCGATGGACCAACCAATGGCACTACCTTGATACCACGACGTTGCGCTATAGCCACTACATCTGCGCCCGGATCGGCAATGGCAGGGCAACCAGCCTCGGAGATGATGCCTATGTCTTTGCCAGCTTTGATAGGGTCGAGGTATGAGCCAATTTGCTTTAGGTCGGTGTGTTGGTTGAGTTCAAAGAACTGAAGTTCATCTATATTTATACTCTTATCCACTTGTTTGAGAAAACGACGAGCAGTGCGTATGTTCTCAACAATGAACACCTTCACCGAACGAATGATGTTAGCATTGTTCGATGGTAGCACATTGTCGAGCGGCGAATCGCTCAAAACAGTTGGTATGAGATATAGTGCTGACATTAAATTATTTGTTTTAACAGAAGTACAACCTACTATTTAGCCAATTTTACTCTAATCACCTGTGTCATACAATGCGCTGCACCATAGCCTTTGATAAGAGTTTCGAGTGGTATCCATTCCACCTTAACTCCGTGTTTGTCAAGCGACTCTTGTAATTCTTTCGATTGATTGCCTACAGCAAGAATATGGCGAGGTCCAACAGTCAAAAAATTATTGGCATAGTGCAACTCATCTTTTTGCGAAATCGGAATGATTGTAAAGCCACGCTCTTTCAAAAACTCAATGAACGAGACATCCTTGCGTGTAAGTTTATACTCTTTTTCTCCATTCTTGCGAGTATAGAGGTCCACAGTTACTCATTCAGGGTCACCCTCTTTGGCATAGTAACGACTCTCTACCAAAGTACACAAGTCCTTATCTATTATATTAAAATATGTGTCGAGGTGCATCTGCATTTGCCACCATTTGTGGTCGTTTACTACAGCAATAGTGTCGTGCCCGAAAGCATCTGCCTCCATTATTTGCTTGATAGCCTCAATATTTGTGCGCATACCGCAACCGATGTAAGAGATAGTGCCTCCACGAAGATAGTCGCCACCTTCCAATCTGCCATCACCTGTGATAGTGAGAATAGGTTTAACGCCAAGTTGTTCGTAACAGAGCGATATGATTTCGGTTTCGTATGCACGTTGAGTCGAATTCATGAAACTGATGACATGTCCGCGTGGGGTAGTGATACTTTGGTCGCGAGTGAAATATAAATTCATCAATGGTGAATGAGTATATACAGCCTCAAAACCTGTATTCAAGTCCGATTTGTGTAGGCTTACAGTAGGACGGAGTAGTATGCAACGTATAAGGTCGGCACGCGACATCTCACTTATGACGTATTGTCGGTATTCCTCCGTAGCCTCAGGAGTTATATCGGGCATATTTTTAGTGTCATAAGTAAGGTTTTTCATCGCGCAAGCACGCAATTTTTCAATAGGCACTTGGTTGAGCAACTCCTTTACGGTATGCACTTTTATGCCATTTGCCTCGAGAGCCTTAATATAGCCTCTATGCTCTTCGGCTGCAGCATCAACATCGAAATAGTATTCAAACAATCCAGCGTATGGGTGAATCACACCATCAAATAGCTCTTCGCCTGGTGTGTGCATCAATATCTCTTTTGCATAGTCCCATTCAGAACGTGGATAAGTAGTATCTTTTTGTGCATTAACAACAAGTGATGTCGTGAAAATCAGCAGTAATAGAAGTGTTTGTTTCATAATAATTAATTAAGAATTAAGAATTAAGAATTATTCGCTTCGCTCATGACTTGTGCCTTACAAGGTGAATTATTCATTATTAATTATTAATTGTTCATTATTCATTATTTTGTGCCTATAGGACAACCCAATGTCCTATAAGCTATTTTGTTGAGTTAGGAGTAAAGTGTGAGTGCCGAATGGCTCTCTAAACTCTAATCTCTAAACTCTAAATTATTCTTTAATATTTGGCAATTCCATTCCGTAGCCTTTTTTCTTGTCTTCGCGTTTGAGCAACATACCGATGAGGAGAGCAATAACGCCGAATGAAGAGAAGATTACCATTGGGAGAGTGTAACCACCTGTAGCGTCGAGCACTTTACCGATAACGATTGGCACTAAGAGCAAGCCCCAGTTTTGAATCCAGAAGATTACGCAGTAAGCTGAACCAAGGATGCGTTCGTCGATGATTTTTGGAACTGATGGCCACAAAGCAGCAGGCACCAATGAGAACGATACACCGAGGATAGCAATGATAGCAACAGCTAAAGCTTTAGATGGGAACATAGGGAGAACGAAAGCAAAGCTGAGGTGGCAAGCAATCATGATGAATGAACCAATCATCAGCATAGAAGCTGCTTTACCTTTGCGGTCAATGAAACCACCGAGGAATGGAGTAAGTACCATTGCCAAGATAGGGAAACAGCTGAAGAGTTGTGCGCCATTTTCGATACCGAGAGTTTTATTCAAGAAGTCAGGAGCATAGCGTTGGAATGGGAAGATAGCAGAGTAGTAGAGTACGCAAAGCAATGCTACCAACCAGAACATTTTGCTAGTGAAGATTTTGCCAAGGTCGCTGAATTTGAATTCTTCTTCCGAAGCTTCTTCTTTGAGTTCGCCAGCTGCTTCGAGTTGTTTGTCGAATTTGCGGTCCATGATAACGAATACGAAGTAGAAGATGAGACCAATCATGAGCAATACAGCGCCAAACAATACAGGAGCCGACACTGATTTGCCGAAGCTATTTGATACCATAGGAGCGAGCCACATAGCAGCGAATACACCAAGACGAGCGATAGACATTTCTAAGCCCATAGCCATAGCCATTTCTTTGCCTTTGAACCATTTAGCGATAGCTTTAGACACTGTAGTACCAGCCATTTCGCAACCACAACCGAAAATCATGAAGCCTAAGCAAGAGAGTTTAGCTGAAGCAGGCAATGCAACCCACCAAGAGCCGAGCCATGATTCGAGCCCTGTGCCAACGAAATATTCGCTCATTGCGTAGAATTTGATACAAGCACCGATAACCATCAATGATGCAGAGAGGAGACCAGTGAAGCGGATACCCATCTTGTCGAGGATGATACCTGCAAAGATGAGGAAGAAACAGAATACGTTAAGGAAGTATTCCGATGCAGCGTATGTACCGAAAGTACTGCTGTCCCAACCGAGAGTTGTGTCGAGAAGTTCTTTAAGTGGAGAGAGCATGTCCACAAACATGTAAGCAAAGAACATCATCAAAGCGATGAGAATCAATGCTGCCCAACGAGCAACGAACGAGTCGTTGATGAATTTTTGAATTTTTTGAGTCATTGTTTTTTTATAGTTTTAGATTAGTATTGTAGATTTCGTACAGTATTTGTATAATAACGTGCAAAGATACAAAAAATTCTTTATATTACAAAAAAGTAGAGACGCAATATATTGCGTCTCTTGTTTATTCTGTAATATTTATAATTTTGTAGGCTTTTAGTGTTATATAAAACATTAGACCCCAGCACGCAATATCAAATGTTTGAACTATCATATAGCGGTATTCAATGATATTTTCAATGGTTGATGCTAAAAGTGGACAAATTATATCAACTATACTTGGGATAAAAAATATTAGTGTGAGTAGCCAACGATATGATTTTTTAGTAGGAATACCCCAAATGAACATCAAGAAACCAATACAATAAATTAGTCCGAAAAATGCATATATTAGTGTTGTTAATGTGATTTTTATTGCTTCGTCTTCACATACATTTGATACCATGTTGTATAGTGTATAATTTTCACTTATAAGACTTAGAAAACGACCAATTAAACCATTCAAAATTAGATAATATATGGCTAATATGTACATGCTTGCTTTTTGTTTTTTAGTTACGATAAATTCATTTTTGCTGCATGCAAGATATAAGCATGAAATACCTGAAATTAGATAGCAGCAGAGGTAAGTCGCTGTAGGAATTTTGTAGTTTATGTCACTTGGCATGATAAATGATATAGCCGAAGTTAGAATAGGAATTAAGAATAAAAGAGCAAATGCGTTTTTTGCGTTGATAATTGCATTCATAGTTATTAAGATTAAAATTTTTGCAAAGGTATAAAAAATATTTGAAATATGATTATTGCAGTATTATTTTATTTAAAAACTTTGTGTGTGGAGTTGCAGAAAATACCATATTTTAGGTATTGCATAGATTATAAAAAAATTGTATCTTTGTATGTTGTTTAGAAGTACAAAGTCGTAAGTCGTAAGTATTAAGTCGTAAGTCGTAAGAGCCATGCGGTATAGTCTGTCTCGTATCTCGTGTCTCGTGTCTCGTGTCTCGTATCTCGTATCTCGTGTCTTACATATAGTGTTTAATGTCTAAAAATTAAAAATAAATATGAAATTATCTGATATAGAAGTTGGTGGGCGTGCCGTGATTGTGAAAGTTGCAGGGCATGGTGGTTTTCGTCGTAGGATTGTGGAGATGGGTTTCATCAAAGGTAAGTTGGTGGAGGTGCTTAATCGTGCGCCACTTGGCGACCCGATAGAGTACTCGGTGATGGGCTATAATGTGAGTTTGCGATTAAGTGAGGCGGAGAAGATTGAGGTTATTACCATTGCCGAAGCAGAAGAAATAGCCAAACAACGCTACGAAAGTGGCTCGGCGCAAACGATTACCGAAGATGAGATTCGTCAGGTGGCGTTGGATAGGCGTAAGGAGATACAAGTGGCGTTGGTGGGTAATCCGAATGCGGGTAAGACATCGTTGTTCAACGTGATATCGGGTGCACACGAGAAGGTGGGTAACTATTCGGGTGTTACGGTGGATGCTAAAGAGACTACGTTTGAGTATAAGGGCTACCATATTCGTTTGGTGGATTTGCCTGGTACATATTCGTTGTCGGCATATTCGCCTGAAGAGCGTTATGTGCGCAATCAGATAGTGAAAGAGCGACCTGATGTGGTAGTAAATGTGGTGGATGCAGGCAACTTAGAGCGTAACCTATTTCTTACAACTCAATTGATTGATATGAATGTGCGTATGGTGATAGCACTGAATATGTACGACGAGTTGGAGGCTAAAGGTGATAGGTTCGATTATGAGGCTCTTGGTGCGATGATAGGTGTGCCAATGATACCTACTGTGTCGCCTAAAATGCGAGGTATCAACGAGTTGTTTGATACTGTGATAAAGATTTATGAGGGTGGCGATTATGTTGATGCCGATGGTAATTTGCTTGCGAATGCCGAAGATGATGAGTTGCTCGATAGGCATTATCACGATTTGGCATTACCACACAAGCATTCGTCGCGAAACAAGCAGTTGCGCAATTTGATATTGCCCGATGCTGTAAATCAGCGTGTGCGACACATACATATTCACTATGGTGCAACGATTGAGGCGGCGATAAAGCGAGTGAAAAATCTATTGCAAGAGTTAGATATTCAGATAGATGATTATACACCTCGATATGTGGCTATAAAATTGATTGAGGGAGATGAGGAGATAGTTGAGATTACAGATAACAGATTACAGATAACAGATAACAGAGAGCAGATAACAGATGCGAGATTGGAGCGATTGAATAGGGTGTTGGAGGAGATACGGGGTAGGATATATGATGAGTTTAAGGATACGGCGGAGAATGTGATAAACGATGCAAAGTATGGTTTTATAGCGGGTGCGTTGAAGGAGACATATGAGCCACAGAAGAAGGAGGTGAGTAAGACGCTTACCGATAAGATTGATAATGTGGTTACAAGTCGTTGGTTTGGCTATCCGATATTCCTTTTGGCTCTGTTTATTACGTTTAATGCGACGTTTTTTGTTGGGGCTTATCCGATGGAGTGGATTGATGCTGGGGTTGGGCTTTTGGCTACATGGGTGCGTGGTGTGATGCCTGAAGGTATGTTGTGTGATTTGTTGGTAGATGGCATTATTTCGGGTGTGGGTGGAGTATTGGTTTTCTTGCCTAACATACTGATTCTCTATTTCTTTATTTCGCTTATGGAGTCGTCGGGCTATATGGCACGTGCGGCGTTTATCATGGATAAATTGATGCACCATATAGGGTTGCATGGACGTTCGTTCATACCATTGTTTATGGGATTTGGATGTAATGTACCTGCAATTATGGCAACTCGGACAATAGAAAATCGCAATGCGCGAATGATTACGATATTGATAATTCCACTTATGTCATGCAGTGCTCGATTGCCGATATTCTTGTTGTTGGCTGGCACATTCTTTCCTCAAAGCGCAGGTGTGGCATTGTTTTCAATGTATATGATAGGTGTGGTGTTGGCTGCATTGATGGCAATATTGTTCCGTAAAGTGATGTTTAATAAAGAAGAGACACCTTTTGTGATGGAGTTGCCACCTTACCGTATGCCGAGTGTGAAAACTATGTTGCGCGATACATGGGAAAAAGGTGTACAATATTTGCGAAAAATTGGTACTACAATTCTTGTTGGGTCTATAGTGATTTGGGGGTTGAGTTATTTTCCTTTGGAAAATGCACAAACTCACACAGATGGTATTATCTCACACGGAGAATATTATCTCTCAAAGGATGATATTTTGCACACGGATAATTTATCGCACACGGAAGGCTCGGATAACACGGAAAACGCCGTTGCTTTGCCGGCTGATAATAGTATTATAAACAATTTCGAGCAAAGCGAGAAATTAAGTTCTGTGAGTTCCGTGCATTCCGTGAGAGAAAATAATTCAGTGAGAGAAAAAAATAATTCAGTTGGAAGTACGTCTCAATTGGAGAATTCGTATTTGGGGCAGATAGGTAAGGCTATTCAGCCTGCGTTGGCACCGCTTGGATTTGATTGGAAGGCGTCGGTGGCATTGGTTACGGGTGTAACGGCTAAAGAGATTGTGGTGAGTACGTTGGGTGTGCTATATAGTGCGGACGAAGAGGATGCTACATCGCTTTCAGATAAATTGCTTAGTGCGACTGACGAAAATGGTGAACCTTTATATAATGTGGCGGTTGCCATCAGTTTGATGCTCTTTGTGCTGATATATTTGCCATGTATAGGTACGTTGGCAACTATTAAGAGCGAGACTGGCTCGTGGTGGTGGGCATTGTTTGTGGCGGTATATACAATTGTGTTGGCGTGGATAGTGTCGTTTGTGGCGTATCAGTCAATAATACATAATGTGTGGCAAGAGGTTATAGTGGGTTTTATACTGATACTTGTTGTGATATATATAATTTCTAATGTTATTCGCAAGTTCAAAAAGAAAGATTCAGATTCGCCATGTTCGGGCTGTTCGGCAGCGGTGTGTGATGGATGCCCTTATTCTAATGCATAATTCATAATTCATAATTCACAATTCATAACTCTTAAATAAAAAAACTTCATTCGATTTGTTGTTGAATGAAGTTTTTTGTTTTTAAATATTTAGAAGCCAATCAATAACATTTATTTTTTGTATTCCGTCTATAATTGTTGTGTCGTAATCTAATGTTAATAAGTACTTGGGGTTAGCATCTTTTATTTTAGATAATGACGAAATTTCACGTTTTAGTGTTTTTTCGTCATTAACTGTATATGCAACTTGATAATATTCTATCATACCATTAGATTTGTGTACGACAAAGTCAACTTCTCCTTGTTGTGATTTTCCTGCATAAACTTCACCTCCTCGGCGTAATAATTCGAAATATACAACATTCTCTAATTTATGTCCTAAATCGCTATCGTATTTATTAGTTTGTAAAATATTTTTTAATCCTAAATCAACAACATAATATTTGTAATTTGATGACAATAAACGTTTTCCTTTTATGTTGTATAGTTTAACAGGATATATAAGGTATGCTTCTGTTAGATAGTTAATAATTTTTTGTACTGTATTATGGGAAACAGTTTCTTTTGTGAATTCTTTCAATTTTTCGGCAATATTATTTGGAGAGATGACACTACCAACAGAATCAAATAAGAATTGAATTATATTTTGTATGTTGGTGAATTTGCGTAATTTATTGTGTTGAATTATATCTTTTACTATTAATAAAAAAAACTTCATTCGATTTGTTGTTGAATGAAGTTTTTTTGATGTTTTATAACACTATTTTGTGTATTGCGTTGTCTGTTTTTATGATATATACACCATTTGGTAGGGTGATGGATGGGTGGTTGCCTGAGTAGATTAGGTTGCCGTGAGATGTGAATATTTGGTAGTCGGAGTTGAGGTTTTCGAGGTATAGGGTGTTGTTTGTTGTGTATATATTTATAGGTGTAGAGTCGATGTTAGTAGTGTTGGTTGTGGTTGTTGTATTGTCTGTTATTAGTCTGACTGCGGAACATTTATTGCGTTTGAATTTGGCATCGGCAGTTACAACAGCAGCACCAAAATTTAACATAAAAGCTTCTTCTTCTTTGTTTGATGTTGAAGACCAATAATATCCGTGTGTATTAGCACTATATACGTCTATGCCACCACTTTCATATATGTATATATATCCTGTAGTAGGTAAGAATAGGGCTCCCAGATTTTCTAAAGTTTCCCATTGTTCCAATGTATATTCGTTGATGGTTTTATACTCATCGTCGTAATTGTTTGCTATGCCAGGAGTGAATGTCAAGCTTTCGGGTGTTGTCCAATTATCGGGTAGGACAATCAATCCGTTTATATTGTTGACGCAAGCGATTCCGTATAAAGAGTCGGCATTGGTGCGACGCATGAAAATGTAGTACCATTCGTTTAGGGTAGGAGTGCGCCATAATCCTGCTTTATTTCCGCCATTCGAGATAGCGTTATTAAGTCCCCAATCGTATAGTGTTTTTTCAATTTCGTTTGTTCCATTGCCGTATTGGGTTGGGTCGATAGAAAGCATGTATGGATATTTGTTGTCGTAACCCGAAGTTCCCCAGCCAAAGAGGTCGATCCACCCGTCGTATGTAGCAGATATGTTAGAGTTGTCTTTTTTTATGGCATCGTATTGATTTTCAGCGAAACGCCAAGTGTTGGTAGATGCTTGATATTGTAGATTGCCTTGTGCGAAACGCACTTGTTGGGTTGCTGATACAGAGAATAAGCCATTTAATGCGCCTTCGGTTTGAGCGTGTGATGCTACGATGGCAATTAGGAAAAAGATAGAGAGTAGGTTTAGTTTTTTCATAAATGCAGATTTGTAAAATTAGTTTTTTATTATGCGCAAAGGTATGAATTATTTTTGGATTGTGCAAGTGGTTATGAATAGAAAAGACGATGTGTCATAATACCCAAATTGCTACGTTGTTTTCAATATTAAGTTTCAGTCATGTACTTTAGTACATTCCTTTCAGCTTAAATTTCAACGCCTTGCACTTTAGGCATTCTGACACATCTAAAAGAGGCTGAGCCAAAATTTTCATTTTGACACAGCCTCTTTTTTATTATCACGTGTATAAGAATTATTCTTGTACTGGTTCGAGTTGAACTGTGAAGTGACGGAGAAGAGGAGCTTCCCAAGTGATACGATAACCGTGTTTGATTTCGTTACGACGGTCGAATACGTTTTTGAGAGCTACAGCAATAACGTCCATGTGGTTGTTAGTGTAAGTACGACGAGCGATACATAAACGGAGAAGGTCGAGACCACCGAAACGGTTTTCGCGTGTGATAGGGTCACGGTCAGCAAGGATGTAACCGATTTCGCAACCACGAACACCAGCTTCTTTGTAAAGTTCGATAGCCAATGTTTGAGCTGGGAACTCTTCTTTAGGCACGTTAGTAAGGATGAGAGAAGCATCAACGAACAAAGCGTGACCACCTACAGGACGTTGGTAAGGGATACCGAATTCGTCGAGGCGAGCAGCGAGGTATTGAACTTGTTTGATACGAGTTTCGATAGTTTCGAGCTCAGTATTTTCGTCAAGACCAACAGCAAGAGCGTCCATATCACGACCGTTCATACCACCATAAGTCAAGAAACCTTCGTAACGGATACAGAATCCTTTAGCGCCTTCGTACCAGTCTTCGTGGCGAGTAGCGATGAAACCACCCATGTTAACGAGACCGTCTTTTTTAGAAGACATAGTCATACCGTCAGCCAAGTTGAACATTTCGCGGCAGATAGCTTTGATAGTTTTGTCAGCGTAACCAGCTTCGCGAGTTTTGATGAAGTAAGCATTTTCTACGAAACGAGCAGAGTCGAAGAGAACGCGTTTGCCATATTTGTCAGCGATAGCGCGAACGCCACGGAGGTTTTCCATAGATACAGGTTGACCACCAGCAGTGTTGTTAGTGATAGTGACGATGATGAAAGGAATTTTGTCAGCGTTTTCAGCGAGACATTTTTCCAATTTGTTAAGGTCAACATTACCTTTGAAAGGGATTTCGAGTTGAGTGTCTTTAGCTTCGTCGATAGTGCAGTCAACTGCGAAAGCTTTACGACCTTCGATGTGACCTTTAGTAGTGTCGAAGTGAGAGTTACCTGGAACGATATCGCCTTCTTTTACGAGGTAAGAGAAGAGAACGTTTTCAGCTGCACGGCCTTGGTGAGTAGGGATGATCCATTCAAAGCCAGTGATTTTAGTGATAGTTTCTTTGAGGTGGAAGAATGAGCGAGCACCAGCGTAAGCTTCGTCACCCATCATCATAGCAGCCCATTGGCGGTCTGACATAGCGCCAGTACCTGAGTCAGTGATACAGTCAATGTAAACCATATCAGATTTCAAACCGAAAAGATTGTAGTGAGCTTCTTTAATCCATTGCTCACGTTCTTCGCGTGTAGATTTGCGAAGTGGCTCGACCATTTTAATTTTGTAGGCCTCTGCAAAAGGTAGTTCCATAATAGTGTAATTATTTAATGATTAATGAATAGTGATTAGTGATTAGTGTATAGCGTTAAGTGGTTAGTGTTAAGTGACAGAATGCACTCTAAATTCTAAACTCTAAACTCTACACATTTTGCAGTGCAAAGGTACGATTTATTTTTGGTATAAACAAATAAAAATGCAAAAGATTTTAAGAAAAAATCATACGTTCATAGCTTTTATTTAGATACGACGAAAAAAGCATCTCACCCATTCAGTGAGATGCTTTTTTGTTGTCTATGGTCGATTGGGTATCGATTAGATCATCAATGCTGCTACGAGAGCAAGGATAGCGTAGAACTCAGGAAGAGCAGCGTAGATCATTGTGTTAGTTTGTACGTCGTGGCCTTGTGCGATGCCTTGGATACCGTTAGCACAAACTTGTCCTTGACGGATAGCAGAGTAGAGACATACAACGCCTACAGCCAAACCTACTGCGAAGTGCATATAGCCGAGACCTTCTGTGCCCCACATGAGGAATGCTACGAAACCATAGAGACCTTGTGTTGCTGGCATGGCTGAAAGAATCATGTAAGATGATGATTTACCAGGATTTTTTTTCAATGCACCTTCAGCTGCATTACCTGCGATTGTTGTACCGATTGATGAACCGATACCTGCCAAGCCCAACATAAGGGCAAGACCAAGATAACCTAAAATTTGTTCCATAATGTTTTAAAATTTTTAATTGTTAATAATTTATTTTTGTTTTTAATTTGTTTTTTTATTTGTTCGCCCCCGTTGGGGACGAGGGGGGGGATGGATTTTTTTATCTGCAGGTAATTTTTGTGATAACGCTTCGCTCCTCATAAAAATCACCCGCAGTTAAGCATAGTTGGACGTTTTCAACGTCCCTTGCACTTTACTTTTTATGAAGATGCAATGTATCAACGTACTTAAGCATAGTTGGACGTTTTCAACATCTCTCATCTCTCAACTCTTAACTCTCAACTTTACGAGAGAGTGGTGTATATTTTTCGCCTTTGCCTTCGTAGCCTGCGTTTTTGAAGTATTCGACGAATGTCAAACGTAATGGGTGAACGAATGCGCCAAGGGCAGACATTACGAGGTTGAGGGTGTGGCCGAGGATGAGAATCACAATAAATCCTGCCCATGAACCTATGCCTGGTTCAGTGCCGAGAATCATTGCGCCTAAGTCGTTGAATGCGCTACCGAGCATACCACCTGCAAGACCGAGAGCATAGAGACGTATGTAGCTCAATATGTCACCAAGAAGGCCTGTTGCCATATTGTAGGTATCCCAAAGTCCTGCTCCGATATTGATGAGTGGATTGCGCTTAGGATCGTTGAAGATATAGATGCCGAGTGCAGAGATTGCTCCGATGGCAATGAGTGCATATTTTGCTGCATCAACTGATACCATTTCGCCTACGGCAAGCATAGCGACGATGAGTCCGCCTAAGATGAGAAGTAGCCATCCCCAATTGCTGAGATTTTGCATGAATCCATAGCGTTTGGTGTAGCCTACTGCCTTGATAATCATTGCAAGACAGATGTGGAATACACCGATGCCAAGGGCGAGAATCATTTGGATGTCGAAGTCTGTATCGCCAAATTTACCTGTAATCATTAGGTCTTTACATCCTTGTGGTATCCAATTGAGTGTGGTGAGATTAACACCAAAGGCTGTTCCGAGGAATAGACCGATGACGGTAGTGGCTGCACCGAGCACCATGATGATTGAGCCAAGACCATCGAACATTTCGATTTTGATTTTACCTGATTTAACTGCCAAACCAAAGAGCAATAAGAGAACTCCATAGCCACCGTCGCCCATACACATTGCGAAGAAGAGCAGGAAGAATGGTGCAAGCACTGGAGTTGGGTCAAACTCTTGATATACTGGCATACCATACATACCTGTTAATGGTTCGAAGAGGCGAGTAAAGGCATTGTTGCGTAGTTTGATAGGCACATTGTCTTCGTCGGTTGGTTCTGCCGACTCGTAATATACGCCCTCTTCTTTGAGCATAGCTTCGAGTGCTTCTACTGTGTCGGTAGGGCAGTAGCCTTCGAGAAGCATTACGGTGTTGTCGGCAGCTTTCATGGTGTTGATATGCACTCGGTCGATGTCGATAATCTCGCCAACTTGTAGTGTAAGACGTTTGAGGTCTTCGACGTTAGCGACAGCAAAATCGCGTATTTCGGCTTGTTTTTCGGCATAAGCCATTTGAGCAGCCTCGAGTTCGGCTTGTAGCTTGTGAGAGCCTAATTTGCTCATTTCGAAAGTTTCGGCTTCGATATCGGCAATAGGTTCGCGGGTTACGGTGACGAAATAAGTTGTATTAGTGCTGTCGTTAACAACGAATGCGTTGTATTGCTCTTCCCATTCAGGTTTGTAGAGACGATCTGCGCATGTGTAGAATCCAATTCTGTAGCCTGCGTCGGCGAGGCGTTGGAGTCGTTCGGCAGAGTAGTCGCCCCAAGGAGCCATGCGTTGTAGTTCGCGTTCGGCAGCAGTTACATTTTGGTGTAATGCCACGGCTTCGGTTTGTAGAGCCTCGAAACGCGCCAACAACTCAAGTCCCTCGTCGAGCGAGAGATTGCCTGCAGGGGCAGGTGTTAGCGGAGTGACGCCCTTAGCCGAATTGTAGGCTGCGATGAGAGCCTGAGCGGTCTCGATTTGTTTGTCGATGCGAGCCTGAAGAGCTATTTTCTCGCGGACAAGTTCGAGATTGGCATCACCTTCTTCCAATGTGGCTACGTGCAATACGCCTACGTTTCTCAATTTCTCGAGAAAGGCATCGTATTGTGCGTGAAACACAAGGAAGTCGTATTTAGTCATTTTTGTTATCATACTATGAAAGTTGAGAGTTGAGAGTTTAGAGTTTAGAGACTCTCTCGGCTTTCAGCCACTCCCCTTAATATAGGGGAAGAATAGCGAGAGTTGTTAGTCATTTAACGCTATACTCTATACACTATACATTTAACTATGATTACGCGCGCTTAGCTTTTACGATTTTTTGTGATGATTTAGAGAGGTTTTCTTCATCTTCCATGAATCGTTTTATTTTGCGAATAGCATCCTCGTAGCCTGGAATTTGTACTTTCTCAAAGAGATTTACCTTTTGAGTAGTCTTTTTACGGGCATATTCGAGGAGTTGTAGTTTCTGAGCGCAGAATTCACGTTCGATACCAACCTGTGCCAAATTTTTGAGTTCAGAGAGTCCGTCGGCATACCATTTAGGAGCACTGAAAACGCTGAATGGCTTGGTTTGGTATATCACTTCTTTGAGGACAGGGATGCGTACGCCAGCGATTTTTTTGATATCCATTTCCACGTTTTCGACGGTGAGCAAAGAGGTATCAAATTCGCCCCAAAGAGCCAACATTTTGTCGTAAGAAGCAATGCGATTTTCGAGTTCCTCCTCAAGACGATTGATTTCGTCTTTCGCACGTTTCACTTCGAGACGCAACGCACTCTCTTTGTTTTTGATAGTAGGCAACGCACGCACACGCATCTTCAAGTTCTTTTCGAGTCCCTGAAGTGATGTTTTGTTATATTGAAATGAAATTGCCATTTGTTAGATTGTTTTTGTTTTAACATAAGTACATATTCTTGTTTGTGGGTTTACAAATTGGATTATGTATTTTTTTTAAATGTTGGGATATTTAGTTTTTTTAAGTACAAGCCTTGTGATTAATTAGTAATGATTTAGGGCATGTACTTGAAAAAGTTTTTGTCCTTACAAAATTGTAAAATACAGATTATATATTTGAACCTAAAAATTTAATTTGTACTTATGTTAAAAAATAAAATCAGTACTTATGTTGAAAAATTTACTTTTTCCAGTATTTTTCAACCAATTCTTGTTTGATGTTTACCTCTTCTGGTTTGAAGTGGGTGCCGAAGAGCGACCATGCAACGTCGAGCATTTGAGTTGTGTCGATGTTTACGTCGATAGCAAGAAGTTGCTCTGAGTAGTCTTTAGCGAAGTCGAGAGCACGTTCGTCGTAGTTTGTAAGGTCGAAACCGTTTTCCAATTTAGTTTTAGCATTGGCAGCATCGGCGTAGAGACGTACGGCAGCATTCATAACTTGAGCGTGGTCTTCACGAGTTTTCTTACCAGCAACCAATTGTTTCAAACGAGAGAGTGAACGGAATGGGTCAACGATAACTTTACCTACGTCAGAGTCGCGACGGAGGAACAACTGACCTTCGGTGATATAACCAGTGTTATCAGGAATAGCGTGAGTGATGTCGCCACCAGAGAGGGTAGTAACCGCGATGATAGTGATAGAACCACCAGCTGGGAATTGTACCGCTTTTTCGTAGATTTTAGCCAAATCAGAGTAGAGCGAACCAGGCATAGAGTCTTTAGAAGGGATTTGGTCCATACGGTTTGACACGATAGCCAAAGCATCGGCATACGAAGTCATGTCGGTGAGGAGCACAAGCACCTTTTGGTTTTTCTCTACAGCGAAATATTCGGCAGCAGTAAGCGCCATATCAGGGATGAGGAGACGCTCAACAGGAGGGTTTTCGGTAGTATTTACGAACGACACGATGCGGTCGAGCACACCAGCGTTGTTAAACACATTTTTGAAATATAGGTAGTCGTCGTTTGTAAGACCCATACCACCAAGGATGATTTTGTCGGCTTCGGCACGGAGAGCCACGTTAGCCATAACTTGGTTGTAAGGTTGGTCAGGGTCGGCAAAGAACGGAATTTTTTGACCAGACACAAGAGTGTTGTTCAAGTCGATACCAGCGATACCAGTAGCGATGAGTTCAGATGGTTGTTTACGGCGCACAGGGTTCACCGATGGACCACCAATTTCTATCTCTTCGCCTTCGATTTCTGGACCGCCATCGATAGGTTCGCCGAGAGCATTGAAGAAACGACCAGCCAATTGGTCACTAACTTTGAGAGATGGGGCTTTGCCGAGGAAGATAACTTCGGCATTTGTAGGGATACCTTCAGTACCACCAAACACTTGTAGTGTAACGTCATCGCCCATAATGCGCACTACCTGAGCCAATTTGCCATTTACTGTAGCAAGCTCGTCATTACCAACACCCGATGCTTTGAGCGAGCAAGTCGCTTTAGTGATGTTAGTAATCTTTGTGTATATTTTTTGAAAAGCCTTTGTCATAACTTTTATAGTTGAAAGTTGAAAGTTGAAAGTTAGTTATTGTCGCTAACCTTTAATCTCTAACCTTTAACCTAATTATGAATTATGAATTGTGAATTATGAATTAAATTAAGCTTCGCGTTCAGCAAGTAAAGTTTTGAGCGCAGCAAGATGTTGTTCGAATTTTTCGCTGTGGAATTCGCTATAGTTCATTTGTTTACATACGTTGATGATACGTTTGAAGTAGTCTATAACATCAAGGAATGTGTCGAATTCGTAGTCGGTGTTACAGATGTCCATAACGAGTTTGAGCATAAACTCTTGGCGTTCGAGTGGACAAACAGCGTCGATTTTATCGAATGCATCTTGTTGAAGAATAACGAAGTCGATAACCTCTGATTTCCAGAATGTAACGTGATAGTCAACAGGTACACCGTCGTCACCGAGGATGTTGATTTGCTCTTGTACCTCTTTACCACGAAGGAGGAGAGTCTTCATTTGGTTGACCATACCAATCCAGTCGCCTTCGATTTTAGTTTTGATATACTCTTCGAATTCAGGGTATTCGATATATTTAGAGTAGCTATCGATAGGGTTAACTGCAGGGTAGCGTTTACGGTCGGCACGGTTTTGCTCAAGTGCGTAGAAGCAACGCGCAACTTTCTTAGTACCTTCAGTTACAGGCTCTTTCAAGTTACCACCCGCAGGCGATACAGTACCGATGAATGTAATAGAACCAGTAGCACCATTTTTGAGATATACATAACCAGCGCGGCTATAGAAAGCACCGATGATAGCAGAGAGGTCCATAGGGAACGCATCTTGACCTGGGAGCTCTTCCATACGGTTTGACATCTCACGAAGAGCTTGAGCCCAACGAGAAGTAGAGTCGGCCATAAGGAGCACTTTAAGACCCATAGCGCGGTAGTATTCAGCGATAGTCATCGCAGTGTAAACCGAAGCTTCACGCGATGCAACAGGCATGTTAGATGTGTTAGCGATGATGATAGTACGCTCCATGAGTTTGCGACCAGTGTGAGGGTCTTCGAGTTCAGGGAATTCAACGAAGATTTCCACAACCTCGTTGGCACGCTCACCGCAGGCTGCCATAATTACGATGTTGGCATCGGCTTGTTTTGAGATAGCGTGTTGGAGCACAGTTTTACCAGTACCGAAAGGACCAGGGATGAAACCAGTACCACCTTCAACGATAGGGTTGGCTGTGTCGATAGTACGCACACCAGTTTCCAAGAGACGGAAAGGACGTGGTTTTTCGGTGTGTACGTTGATAGCCTTTTTCACAGGCCATTTTTGAATCATATTGATATTGTGGTCGTTGCCATCTGAGTCGGTAATCACGGCGATAGTGTCGTTGATTGTGTATTGACCAGCAGCAGCCACAGATTTCACAGTGTAAACACCTTCCATAACGAAAGGCACCATGATTTTGTGTGGTTGAGAGTTTTCGTCCACCTCGCCGAGCCAAGAAGCAGCCTCAACTTTGTCGCCTACTTGAGCGAGAGGTTTGAAGTCCCAAAGTTTCTCGTTGTCGAGAGGGAAGTTGTATTCACCACGTTTGAGGAATACACCTGTCAATTTATCGAGGTCGTTTTGAAGACCATCGTAGTTGCGCGAAAGCATACCAGGACCGAGAGTTACCTCGAGCATGTGACCGGTAAATTCTACCTCGTTGCCAACTTTAAGGCCACGAGTGCTTTCGAATACTTGAACGAAGACATCATCGCCGTTCACTTTAAGTACCTCGGCCATAAGTCTTACATTGCCCAACGAGATATAGCAAATCTCATTTTGAGCCACAGGACCATCCACACCTACAGTCACGAGGTTGGAGATGATACCTTTTACTTTACCTTTTGTTGCCATTATTTATTGTTTTATTATTTATTTTTCTTTGGTTGTTATTTTAACAGAAGTAAGTAATGAGTTGTAAGTCTCAGAATCTTTTGTTTTACTTGAAAAAGCCTTCACTTACTAAAATTCCGTTAAATACTTTTTTATAAGATTCGTAAGGAATAGGATAGCAATCTAAAGATAGGTCTATATGATTGTATAGAGCATATCTTGTACTGTCAATATATAATGAATAGTGTCTACCAACACCGAACTCAACACTGAAAGAACAAGTGTCTGTGTTATGAATTAAGGTAAATTCGATAGGAGTTTCTGTGTATTTAGTTGGTAGATATTCACGAACCAAATGTTTACTTGACTTTATGAATTGTGTGCTATCTATATTTATGATATAATCTTGTTTAGTTGGATTATCAACGGTAAGAGATACTGGACTTGTATTTTCACAACTGCTCAATATTGCTACCATTGTAATTAATAAAAATAGATACTTTTTCATAATTTTATGAATTTTTTGTACTTATGTTAAAATCAAAAATCAGAACTTAACGTCTTTTTTCAAGTCGTTAATCATTTGGCGGAATATCTCTGCGCCTTCTTCCATTGAGAGGTTGTCCCAACGGTGCATCAACTCGCAACGCAACCAGAACGACAACACTTTCTCAATAGAGAACGAACTGAAGAATGTATTTTCTTCGAGCCAATTCCATTTGAGAGCGTCGATGCGGTGCTCGCGGTCGAGTAGGTTAGCAGTCTCCGATATGCTCACAAGCGCATCGAAATAGTCGATTTCTGCCTTGAGATTAAAGTCGCGAGCTGTCATGGAATTGCGAATAGTCTCCGCAACAACATTATCACCCACGATAGCCGATTTAATATCCCAACCATATTTACGACAAGTGAGTGCAGTGAGGATATTGTTGATGTTCAAATTGAATTCAAACCAATCAGCAACAAACTTGTTTTTGCACTCCATACCATATTTATAGTATAGCGCAGCGAGGAAATCTTCGCGGAAACCAATTTTCTCTTCGTTTTGTTCGTTGCGGATAGTGGTGTAGAAGTCCAATATATATTTCAATAATCGACCATCGCGTGCAGGATTTAGCTCATCACTATTGTCGATTATCTCAATCAGTTCGTTCCAATCTTGCGCAGTGAGCGTGCCGAGCGGATTGAGTTCGGCATCACGGTTGTCAAGATATTTCAACAGATTGGCATTGTCGTATTTCAAGCGCAAGATGTTGAGAAGAGCCATATCGCCTTTCGACAACAACTGCTTCAACTCGCAGAGAATCTCCTCTTGAGCCGGAATCGACTTAGCATTATCAATCTGTATGTCGGGCATGCCCGCTATATAGCAATAGTAATTCATATTTTTAGATATTAGATATTAAACACGAGATGTGTGACTTTTCTATCTTTTGTCTCGTGTCTTGTATCTCGTGTCTTAAAAAAGCATTTCAACAAGTTTAGGACGGAGGAAATCTTTGAAGTAGGCGATGAATTCGTTGTCGCCGAAAGTGATTTTGTAGCCACCATTAGCAGGAGCGATAGCAAAATCAGTTTTCATACCTTTCACTTCAGTGATTTTCACGCCTTTTTCGAGCACATCTTTAGCGTTAGCAATGAAATAATCTTCAAGAGCTTTAGCGTCTTTAGCCTCGATTTCTACAGCACCTTCTTTTACCCACACTTTAGTGATAGCCACGATGATAGCTTGCATAAATTTAGGGTCGGCAGTAGCCGCTTTCACTGAGTCCGAAGCAACTTTGTCGCAGATGAGGTTAGTGATTTCAGTTTTCAATGCGTTGAGCGATTGTTCAGTGTAGAGTTTCAACTCCGATTGAGTGTTTTTAGTAGTCTCAGCAGCTTTAGCATTAGCTTGTTCAACTATTTTGCGAGCCTCAGCTTCGGCAGCCTCTTTAATGCGTTGAGCCTCAGCCTTAGCAGCAGCAACGATTTCAGCAGCCTCGTTTTTACCTTTTTCTACGCCCTCAGCATAGATTTTGTCGGTCAATTCTTGAAGTTTTGTGTTCATAGTTTTATATAATTTTTGTTATTAATTATTCTTGTGAGTAATATGTATATAAATCGTACAAAGGTACAATACTTTTTTTAAATAACAAAATAAAAACCATACTTTTTTTACGAAAAAGAAAAAATAAAGAATGAAATAAGACATGAGATGCAAGACACGAGATACGAGACTAAAAATCTTGCATCTCGTGTCTCGTATTTAATATCTAAATTAACGTGATTTTGATATAAAAATGCCTCAAAGTAGGGACACGGCAACCGTGTCCGCTTAACCGCTAACCTAAAAATTAGATAGTGAAGCGTTCCATGCAATCGGAATATTTAATAAAATATTAACCTACACAAACCGCACCATATCGGCTATTTGCAAGAAATAGTCGTTAGACCAAATATCCAATTCGCGAGGATTGCGCACAAATGGCAAAACGTCGGCTTTAACTTGATTGATGTCGCCAGTAGATAAACGTTCTCTTAATTGATGTTTAAATAAGTCAATAGTTATATCCTCGCCATTAAATTGTTTGCATCGTTCTGCAAGGTGTGTGAAGTTTAAAGCAACATTATTGCGTACATACCATTCAAAGTCGTACCAATCGCGTCCCTTTATTCTATTTTTCCAACCTCTATAAACTAAAGCATGCATTTTGCCTGCAAATAAATCGGGTAGAGTAAAACAACGTGTCATGAATGAATGCGGTTGTATCAATAGTTTTTGTTCGGTTGTAAATTTCAAAGGAGGAAAAGTGTCAACTTCTATTTTTATTTTAATCGATTTTTCGGTTTGAAATGTTATGTCATAAACATCGGTATTATCTTTCAAAAAAGCCGATTCCACTTTACCAAATGTTTGTTTATCTTTTTTCTTAATTTCTACTTCTCGTCCAACTAACGTAAATGTATCTATGATAGGTTGGAAGTATTTGGAGAAATCAAATTCTTTGTCATGTGCAAGTAAGGAGAAATACATATCTTCGCTAAAGCGTTGTAAGCCATGAAATATACGCAGACAAGTGCCCCCATAAAATGCCGCTACGTCAAAAAAGCCTCCAGCATACAATCCCGCAAGAATTATTTGTTGGTTTACTTCGAATATCGCATTTTGCTTTTGCTGTTTGGTGCTTAAGTCGTAGCGAGACAACATATTATCATACATTTCATTTTTCATCGTCTTAAATATTTTAATAGGGTTGTTATTGATTCTGATTTTTTCCCTACACTTATATACTGTTCTAAAATATCGGTGTTGAATTGATATAATCGTTCTATGTCAAATCGTATGTCTTCCATTAAAAAAATCTCAACTTCTTTCATAAAGCGCAGATTTAATTTTGGCGAATTGGCTATTAAATCGCACAATGCCTTTTCTGGTGATGCAATTAAAAATGCACAATCTTTGGTTTCTTCTATTCGACGAATTCCAATAGAAAAAGCTTCGCGACTGATATGATTGTAGTCGAAAAATCCTATAGGTGTTTGAAAATTGCGAGCATGTTTAATAGTCATACACTGATGTGTATAAACTGTTTCGGGTATTAAACCATAAAACCTTAGAGCTGACGACATAGAGAGAACGATGGGGCATAGAGATGATTAGATATCAACTCTGTTGACAGAAGTTTACCCGAAAATTCAGGATTAACAACATATAAACCTCGTTTTAATCTAATTATGTAACCTTGTTTTTCAAGCCAAATAACCTTTTTTTGGGAGATTTGAGTTCAGGGTACAAAGAGGCTATGATTGATGTTGTAATTGGTATATTTCCAATATTTTTTAGTTGGTTATTCATATAAATAGTGATATTTTGAATAGTAAAGGAAATAAAACTTCTTTTTCTATGCAAAATTTGACTACAGAGGTAGTGTTTTTTTATAAACAACCAAATGTTTTTTGTTTTTTTACACAAAAAAAGAGAGAAACTCTTTCGAATTTCTCTCTTTGTACCCAGAGCCGGGATCGAACCGGCATGGAAGTGAATCCACTGGTGTTTGAGACCAGCGCGTCTACCAATTCCGCCATCTGGGCAATCATTAATTCATAATTCACAATTCATAATGCATAATTAATTTCGCTTTATGTTGTGCTTTTGAATTCGGATGCAAAGGTAGTACTTTTTTTTAAAATAGCAAAATATTTTGAGGTAAATTTTTTATTTTTTTGTTACTTGTTTTATTGTATTGATTTATAAATATTTATTTAGAAGTAAAAGAGTGTAATTTTAATTATGAATTACGAATTATGCATTGTGCATTGACCAAATGCCACATTTTATGACCTGCAAAAATTCGTGTTCCGATGCGATGAAAGCCCAAATTGGTGTAAAGTCGCTCGGCTGTGGGGTTGTCGAAATCAACAATTAAGCCTAATTGAGCATGTCCTTCGGCTAATGCCTTTTCATGTATAGCGGCTATCAATTTTGTGGCAATACCCATTTTTCGATATTGGGGTAGTACACATAGGGTGTCGATATAGTATTCGCCAGGTTCAGTTTCATCCTCCGAAACGGTGAAATCGGGCTTATACTTGCGTATGATTCTCATTGTTTCTGAGCGCAATTCTTCGAGACGAGCACCATCGTATGCAACAATAACGCCAGCTGGCGAGCCTTCAACTTCGGCAATAAGAGCATTGCGATAGCTATATTGCGATGTTTCAAGACTGGCTACTTCGGCTATCGTGTTCATCCAATCTGTGCCACAAAACACAGGCATTACCGCTTCACCAATAGCATTGCCCACAGCATAAGCAATTAGTCTTATGTCGTTTATCGTTGCTTTACGTATATTTATATTAGGTCTGTTCATAATGCTTGCAAAATTACAATATTTTTCGTAATTTTGCAAATCTTATATTTTGTATCTAAAAATCTCGTGCCAATCTATGAAACCAATCTTTTTAATCGGATATATGGGAGCAGGTAAAACGGCTGTAGGTCGTGCCTTAGCTCGTCGCTATGGATTGGAACATATCGATTTAGATTGGCGTATAGAGCAACGTTTTCATCAGAAAATATCAGATATGTTTGCCTCGATAGGCGAGGAGGGCTTTCGTCGTCGTGAGCGCAATATGTTGCAAGAAGTGATAGGAATGGAAAATGTCGTGGTCTCGGTGGGTGGTGGTACACCATGTTTTTTTGATAATATGGAGCAAATGAATGAAGCGGGCGCTACTATTTATTTGCAATGTGAAATTGATGTTTTAATAGAGAGAATTATGTATTCACAAAATAAACGACCTATAGTCGCAGGTAAAACAAACAAAGAACTTGCCAAATTTGTAGCCGAACACCTTACCATGCGCGAACCATTTTATCTCAAAGCGAAACATATATTACACACAACTGAATTAAATTTGTCAGAAATAGATATTGATTTTATCGTTAATAACTATTAATTAAACACTAATCATTATATAATATAATATGAACACTTACGAAAGTAAACAAAAGCAATTATTTAAGCCACAAGCAGAGATTTATGCTATGTTGAGCGATTTAACTCAACTTGAGAAATATGCAGCGGCATTGCCAGCTGAGCATAAAGATAAGATTAAAGATTTGGCATTTACAACAGATTCGGTGTCATTTACAGTTGACCCTATAGGACAAGTTGTTTTGCGTATTGTGGATTATGAAACTCCAAAAATGTTGAAATTTGGAGCTGATAACTTCCCAATTCAATTCAACTTTTGGATACAACTCGTAGGAGTAGCAGAATATGACACCCGTATGAAATTGACATTGAAAGCAGATATTCCGTTTATGTTAAAGCCTATGATTGGTAATAAGTTAGATGACGGAATCGAGCGTATGGCAGATATGATTGCTATGATTATTAATAGATAACTATTGATAGATTACAGATTACAGATTACAGATAACAGATTACAGATAACAGATAATAGATTACAGATAATAGATAACAGATTGCGGATTACAGAGTTTTTTGCTGTATGGATATAAAAAATCCGATTAGCCGTTGTGGTTAATCGGATTTTTGTGTTGTGAGTGGGATTTATTTTACTAATATTTTTGTGATTTTTGTGCCTTGACGACGGATGTAAATGCCTGGTGTGAGTCTATCGGCTGGTACTTTTATGCCTTGTAAGTTATAGTATTCTGGTTCTATAGGTTCGATGAATGTGTTTTCGACAGATGTGATTGTGTCGTGAATACCATTGAATTTATATACACCATAATTTACAAGTTTGAGATCGGCAGTTTGCTGTCCTGCGTTGTTGTTGAAGATGACCATAGGATTGACGAGTTGGTCGTTGGTAGTGAAACTGTATTCCCACATGCCGAGGGCAGAGTTGTAGGTCATAGTTTTGCCTGGCCAAGAACCGAGATATTGTTTGTTGTTATTGCCAGCATCCCACACATAAGTGTAAATATTAGAAGTCCAATTGGTGTCGTCGTAATAGAATGTCCATGTGTATGAGTCGGTATCAGGGTTTGGTTGGTTTGGATTATCTGGTATTTCGCCAGCACCTTCAATAGTTTTTACATAGCCATTGGCATTGTAGTAGCCACCATTAACGTAGGTTAAGTCGGCAGTTTGTGAACTACCGTTGTTGAAAATAAGTCCACCGCTGACTTTGTCGGTTCCAGTATATGTCCATTTCCAAATGTTGTTGCCGAGATATGTGCATCGTTCGCCAGGCCAATTGCCTGCATATTTAATTTCTCCATTCCAAAGATAAGCATTGATAGTGCCACCCCAATTGGCTGTGTTTTCGAAGAATACGGCTTGTTCGCCTTCTGTCATTGTAGGAGGAATGATAACGTCGGGTTCTCCTATAGGGTCGCTACCGCCATTTACAGAAGAGAGTTCTTCTTCGGTGCCGTCGTAGGCTAATTGAGGTTTGTTGTTTTGAGCTCCATCGTGTATGTATTTGCCGTTGGTGCCAATTTTGCCTGGTGCAGGTGTTAGGGTAGTGCTTAGTACATATACGCGGAGATTGCCTTTGCCTGAGCAGGATACAGAGAGAGTACCATTGGTTACATTTTCTGTATCGCCTGTTACAACGTCAACGTATTTACCATTCGGAATATTAGAGAATGTGGCGTTACCACTGATAGTTATGAGGGCGTATGAGTCGGTTGTAGAGTCGGTATAGCGGCGTTTGAAGGCCAAATTGCCAGAGCAACCATCAGTAGAGTACTGACCTTTGCGTAGGGCAGGTACGGCAGCACGAATGAGGTTGAGGCATTGGATGTGAAGTGAAAGTGGGTGTGAGAGTGAAGCTGCTATGTTGCCAGAGGCATTGGTGTAGTTGGCGAAGTCGTTGACAGTGATGTCGCCTTTTATATAACCACCGAAGTAGGCACGACCGCTTTCGCGTAGGGCGATATTAGGGCCTTTGTCAATAGGTTTGCCTTTGCGGAATTCGATTTCAGAGCCGTAGTAGATGCAAGGAATACCACGGAAAGTGAACATAAGTGATAGATTTTCAGCCCAAGTATCTTGCGATTGGTTGAAACGTTCGCTTTCTGGTGCTCCATCGGGTGCATAGTCGTGAGAATCGACATAGACTACGTTGTAAGTAGCATCGTTGTAGTATTTATCGCCATATTTTACTGAAAAGGCTTCGGTTGCGGTGCGGAAATTCCAGTGCATAGGGAAGTCAATTACGCTCATACCTGAGTATTTGCTGTGGTCGGGTGTGTGGTAGGTATTTCCGTTGAGAAGTGCATTGTTTGAGTTTGGTAGATTAGAGTCGTCTTGGTCGTCAACACCTTGAGCATCAACAGATGTTATGTTGGTATGTGAGCCTTTAGAGCCTTCCTTTACAACTATTCCGTTCCATGATGTTTCGCTTGTGTCCCAAGCATAGTTTTTAGTCTCTTTCCAAGTGTAGTAGAAAGGTGAGCAGTTTTCGTGGTTACGATAGACAACGTTGCGTTCGCGGGCGCATACTTCGCCGAACATAAAGAAGTCGCCACCGTTGCGCTTAGCTTTGTGTTGTTCGGCAAGAGCTTGGAATTGAGGTAAAAAGGCGTTGTTGAATGTAAGGCGTGAGATATGGCCGCTGGTGTCAATACGGAAACCATCGACACCCATAGCGATGAATTGTGCATAGCAGCTTACGAGGTAGTTTGAAACATAAGGATTTTCGGTGTTGAGGTCAACGCAGTCGCCTGCGATTTGTCCGTACCAGCGAGAGTAGTCGTCCCAATTCCATTCGTTGCCTACGTGGTGCCAATAGTTGTTGACGTCGTGGTTTTGACCATCGGTATTTTTCATTTGGGCAAGTCGTTTGGCGTATTGTTCGCTACCTGCGAGATTGTTGTAATTGTCGGGTAAGCGACCACCATCTTTTTGTGTATAAGGAATTAAACACTCTTCTAATGTAGCCTGATTTGCAGACCAATCACGTGTGAAGAGTTTGCACAAGTTTTCTTCGCCGAAGTTGCCTGTGTGGTTAAGTACGATGTCAAGCACGATTTTCATGTCGCGTGCATGTACCTCATTAATAAGAGTTTGGAATGAGACATCTTCGCTTTCATATCGTTTATCTACTTTCGAGAAATTGAAGGCGTGATAGCCGTGGTAGTCGTAGCCCGATGCGTTTTCAACTACAGGGGTAACCCATACGGTAGTGAAACCAAGAGCTTTGATGTAGTCGAGTTTTTCGATGAGACCTTTGAAGTCGCCACGCCAGGCTGGGTCACCTTCGTTGGCTTGTTGGTTGTCCCAACATTGAGTGTTGTTTGATGGGTCGCCGTCGTAGAAACGGGTTGTCATTACGAAATAGATAGTTTCGTCGCGGAAGTCGGTGCGGTTGCCAATGAAAGTGGTGGCGGAGATGCTAATTGTGTGTAGAATGGTGATAATTAGCAAGATAATATGCTTAATTGATTTTGTTTTCATAAATATTTTTTTATTATAGATAAAATCCACCCGTATTATTTCGGTGAAATAATAGGATGGATGTTTTTTTGTTTATTTAGTTGGTGTTTTTATCTTAGGCGGTCGAGTGAGCGTACGAGGGCTTCGTCTTTGCCTATTGCACGGAGTGCAAGGTAAGTGAGGATGGCACTGATGAGTGGTAATATAATTGGCCATGAGAATGTTGTGCTGTCCATTGCGTTTTGTTGAAGGATTACGTAGCGTGTAAAAAAGAATATAGCGTAGTAACCAATGAGAAGCACCATGTTAAATATAGAAAAACGGATTTGGATTATGCGCCATTTATACATAAATATTGTAAATAGAGCGATTAGGAGAATGACTACGTTTGTGATTGTTAGCCACATAGTTACACCGTTGAGGTGAAATCCACCTTGTTCTACGGGATAGAATCCGCGGAGGGTTGAGAGTGCGTAGTCGATGCCTTCGGGCGAGATTGCGCGCATAGAAGGGAGAAATAGTGTGAGACTCATTGCGACTACGACTATGAGCAAATAGAGTGTTTGAATTCGTTGAAGCATAATTTAGATATTTAGTAGTGAGTAGTGAGTGGCGAGACTTGCCATTCGGTGTTATTTTAGATTTTTAGTAGCGAGTAATGAGACTTGTTTTATATCTCGTGTCTCACATCTCGTGTCTTATTTCTTTTTTAGCAAAGAGAATAGTCCTTTCTTTTTTGTTTCTTGTGGTTGATTACCAAGATAGCGAGCAGCGTCAGCTGAGGTTTCGTTGTATTTAATCATACGATAGATTATACCCCAATCGGGTAATCCTCCGAGGTTGCGGTCGTCAATCCACATGTCGGCAACAAGTTTGCGTGGTGTGGTATCGTCCCATTGTTCTTCTGGATAATTTTTATTGATGGCGTAGAATTCGAGTCCTCGTTCGCGACAGTAGTTTACTGCCTCATCGAGGAGTTCACCTTCACGCACAGTCCAAAGTATGAGTTGATGGTGGCATTCTGATTGTAGACGTTTTAGTACATCAATGGCAAAAGGTATTGGTTTGCCGATGGCTGGATAGGCGTGTTCTACGATTGTGCCGTCGAAATCTACTGCTATTATCATACGTTTAGATTTTTAGTAGTAGAGACGCAATATATTGCGTCTCTACAATGAGACTTTCTCGCTTTGCTAGTTTATTTTTTTTGAATTTTAGTTTTCTTCGGTGTTTTCTTCCGAGTTTTCTTCAGTTGGTGTGAGTGGTGTGAGGTCGGCATTGATGCGTTTTTCTGTTGGTTTGCAGAGTATTACGCCAATGATACAAATGCCTGCTACCCAGAATAGATGTTTTACTTGGAATATGTATATTCCTATTATTGAAGCTATTAGTCCGATAGTCATAACTGCAAGGCGAAGAACACCATAGATTTTGTAGTAATGTTCGCGAGAACCATCGTCGGGAATTTGTTTTAATCTTTTTACGCCGAGACTGAATAGTTTGAGCGACAGAGGAAATGTTATGATTACGTACCAAAGGACAATGGTGTAGTAGGTGGTTGATATTTGGCTATTGGCGTCGAAGAAAATTCCTTTGTGGTATGTGAGGTGGTAGCCTATCATGGCTGCGAGTATTGTGAGTAGGAGGGTGATGTAGTAGGTGATGGTTAAAATGTGTTTTGGGTGTTTCATTTTTATTAATTAGTAGTTAGTAGTTAGTAATTTGTTATTTATAACTTTTTTCGTTTTCAAATTTTAATTACTCCTTTCAGTCGTGATTTTTGCTTCACTCAGCATAACCCAAGCAGGGCTTGGTTCTGTTTTCTCTTGTCGCAAAAATTTTCAATTTTCAATTACTTTTTTCAGTCGTGATTTTTGCTTTACTCAGCATAACCCAAGCAGGGCTTGGTTCTGCTTTCGCTTGTCGCAAAAATTCTCAATTTTCAATTACTCCTTTCAGTCGTGATTTTTGCTTCACTCAGCATAACTCAAGCAGAGCTTGGTTCTGCTTTCGCTTGTCGCAAAAATTCTCAATTCTTATTGTATGTTATGCGATTAGTAATTGAGCGTCCGAGAGTGATTTCATCGGCATATTCGAGGTCGTCGCCAACGGCTACTCCGCGAGCTATAGTTGTTATTGTGACTGGTAGATGTGCGAGTTTGCGGTAGATGTAGAAACAAGTTGTGTCGCCTTCCATATTTGGACTAAGGGCGAGGATAACCTCTTTGATATTGCCTTGTTCGACACGTTCAACGAGCGAAGATATCTCTAAATCATTAGGCGATATGCCATTCATAGGCGAAATCACACCTCCAAGTACATGATAAACTCCGTGATATTGAGCGGTGTTTTCGATGAGCATGACTTCTTTTATGGTTTCTACAACGCAGATGGTTGATTGGTCGCGACGTGGGTCGGAGCAGATTTCGCACACGGGTTGGTCGGATATGTTGTGGCACTCCTCGCAATATTGAATATTTTCGCTCATTTCGCTGATAGCGGTGATGAATTTGCTGGCATTTGCTGGACCTTGTCGGAGGATGTGCAGAGCCATGCGGAGAGCTGATTTGCGTCCGATACCAGGCAGTGAAGCAAAGGCATTTACTGCATTTTCAAGTAGTTGCGAAGGATATTTTTGTACCATAAATTAAGTTGCAAAGTTAGTTATTTTTCTTGGTAATTCATCGTTTATAGATAATAATTTTTGTTAATGGGATTGTTTTTGTCTAAAAGCTTGTAAGTTTATGGGATTTTTAGTAACTTTGCAGATTGGATTAGTGTGGGAAGCAATAAACATGTAATTTTAATTAAAAAAAGAATATATAATTATGAATTTTGTAGAAGAACTTAAATGGAGAGGTATGGTGCAGGATATGATGCCTGGTACTGAAGAACAATTGAGTAAAGAGATGACAACTGCTTATTTGGGTATTGACCCTACGGCAGATTCGTTGCATATAGGTCACTTGTGTGGTGTGATGATGTTGCGCCATTTTCAACGTTGTGGCCATAAACCTATTGCGCTCGTTGGTGGTGCTACGGGTATGATTGGCGACCCATCAGGTAAATCGGCTGAACGTAATTTGTTGGATGAGGCTACTTTGCGTCATAATCAAGAGGCTATTAAAAAACAATTGGAGAAATTCTTGGATTTCCATTCTGATGCAGAAAATGCTGCTGAATTGGTGAATAACTATGATTGGATGAAGGATTTCACGTTCTTGGATTTTGCACGTAACGTGGGTAAATTGATTACTGTGAACTATATGATGGCTAAGGATTCGGTGAAAAAACGTTTGAATGGCGAATTCAATGCAGGTATGTCGTTCACAGAGTTTACTTATCAACTTTTGCAAGGTTACGACTATGTTTATTTGAACAAAAACAAGAATTGTAAATTGCAAATGGGTGGTTCGGACCAATGGGGTAACATTACTACAGGTACTGAGTTGATTCGTCGTATGGGCGGTGGTGATGCGTTTGCATTGACATGTCCGTTGATTACTAAAGCAGATGGTGGTAAATTTGGTAAGACCGAGAGCGGTAATATCTGGTTGGACAAACGCTATACTTCGTCATACAAATTCTACCAATTCTGGTTGAATGTAGCTGATAATGACGCGGAAAAATATATTAAAATATTTACAAATATCACTCAAGAAGAGTGCAATGAATTGATTGCTCAACACCGTGAGGCTCCTCACATGCGTTTGTTACAAAAACGTTTGGCTAAGGATGTTACAATCATGGTTCACTCAGAAGAGGACTATAATGCAGCTGTTGAGGCATCGAATATCTTGTTTGGTAATGCTACTGCAGATGCGTTGCGTAAGTTGGATGAAGATACATTGTTGGCTGTGTTTGAGGGTGTTCCACAATTTGAAGTAGAACGCTCGGTGATAGAAGCAGGTGTGCAACCATTGACGTTGTTGGCAGAATTGACTGGGGTGTTCCCATCGAAAGGTGAAGCTCGTAAAACAATTCAAGCAGGTGGTGTGAGTGTGAACAAAGAGAAATTGACTGCCCCAGATCAAGTGATTGGTACAGATATGTTGTTGAATGACAGATATTTGTTGGTTCAAAAAGGTAAGAAAAATTATTTCTTGATAAGAGTTAAATAATTTTTATTTTGCTAAAAAGGACTATTTTAACATAAGTACAAATTATATGTTTTTTAGGCTTATGAATTGTAATTTGTATTTTTAAGTTTTTGGGGATAATTAGTTTTTTTAAGTACAAGCCCTAAATCATAAGGCATGTACTTAAAAAAATGATTGAGTCGGATTGCTTTACTGAAGATATACGAATTTTATTGTCCTATAATTTAAATTTGTACTTTTGTTAAAAACAAAATTATTAGTCAAACGAAAAATTCAATTTTTATGCTTGTAATAGGTATTGCCGGTGGTACCGGTTCGGGAAAAACGACAGTGGTTCGTAAAATAGTAGAGAGTTTGCCTGCGGGCGAAGTGGTTGTATTGCCACAAGACTCTTATTATAAGGACAGTAGCCATGTGCCTGTAGAAGAACGTCAGTTTATTAACTTTGACCATCCAGATGCATTTGAGTGGTCGTTGTTGTCGGAACATTTGGCAATGCTCAAAGAAGGCAAGGCTATCGAGCAGCCAACCTATTCCTATTTGACATGTACACGTCAGCCAGAGACCATACATATTGAGCCTCGTGAAGTGGTTATAGTAGAGGGTATTTTGGCTTTGTGCGATGATAAATTGCGTGAGCAAATGGATTTGAAAATATTTGTTGATGCCGATTCCGACGAGCGTTTGATACGTGTGATTTCGCGCGATATAGTAGAACGTGGACGCACGGCAGAGGCTGTTATGGAGCGTTATACACGAATATTGAAACCAATGCATCAGCAATTTATTGAGCCTACAAAACGTTATGCCGATTTGATTATACCTGAAGGAGGTAATAACAAAGTGGCAATTGATATATTGCGAATGTTTATTGAAAAAAATCTGTAATTATTGAAGACAAGAGATTGTATAAATTTTCGTTGGGTGTTTGTTGTATTGTTACTATGTTTGAATATTTGCGTGTGTAACAATAATGGGGTGTCGCAAGATTTTATCAATGAATATTTAGATGAGTATAATTTAACGTCTGTTTCTCAATACGATAAAATCATTAAGCGAGAAGTTAGAAAATTGGGCTGGGATTGGCGAATGATGGCTTCGATTGTGTGGAATGAGTCACGTTTTAGTGTTGATGCAGTCTCTTCGCAAGGTGCGAGAGGGTTGATGCAATTTATGCCTCGTACGGCAGAACGGTTTGGTTTAGAGGGCGATGAAGTGTTAAATCCCGCACTGAGTATTGAAGCAGGTGTGGAATATTTAATGTTTTTAGAGCGACGATTTGGTGAAATTGCCGACAGAGACGAGAGGATAAAATTTGTGTTAGCTGGCTATAATGCAGGTCCAGGGCATGTGCGCGATGCTATGGCTTTAGCAGAGAAATATGGCGACAATCCGCATGTGTGGAATGGTAGTGTGGAAAAGTGGTTGTTGGCATTGCAAGAGTCTAAGTATTATAGAGATGAAGTGTGTAAGCATGGATTCTTCAGAGGAAGGCATACTGTTAGGTATGTTAAAAATGTGTTTGAAAAATATTATGAATATACAAACCTATAAGTATTAAAATATTATGAAAGGAATAATATTGGCGGGAGGAAGTGCAACGCGACTTTATCCTTTATCAAAAGCTATTTCGAAACAAATTATGCCAGTGTATGATAAACCTATGATTTATTATCCATTGTCAACATTGATGTTGGCTGGTATTCGTGAGGTTTTGGTTATTTCTACACCACGCGATTTGCCTATGTTTCGTGAATTGCTTGGAACGGGTGAAGAGTTGGGTATGCATTTTGAGTATAAAGTGCAAGAAGTACCAAATGGATTGGCTCAAGCATTTGTACTTGGTGCTGAATTTTTAAATGGCGAAAAAGGATGTTTGATTCTTGGCGATAATATGTTTTATGGTCAAGGATTTTCTAAAATGTTGCATCGTGCGGCAAGCCTAGAAAAAGGTGCATGTATTTTTGGTTATTATGTCAAAGACCCTCGTGCATACGGAGTTGTGGAGTTTGATAAAGAAGGAAAAGTAATTTCTTTAGAAGAAAAACCAGCCGAACCAAAAAGTAATTATGCTGTTCCAGGATTGTATTTTTATGACGAAACAGTGACTGAAAAGGCTAAAAACTTGAAACCTTCGGCTCGTGGCGAGTATGAAATTACAGATTTGAATAAGTTATATCTCGAAGAGGGCACATTGCAGGTTGAATTATTTGGTCGCGGATTTGCTTGGCTCGATACAGGCAATTGCGATAGTTTACTCGAAGCATCAAACTTTGTTGAAACAATTCAAAATCGTCAAGGTTTTTATGTGAGTTGTATTGAAGAGATTGCATGGCGCAATGGCTGGATTTCGGATGAGCAGTTAAGAGAATTAGGACGTAAATTGGATAAAACAAAATACGGACAATATATACTTGATTTAGTGAAATAATATGGAAATAATAAAGACTCCAATCAAAGATTTGGTAGTGATAAAACCACGAGTATTTTCCGATGCTCGTGGATTCTTCTTTGAAACATACAACGAAGAACGTTATCGAGAAGCGGGTATAACTCAACACTTTGTACAAGACAATATGTCAAAATCATCGTATGGAGTAGTGCGTGGATTGCACTTTCAAAAACCTCCATATAGTCAAGCAAAATTGGTTCAAGTTATCGAGGGTGCAGTGCTTGATGTGGCTGTCGATTTGCGTTCTGATTCAGCGACTTATGGTCAATGGCATGCTGTGGAGTTGACTGCTGAAAATCATTTGCAATTCCTTATTCCGCGCGGTTTTGCTCATGGCTTTGCTGTTTTGAGCGAAACAGCTATTTTTACCTATAAGTGCGATAACCTTTATCATCCAGAATCAGAGGGTGGTATTATTTATAACGACCCAACGTTAAATATTGATTGGGGAATACCTGCCGATAAGGCATTGATTTCGGAGAAAGATACAAAACATCCTTTGTTTAAAGATTTAGAAAAAATATTTTGATTATGAAATTGTTGATAACAGGAGCCAACGGACAACTTGGTAATGAGATGCGTGTAGCATTAACCCAACATCCTGATATAGAGGTAATATATACAGATGTTGATACATTAGATATTACCGATTTGGCTCAGTTAGATGCATTTGTAGCAACAAAAAATGTGTCGCATATCGTAAATTGTGCGGCATATACGGCTGTTGATAAAGCTGAAGATGATGAGGCTACTGCAACAAAGGTCAATGTCGATGCTGTGCGAAACTTAGGTGCTGTAGCAATCAAATATGGTATTAAATTAGTACATATTTCAACTGATTATGTATTTGATGGTAAATCATTTAAACCATATACCGAAGATGTGGCTGTATGTCCTACAAATGTGTATGGACGTACTAAGTTAGCAGGCGAAGAGGCTTTATTTGAACAATGTAAGGATGCAATAATAATACGCACATCGTGGTTGTATTCATCGTTTGGCAATAATTTTGTTAAAACAATGCTTCGTTTGGGGCGTGAGCGCGATGAGTTGAATGTCATATTCGACCAAGTGGGCACACCTACATACGCAGCTGATTTAGCTCAAACTATATTGACAATAATTACTGATAGAGAGTGGGTTAGTGGTATTTACCATTTTTCAAACGAAGGTGTTTGTTCGTGGTACGATTTTACAATAATGATACATAAATTGGCTGGAATTCAGTGTAAAGTTAATCCGATTGAAAGCTCGGCTTATCCTGTGCGTACTCCACGTCCACACTATAGCGTATTGAACAAAACAAAAATCAAAGCGACGTTTAATGTCGAAATTCCATATTGGATTGACTCATTGCAACGTTGTTTAACAATATTAGAAAATAAATAATGACATTTCAAGAATTAGGCTTACGTCAAGAACTTTTAGATGCTGTTGCCGAGTTGGGTTTTGTTAATCCAATGCCTGTGCAAGAGCAAGTTATACCATATATGCTCACTCACGAGAACGACCTCGTGGCATTGGCTCAAACAGGTACGGGTAAAACAGCTGCATTTGGTTTGCCTATATTGAATATGGTGAATGTCGAGCAACGAAAAATTCAATCGTTAGTGCTTGCACCTACACGCGAATTGTGTATCCAAATTGCCAATGATATAAAGAATTTTGCATCTAAAATGCGAGGCGTAAAAGTCGTGCCTGTCTATGGCGGTGAGAGCATTGTTGTGCAATATCGTCAGTTAGATGTTCAACCACAGGTACTTGTGGCAACCCCGGGCCGATTGATTGACCTTATAAATCGTGGAAAAGTCGATTTATCAGAAGTTCGTTTCCTTGTTCTCGACGAGGCTGACGAAATGCTCAATATGGGCTTTCAAGAAGACATCGAAACCATATTGAAAGACGTGCCAGAAACACGTCGAACTCTTTTATTTTCAGCCACAATGCCTAACGAAATAGCTAAAATTTCGCGCCAATATATGCACGATGCAGCCGAAATTTCGATAGGTACACGCAATGCAGGTTCTGACAACGTGGAGCATATATATTATATGGTTCGTGCCGACCATCGCTACTTGGCTTTGAAGCGTATCGTTGATATGAACCCTGATATTTATGGCATAGTTTTCTGTCGTACACGCCAAGAAACTAAGGATGTAGCCGAAAAATTGATGAAAGACGGTTACAATGCAGATGCTTTGCATGGCGACCTTAGTCAAGCTCAGCGCGATACGGTAATGAATAAATTCCGTATCAAAAACTTACAAGTATTGGTCGCTACCGATGTGGCGGCTCGTGGTTTGGATGTCAGCGATTTAACTCACGTTATTAACTATAACTTGCCTGACGATGTCGAGGTTTATACCCACCGCTCAGGGCGTACAGGTCGTGCAGGCAAAAAAGGTGTATCTTGTGTTATCGTTCACACTCGCGAAGGGCGTCGTTTGCGTGAAATAGAGCGAATTATAAAAAAAGAATTCAAACGCATGCCTGTGCCAAATGGTATGGACGTATGCAAACGTCAACTGTTCCACCTTATTGACAGAATGGAGCGTGTCGAAGTTAGCAACGACGAAATCAACGTCTTTATGCCACAAATCTCGGCTAAATTATCATACCTTAGCAAAGAAGAGATAATCTCACGTTTCGTATCGCTCGAATTTAATCGTTTTGCTGAATATTACAAAGACGCCGAAGACATAAATGTCGATGTAAAAGAGAGCAAAAAAGGTAAAGACCGCGATAGCAATCGTTCAAAACGAGGTCAAAAGGTGCGTTTCAAAATGCTTTATGGCACAAAACAAAATGCCACACCACGTTCGGTACTCGGCGTAATAAACGACGTAACACAAGACAAATCAATCATAATTGGCGATATCGAAATAACCAACAAATTCACCTTCTTTGATGTTTATGCCGACCAAGCCGATCAAGTGCGTCAAGCCTTTGAAGCTGCAGGCGAACCATTAAGTATAGCCGAACCTCGTGAAGTCGTAAGCAAAGCACCAAAAGGTAAGGCAAAAGATTCGAGACACGAGACACGAGATTCGAGACGTGATGTGCGCGAAAAAAGGGACGAATCACGTGATAATCGTCGAGATAAAGATGAACATCGTGGACGTGAACGCCGAAACGAGCGCAGAGACAGAGACGAACGATATGACCGCCGAGAAAACCGACGTCGCGATGTAGCTGAAAATCCCGACAAACCTTGGCGAAAAAGACGTTAAAATAATCAGAATTATACCCACTCACAGTGTGTATTCTTTCGCCAAACCCTCAAGCAAGGTGCAAGCAAACTGTGCCGAAGAAAACCGTCATTTTAGCGAAAATAAAAGAAATTTCATTTATTTTGTTGAGTGTTAGGCGATTCACGAACTAAAAGTGAGTAAATAGTCAAAAAACAATACCCACTCACAGTGTGTATTTGAAAAAAATCGAACAATGAAAATAATCTGTGTAGGCTGGAATTATCCCAAGCATAATGCCGAAATGAATAGAGTAGAGGTTCCCGAACAACCAACCATATTCATGAAACCCGATTCCGCTTTATTGCGCGAAAACCGACCATTTTTTATACCTCGTTTCTCGAATCAAATCGAACACGAGGTAGAATTAGTCGTACGAATCAATCGTTTAGGTCGCAATATTGCCCCACGTTTCGCACATCGCTACTATTCCGAAGTCGCACTTGGTGTCGATTTTACAGCCCGCGATTTGCAAAATCAGTGTAAACAACTCGGCGCACCTTGGGAAATATCAAAAGCCTTCGACAATTCAGCCGTTGTAAGCGATTTTATTTCATTGAACGAATTATCTGATATACAAGACATACATTTCTCATTACAAAAAAATGGTCAAATTCAGCAACAAGGACATACTAAAGATATGCTCTTTTCCGTTGATAATTTGATAGCATATATCAGTCAATTTTTTACTCTAAAAATAGGTGATTTAATTTTTACAGGCACTCCTGCTGGTGTCTCTTCTGTAGCAATCAACGACCGCTTGACTGGATATATCGAAGATAAACTAATGTTTGATTTCATGGTTAAATAATGAAACTGAAGAACTTAATCATATATTTACTCCTCTTGTGCATTTCTGTTCCAGTAGCTGCACAATCTTCTCGTTATGCCGAATCATCAGTATTAAGCAGTGGCGATTGGTATAAAATACAAGTAGATCAGACAGGAATTTACAAACTCACATACGAACAATTGGTCGATATGGGAGTCAAAAATCCAGCCAATGTCAGTGTTTTTGGTTATGGAGGGGCACAACTCCCAGAATCATTCTTAGAACCATATATTGACGACCTACCACAACTCGCCATTCACATGGAAAAAGGTAGCGACGGCGTATTCGGAAAAGGCGATTATATCTTATTTTATGCACAAGGTCCGATAAAATGGAAATATAATAAGAGTACAAAATGTTTTGAACATGAAGTGAATACATATTCATTTTATGGATATTATTTTGTAACATCCGATTTTCCTACACAAAAACTAATTCAAACAAGTAAACCTCTTGAACCAACAACAAATGAAATCATAACATCATTTACAGATTATTACTTGTATGAAAAAGACGAAGTTAATCTCTTAAATTCAGGGCGAGTGTTTTTAGGTGACCAATTTAATCAATCTCAATTAACTCGAAATTATTCAATCAATGTACCAAATATTATTGCAAATGAAGCTGTAATTCAATTGTCTGTAGCACATACAGCTGTTGTTGATGCTTCGATGGAACTAAAATTAAATGATTATTTGTTAGAAAATATTTCTTTACAAGAGAGAGATAAAATTGATATTATTGCAACAAAGTCAATTATAAAACGCAACTTTACACCAAAAGACAATGATAAAATTAAAATTCAATTAACGTATAGTTTGCCTTCTTCTACTGCATATTTAGATTATTTAGTTCTAAATATACAACGTAAATTGCAGAAGATATCAGGAGATTATTTGTTATTTAGAAATGTCAAATATATTGAAAATTCAAATAATTTCACATATAAATTATCAAATGCAAATAGTAATATTCAGATATGGGATGTGTCAGAACAACACGATGTTAAACAAATTCCATCAAATTTTAATAATTCAAATTTAACTTTTGTTGTCAATTGTTTGCCTCAGCGAGAATATGTTGCTGTCGATGTGAAAAAAGATAATTTTTTGATACCAAAAACAATAGGTAAGGTTAATAATCAAAATTTACATTCGCTTGGTCAAGCGGATATGGTTATAATTGCACCATCTGAATTTGTTAATGCTGCAAATCGTTTGGCTGAAGTTCATTATAGAATGGATGGTTTAACTGTATTTGTAGTGACACCAGATGTAATATATAATGAATTTTCTTCGGGAACACCAGATGCAACGGCATATCGTCGTTTTATGAAAATGTTTTATGATAGAGCCAAAGATGTGGGTAATGCTCCAAAATATTTGTTATTATTTGGTGATGGTTCTTTTGATAATCGTCAGATTTTGAAGGCAAACACAGATAAAGATATTTATCGTTTACTGACATATCAATCTAAAGAATCTTTCGATGATATAAATTCCTATACAACAGATGATTATTTCGGACTATTAGATGATGAAGATGGTGTTTTTATTTTAACTAATACATTGGACATTGCAGTCGGACGTATTCCTGTTTATACAAAAGAACAAGCCGAAGGTGTGGTTGATAAGTTAATTCGATATATTGGTAATGAAAATTTAGGATATTGGAAAAATAGAACGCTATTTTTAGCTGATGATGGAGATGATAATTTGCATGTTAGAGAAATGGATTCTGTGGCTAATGTTTTTCACAGAAATAATCCTGATTATTTAGTGCGAAAATTATATTTAGATTCTTATATTCAAGAAGTTTCTTCTATTGGAGAAACATATCCCGTATTAAAAAAAGAATTTTTAGATTATATAAATGATGGAGTATTGTTTGTTAATTATATGGGGCATAGTGGTTATAATAACTGGACTAATGAACAGATATTAACCGTTGCTGATATTGAATCATTGTATAATCAGAAATTACCTCTATTTATAACGGCATCATGTAGTTTTTCTCGTTTCGATGATTTTAAACTTTCTGGAGGTGAGGCTTTAATGACAAATAGTAAAGGTGGAGCTTTAGCTCTTATTTCAACATCTCGTACTGTTTTAGCTCATCCAAATATGCTTCTTAATCTCGAATTAGCCAAAGCATTATTGGCAATTAATCAAGAAACAATGCGTATAAATACTATAGGAGATGCTTATAAAATAGCTAAAAATAAAAGAGCTAAAAATAATGATTCTAACCGTTTGTCTTTTACTCTTTTAGGTGATCCTGCAATCAGATTAGCTGTGCCAGAAGAATATAAAATTCAAATTGATAGTGTAAATGGAAAAGATATATCAAATACGTTTGATACAATAGGAGCATTAGAACGTGTACTTTTAAAAGGATCTATTCGTTCTTTAAATGATTATTCATTAAATCAATCATTTAATGGTTTTGTTCATCTATCCATATTTGATAAAGAAGAAACTATTGAAACTCTTTGTAATGACTCTAAATCAGATTCTACCGTTGTTCCTTTTGTTTATACTTATCGCACAAACCCATTCTACGTAGGAGAAGTAGAAGTGAAAGATGGAAAATTTGAAATAGAATTTATTGTACCTAAAGATATTCGATATAACTATGGAACGGGTCGTGTTGTTATGTATGCTTATGATAAAGAGCAGAATTTGGAAGCTAATGGTTCTTTTGAAAATATGTATATAGGCGGTGAGGCTGAAAATATTGAATATGAATATGAGGGACCTACTATAAAGGTATATTTAAATACTCCTTATTTTAAAAATGGAGACAAGGTTAACGAAAATCCTCTTTTTGTAGCTGAATTAAGTGATGTTAGTGGTATAAATACAATAGGTTCTGGTATCGGACATGATATAATTCTTAGATTAGATGATGATTTAAAACAAGAATACGTATTAAATAATTACTATGAGGCCTTATTTGGTTCTTATTCCGATGGAATAATTAGATATCCATTATCAAATCTGCCAGAAGGTAAACATAAACTATTTTTTAGAGCTTGGGATTTGCAAAATAATTCTTCATCTACCGAGTTAGAATTTGAAGTTGTTAAGGACCTTAAGCCTAAACTAAATGATCTATATATCTATCCTAATCCTGTGGTTGATGTTGCGAATATTGTAATTGAGCATGATAGACCATTAAGTCCATTTGATGTTCAATTGTATGTATATGATTTATCTGGGCGTTTAATTAGTCAAGAAGATGCAAGTGTTGTGACTGATTTGTCTAATAAAATTATTATTGATTGGTCTATAAAGTCATCAATGAATGATGGTCTATATTTTGTTAAAGTCGTCTTTATTGATGATAATGGAAAAAAATCATCAAAGTCAACAAAAATATTTGTTCGTAAACAATAAAATTTGTAACTTTGCGTTTTGTTTATAATTGAGTAAATTTAATTAACAACTATAAATAATTATGAGAAAATTTCTTTTATCTATTATGGTGCTTTGTGCATCATTTGTCTCTGTTTTGGCACAAGAAGATTATAAAGATGCTAAAACTAACGATGGCTATATGAACCCTATCGTTTCAGGTGTGCCTTCAATGTCAATTAGTCCTGATGCTGTTGCTGGTGGTATGGGTGACGTTGGTGTTGCTACCAACTCAGATATGAATGCTCAGTATTGGAACTCATCAAAATATGCGCAAAATGAAAGTAGTGCAGGTTTTGCTTTCTCTTACACTCCATGGTTACGTAAATTAGGTGTAAATGATATTAACTTGCTTTATCTTGCAGGTTATTATACTCCAAGTAAAATGGCAGGTACAATTAGTGCTTCGCTTCGTTTCTTCCAATTAGGTGAAGTTCTTTTGCGTGAATCTGCCGATGCAATTCCTCTTTCTGCTAATCCTTACGAAATGACATTCGACCTTGGTTATTCTCGTATGCTTACCGAAAATTTCTCTTTAGGTGTTGTTATGCGTTTAGTTGCGTCTGACCTCACTGCAAAGACCGACCCAGATTATTATACTGGTTATGCTTTTGGTGCTGACATCAATGGTTTCTATCGTCTTCCTATCGATTTGAAAACTGGTACTTCTCATTTCATGTTTGGTTTCAATATCTCTAACCTCGGTACTCGTATTACATACAATAAAGGTGGTGATTATAACTTTATTCCAGCAAACCTTCGTCTTGGTGTAGGTTACCAAATCCCATTCGACAAATACAATCGTTTGCTCATCTCTCTTGAAGCAAACAAAATGATGGTGCCAACTCGTTATTCTAAAGTTGCAAAATATAATCCTGATTTTGATAAAACAAATATGGAGACTTGGGCAATGACAACAGATGAATATAACAAAATTTCTTCTATGGAAGGTTTGATTATGTCATGGTACGATGCTCCTGGTGGCTTTGCTGAAGAAATGGCTGAAATCAATTGGGGTATTGGTCTCGAATATGCTTACAACGAACAATTCTTTGGTCGTGTAGGTTACAATAATGAAGCAAAAGACAAAGGTAATCGTAAATACTTCACAGTTGGTGCTGGTTTCAAACTTTCTGCATTCAAACTTGACGTAGGTTATGTAATTGCAACTTCTGCATCAAATCCTCTTGACCAAACACTTCGTTTCTCTCTTGCATTTGATGTTGATGGAATCAAAGCACTTGCAGATCGTTAATTACTAATTAAAAAAATATTATAAAGACAGAATAACATAGGATATAATATTTATCTCCTTTTGTTATTCTGTTTTTTTACTCTCACCTTGATAGGGGAGGGAATTTTTAATTCTTAATTCTTAATTCTTAATTCTAAACTCCTAACTCTTATGATACGTGTAGGAATGGGTTATGACGTCCACCAATTAGTCGAAAATCGCGATTTATGGTTAGGTGGAATTAAAATAGAACACGAAAAAGGCTTGCTTGGGCATTCCGATGCCGATGTGTTAATTCATGCAATTTGTGATGCACTACTTGGTGCTGCTAACATGCGTGATATAGGCTATCATTTTCCTGATACAGGTAAAGAGTACGAAAACATAGATAGCAAAATCCTTTTACGTAAAACAGTTACATTATTAAAAGAAAAAGGTTATTCTATAGGAAATATAGATGCAACAGTATGTGCTGAGCGACCAAAATTAAATCCTCATATACCCCAAATGCAACAAGTTCTTGCTGAATGTATGGGAATAGATGAGGATTATGTAAGTATTAAAGCTACAACAACCGAGAAACTTGGTTTCGTTGGTCGTAAAGAGGGCATTGCAGCCTATTGCGTAGCACTTATTTCTAAGGAATAAGGAACGAGGAATAAGGAATAGGGAATAAGGAATAGGGAACAAGGAATAGGGAATAAGGAATAGGGAACAAGGATTCATATTGTATCCTATAGTTTCTATAGTCTTTATAGTTTCTATAGTCTTTATAGTTTCTATAGTTTTTATAGTTTCTATAGTTTCTATAAATTTCCCCCTTTCAATTTCCCCCTCTCAATTCTCAATTCTCAATTTTTACAACCGTCATGTGAAAACACTTATTTGAAGACTCTCTAATAATCATCATACGACACTCTTCGCGTAATTCGCGGAGAGTTTTTTCTAATATAGCTTCTACTTTAGGGTCTTGATAACTTTTGCCACGACGGTCATATTTATCGTATGCTATATCGAATGTTGTACCATAGTAATGAGCAGATAAGCCATACGTAGCATTTACGTTTTGACGAGTTAGTTGTCGTTGAAATTCTATTGTTCTCAACAACGATGATATTTGAAATTTATATTTAGGTAGTCCCTCTGCTTGTAAATTTGCTTGAAATCTTTTTCCTATAAGATTGAGTAAGTCAAGAGCTTCTGGTGTAAGGTATGGGTATGAGTGGGTTAATTTACGGATATTGTAATATTTATTAGGTTTTATTTTAACTAATATATCATTATCGACAAGTGAGTCTATTTTAGTTTCAAAATCTTTTTTATCTTTAATTATTTGTTTCAATCCATTAGCTTGAGCATGAGCCAATTGTTCTGGATTTATATCTCTAAATTTTGACTTTGAGCGTATTGGTGCTGTAGCATTTTCGCAATAACACTCTTCTTTTTTATCAGGACTTTCACATCTATTACAAACAATAACTATAATAGCTAGTAGGATACCAGCTATAACAGCATAAAATATATTGCGAGGAGAAATAGAGTTGTATATTTCTTCTTTTATTTTATTTTTAGTAGTTTTTTTCTTGGGTTTTGTCGTAGATTTAGGTTTTCTTGTAGTAGTTTTTTGTTGATCAATTTTCATAGTTTTATTTTTCATAAAAAATAATAGACACGAGATATTGGACTGAAAAAAATGAGTCTTTTATCTCGTGTCTTTTATTTTATATCTTCTTTATTATAAGAAAATTAGTTGAACGAGGATATAGATTGGTAAAAGAATGATTAAAGAGAATTTAATCATATAACCGAAGAAAGAAGGCATCTTAATACCATTTTCTTCTGCGATAGCTTTAACCATAAAGTTTGGTCCATTACCAATATAAGTCATTGCACCAAAGAATACAGATCCAAGAGCGATGGCTTTAAGAAGTATTTCTGAAATACCAGCAACAGCTGTACCTTCGATTGGCAATGCTGTTGCAACACTATGGAATGCTACGGCTGTAGGTGCGTTATCAAGGAATGAACTTAAACCTCCTGCAAAATAGTAGAATTGCCAAGGTTCAGTCAATCCTAATGATGCAGCATTCTGATTTAAGTACATAATAGTAGGTGTCATTGTAATAAAGATGCCAAGGAATACTACTGCAACTTCAATAATTGGACGCCATGAATATTTGTTTGCTTCGCGAACTTCTTTTTTAGTTTCGAGCAATGACATGATAATCATTGAGATAAGCACTATTTCACGAAGGTAAACTAACCACCAAGGAGCACCTTCTTCGCCCATTGCTGGCAACATATCGGCGTTGATGAATGCCACTGACAATATTACGCCAATTAGGAATACAAAGTTGATTTTACCTGTGATTTGAATTGGGCGTTGTTCGCGAGAATCTGCTGACAAAGCAGTCCAATCCTCTTTCTTATACATGATAGTATCCCAAATAAAATATATCACTAATAATAATATTCCTGTGAAAGCCCACATTGGCAATAAATTAAAGAACCATGTGAATGAAGCTCCGCGGAGGTAGAGTAGCAACAACGGTGGATCACCAAGTGGAGTAAGAAGACCACCACAGTTAGCTACTGCTGCAATAAAGAACAATATCGTGTGTACTTTATGTTTACGTTGTGAATTAGTGTCGATAAGTGGACGGATAAGCAACATAGCTGCACCTGTTGTTCCCATAAATGAAGCCAAAATCCAACCTAAAGCAATAAACGCAGTGTTAATGATAGGTTTAGCCTTAATGTCGCCACTAAGGTGAATACCTCCAGTAATGACAAACAAAGCTGTTAATAAAACTATAAATGGGATGTAGTCACCAAATATTTGGTGTTCAAGATTGTGAACTAATCCACATTTAACCAAATAAAATGCTGTTGGGATACCTAAAATACAAGAAACAAGCAATTTGTTTCTGTTGTGCTCCCACCATTCTTCCGCAATTAGCGGACCAACGGCAATCATCAAGAGCATGATGATAAACGGAATCGAAGCCCAAAATGGAACTTGCATTACCGCTTCTGTTGCACTTAAAAGTAACATGATTTTTTTAAATTAAAGATTATAGTTTAAAGTTAAAAGTTTTTTATTAGAATTTTAGTAACGAGTGGCGAATAACCAAATTTGCTATTTCTTAGATTTTTAGTGCAAATAGCATATTCTTAGTCAAGTTTCAACACTGCCAAGAAAGCTTTTTGAGGCACTTCCACATTACCAATTTGCTTCATACGTTTCTTTCCTTTCTTCTGTTTTTCGAGCAACTTACGTTTACGCGAAATATCACCACCATAACATTTAGCAGTAACATCCTTGCGAACGGCTTTTACTGTTTCGCGAGCAATGATTTTCGCGCCAATAGCTGCTTGAATAGCAATATCAAATTGTTGACGAGGAATCAATTCTTGCAACTTCTCGCACATGCGGCGACCGAGTGTATAAGCATTATCAAAGTGAATTAACGATGATAAAGCATCCACTGACTCGCCATTCAACAATATATCAAGTTTCACCAATTTCGACGGACGGAAACCATTCATGTGGTAGTCGAACGAAGCATAACCTTTCGAAATTGACTTCAACTTATCATAAAAGTCAAACACAATTTCGCCCAACGGCATATCATAAATCAGTTCAACACGATTACCCGAAACATATTCTTGTTTTACTAACTCTCCACGTTTACCAAGACAAAGAGTCATAATCTGACCAATATAATCTGTCTTAGTAATTACAGAAGCACGAATATAAGGCTCTTCAATATGGTCAATTTCAGTAATTTCAGGCAATCCCGATGGATTATGTACCTCAAGGCAAGCCCCCTTATTCGTAAATACCTTATACGAAACGTTAGGCACCGTAGTGATAACATTCATATCAAACTCACGGTCAAGACGTTCCTGTACAATCTCCATGTGCAACATCCCCAAGAAACCACAGCGGAAACCAAAGCCTAATGCAGCCGACGATTCTGGTTCAAATGTCAACGATGCATCATTCAATTGCAACTTCTCAAGCGATGCACGCAAATCCTCGAAATCTTCAGTCTCAATAGGGTACACACCCGCAAACACCATTGGCTTCACCTCTTCAAAACCATCAATAGCATCATCACAAGGACGCTTAACATGAGTAATTGTATCACCAACTTTTACCTCTTTCGAAGTCTTAATACCCGAAATAATATAACCTACATTGCCAGCCGATAACTCTTTTTGAGGCACCATGTCAAGCTTCAAAATACCAACCTCATTTGCTTCATACTCCTTGCCTGTATTTACGAACTTAACTAAATCATTTGGACGAATTGTACCATTAATAATTTTAAAATAGGCAATAATACCACGGAACGAGTTAAACACCGAGTCAAAAATTAAGCATTGAAGTGGAGCATTAGGATCACCTTCAGGAGCTGGAATTCTCTCAATAATCGCTTGTAAAATCTCCTCAATACCCATGCCCGTCTTGCCCGAAGCACGAATAATCTCTTCACGTTTACATCCCAACAATTCAACAATTTGGTCCTCAACCTCCTCTGGCATAGCATTATCCATGTCCATTTTATTCATTACAGGTATAATTTCCAAATCATTCTCAATCGCCATGTAAAGGTTCGAAATCGTCTGTGCTTGAATACCTTGAGTAGCATCTACAATCAACAACGCGCCCTCACATGCAGCAATCGAACGTGACACCTCGTATGAAAAGTCAACGTGCCCTGGAGTATCAATTAAGTTAAGGGTATATTCCTCATTATTGTATTTATATTTCATTTGGATAGCGTGCGATTTGATAGTAATACCACGTTCACGCTCCAAATCCATGTCATCTAACACTTGTGCTTGGAGGTCTCTCGCTTCAACAGTTTGAGTGTACTCCAATAGTCTGTCAGCCAAAGTACTCTTACCATGGTCGATATGGGCTATAATGCAAAAGTTTCTGATTTTCTTCATTTAATGGTGTATAATAATTCTGATAATTATAATTTATATGTCCTCGAAAAATAACATGCAAAGTTACAAAAAAACAATCGAACTACAAAAAAATAAGTCCAAAAAAAGATTCTCAAATATAGTCAAAAAAATAAATAGTACTTTTTTAAATTTCAGAAAACAAAAATGGAGTAAAACTCATAGTTTTACCCCATAAAATCTATCTAATAAAATCCTTAATTAAAGAATTTCGTCGATAATAGCAGTGATTTTAGCTTCTGATGTAGCACCAACGATTTTTTTACCTGGAACCATTTCTCCATTTTTGAAGAAAAGGATAGTTGGAACTGAACGAATAGCAAATTCTTCTGTTGTTTCAGGAGATTCTTCAATATCGATTTTACCTACTGCAGCACGACCTTCGTAAGCTGTTGCAATTTTGTCGATAACTGGTTGAAGTGATTTACAAGGTCCGCACCATGCAGCACCAAAATCTACAACAACTACTGCGTTGTTTGCTAAAACTTCTTTGAAGTTAGCATCTGTAATGTGTAATGCCATAATTTTTAGTTTAGTTATTAATGTTTAATTTTTAGTTATTAGTGTTTGTTTTTTAGCATGATAGACAATTGCATATTGTGCATTATGTATCATGCATTATCAATCATGCAAAGGTAAATAAATAAATTCATAAATCATACATCCTAATTCATAAAATTTGTTAAAAATGATAAGTTGAATAGCTTTATAGTTATAGCAATTATAGATATCTATAGTAACTATAGTGTCTATAGTAACTATAGTATTTATAATTCCTCATTCCTCATTCTTCATTCCTCATTCCTCACTATTTTATTGTTATTTACCCAGAACTTTATCAACCCCTCCCTCTCCATACTTTCCAATTCTGTAACAAGTTTATTAGTTGGATTGACATGTAACTTCTTTGATCTCAGATTGATATTGCTACTAGTTTCAGGGTCATAAACTTCTAAAAACAATTCAGTTTGACCATCATTATCGCTTAATATTTCGAGTAAGCGTTGTGTTAACTCTGCATTTATGCGACCTAATTGCAATGAAATTGTAAGTTTCTTTACAAGCTTTTCAGCTACATTTTCTAACAACTCCATTTTCAGTATTTTAGCCTCTATTTCTTTAGGTGTATTGTCAGCATTTTTGCTTGGATACTTCCAATCGCTACCACGTTCTTGAGTTTTTACAATAATAGCGATAAACAAATTCTCTTTTAAGAAATTACGATAGGCTGTATAGTCGTTACCGAATAGAGCAAACTCATAACTACCTGTATAATCTTGCAATGTAAGTATGCCGTATGGTGTGCTTTTTTTGGTCATACCTTCGCGACATCCCGTTACAATACCAGCTACAGTGAATGTTCTGCAATCACGATTTTTCTTCATCTGCTCAATTTCGCTGACATTGAGGCATGCGTATTGAATAGGTACTCTATACTGATCTAATGGGTGCGATGAGAGAAAAATTCCTACATATTCTTTTTCTTTGCCGAGGCGTTCAAGGGTTGACCATGCTTCAGTTTTTGGTATTTCAGGTTTTGGTATTTCTAGTGTTTCGTCGTCTAAGCCACCAAATAACGAATTAGTTGTCATTTGTTTGTCTTGTTGATAGCGGTTGCCATAGCGGATGAGGGTTTCGAGGGTTTGTTCTCCTTTAGAGTTCGTCGCAAAATATTGTTCTCTAGTTACGTCCTCGAAACAATCGAAAGAACCTGAAAGTGCAAGCGACTCTATTGTTTTTTTATTGCATGCCGATAAGTTGACACGTTCAAGAAAGTCGAAAATTGATTTGTATGGTCCATTGGCTTTGCGTTCATTTACAAGGCTTTCCACCGCACCTTCGCCCACACCTTTAATGCCCCCAAGTCCGAAACGAATTTCACCTTTTTGATTTACTGTAAAGTTCAATTCTGATTCGTTTACGTCTGGACCTTTCACCAATAAGCCCATTGATTTACATTCGTCCATAAACTTGGTTACGTCTGAAATGTTGTCTTTGTTTCGAGTCAAGTTGGCTGCCATAAATTCGGCAGGGTAGTGAGCCTTCAAATAGGCTGTTTGATACGATACCCACGAATAGCATGTAGCATGCGATTTATTGAAAGCATACGACGCAAATTTCTCCCAGTCTGCCCATATTTTCTCAAGTTTCGCAGGGTCATGACCATTGCTTTGACCTTGTGTGATGAATTTAGGCTTCATTTGGTCAAGTTTGTCACGCAACTTCTTACCCATCGCTTTACGCAAAGCATCTGATTCTCCGCGAGTAAAGTTAGCCAACAGACGCGACAAAAGCATCACCTGCTCTTGATATACCGTAATGCCGTAAGTATCTTTTAGATACATTTCCATACAATCCAAATCGTATTCGATAGGCTCACGACCATGTTTGCGGGCAATAAACTGTGGAATGTAGTCCATCGGACCTGGACGATACAAGGCGTTCATCGCAATTAAGTCCTCGAATACAGATGGTTGCAATTCTTTTAGGTATTTTTGCATACCTGGTGATTCGAATTGGAACGTACCAACTGTGCGCCCTTCACTATATAACTTATAAGTCTCGGCATCATCAATAGGTATTTTGTCAATATCTACGTCAATACCTTTTGATTTCTTGATATTTTTGAGGGCTTCTTTTATGATTGAGAGGGTTTTAAGTCCAAGGAAGTCCATTTTGATAAGTCCCACTGATTCAATCACCGAACCTTCATACTGCGTAACCAACATATCTTCGTTGGTGTCTTTGTCTTGCGCAGTCGATATTGGGGCGAATTTCTTTAAGTCATCTGCTCCAATAATCACACCGCAGGCATGCACACCAGTCTGACGCACAGTACCTTCGAGCATTTCGGCATATTTCAATGTATCAGCAAGATTGCGGTCTTCTCCATTGCGAGCTTCAGCCAATTCTGGCACATATTTAAGGCAGTTCTTGATGTTTACCTTTGGCACTTTGCCAGTCTTAGGGTCAGCTTTATCATCTCCGAATTTATCTGGAATAAGTGATGTTAAGCGGTTTACATCGGGTAGTGGTACATTTTGCACACGGCCTACGTCTTTTATTGACGATTTGGTTGCCATTGTACCGTATGTAATAATGTGTGCTACCTTTTCTTTACCATATTTTTCTGTAACCCAGCGCAATACCTCGCCACGTCCATCATCGTCGAAGTCGATATCTATATCGGGCAACGATATACGATCGGGATTCAAGAAACGCTCAAACAGCAAGTCGTATTTCAAAGGGTCAATATCAGTAATTTTCAAGCAATATGCCACTACTGAGCCTGCAGCAGAACCACGTCCAGGGCCAACAGATACACCCATTCCTCGAGCTGCAGAGATAAAGTCTTGCACAATCAAGAAGTAGCCAGGGAAACCCATTGTTTTCATAATATGTAACTCAAAAACAATGCGTTCCATTGTGTCGGCAGGCACTGGGTCGCCATAACGCATTTTGGCTCCGTCTAGCGCCAGTTTGCGAAGATAATCTGCTTCTAATTTGATACGATATAATCGCTCATAGCCACCAATGGTTTTGATTTTCTTTTCGGCATCTTCTTGACTCATCACCACTTCGCCTTTTTCGTTGCGAGTGAACTCGTTGAAAAGGTCTTCGTGTGTGAATTTCTGGCGATATTCTTCTTCTGTACCAAATTCAGTAGGGATGTCGAACATCGGCATAATAGGTCCACGGTCAAGACTATAAACTTCAACTTTGTCGGCAATCTCCATTGTGTTAGCCAAAGCTTCTGGCACATCGGCAAATATCTCAGCCATCTCTTCTGGCGTTTTCAACCACTCTTGTTTGGTGTAACGCATACGGTTAGGGTCGTCGAGGTCTTTACCTGTAGAGAGACAGATCAATCGGTCATGCGCTTCGGCATGTTCCTCTTCTACAAAGTGTACGTCGTTAGATGCAATAACCTTTGTATTAGTCTTTTCTGCTAATTCAAGTATCTTTTTATTGACTTGCTTTTGACGTTGATATACGTTTTGGTCAGCACCAGGTTTGTTGGTCTTGTGGCGTTGAATTTCGAGGTAATAGTCGTCGCCAAACACCTCTTTAAACCACATAATGCTTTTTTCTGCCTCTTCGAGATTGCCTGCAATAATGTGTTGTGGTATTTCACCACCAAGACAGGCTGAGCATACGATAAGTCCCTCGCTATGTTCTTTCAACAACTCTTTGTCAATACGCGGACGGCGATAATAGCCATCTACCCAAGCAATTGAGATTATTTTACAGAGGTTTTCGTAGCCCTTTGGGTTTTTAGCTAAAAGCACTAAGTGGTAGCCCGAGGCATCGACTATTTGTTCTTTACCATTTTCAGGATTTATGGTTTTATAGTCTTTGTCTTTATTGCGTAAAGAGCGACGAGCGCAATATGCTTCGCAGCCAATAATCGGCTTAAAAAACTCTTTTTCTTTGGCTTTTATTTGCGATTTTAGCTCTTCTATTGCGTCAGTATTATTTTCTTCTTCGGCTTTTTTAAGTTCTTTTTGAAGCCCTTTTATAGCATCTTTTACCTTACCGTTTACTTTAGCCGAAGTATCTACTAATTCTTTGATACCAAACATATTACCATGGTCGGTAATTGCAATGGCATTCATTCCTGTGCGTTTGCATTTATCGATAAGGTCGCCCACTTTCGACATTCCATCGAGAATAGAATAGTGGGTGTGTACGTGTAAATGTGTGAATTGTGGCATAAATAGATTTGAAAGTCTTCAGTCTATGGTTTGTGGTCAGACTTGTCGGACTTGTCGGACGTTTTGGTTGACTATTGTCTGTTGACCGTTGACACGACTGAAGGAAGTTTAAAATTGAAAATAAATAAAGGCTTGTAGGTCGGCGGTGATGAATTGATAGACAATGAATACTACTGCTACAACTATTATTGCCATTACGGGTAGGGGCAGTAGTGCAAAGTTGATGCGGTACCAGCGTTTCCAACGTGTAGGCAACCAGTGGATTATCATGCCGATAATGAATAGTACGAATACCTTCCAGTAGCCGAGACAAATGTCGGGAATAACTTCTAAGTTCCATGCCGAACCCATCTGGTGCACCATATTTTTAGCTGTGTTCCAAGCATGTTCGTTAGCGAGGTCAGGATCGAGATTTGAACCCGAACGGAAGAATAATCGTGTGAAACTAATGAATATAAAGGTTTGGAATATACCCCAAGCGTTTCCAAGTTTAGAGTTTTCTTGCATCTCGTGTCTCGCATCTCGTGTCTTTTCCAATTGTGCATTTATCCAACGGATAAGAGTACCTATTGCAATGATTCCACACCAAACGGCGAGTACGTTCCAAATTGGAGCAGGAGTGAAGTAAACCAAACATATTAGTAGGGCAGTGACCAATGCTACCATCAGCATTTTGACGTTCATCGACCAACCACGCCATATTTTATAGATGAGCATACCCACGCCGTTTAATCCGCCCCATATCATGAAGTTGAAACTTGCTCCGTGCCAAAGTCCACCTAAAAGCATAGTTATCATCATGTTGAGGTTGGTGATTATCTTGTTGCGACGTTCAGGACGGAATATTCCCCAAAGTACGATACCGAGAGCGATACTGAGAACTATGATGGCTATGGTTACACTGCCTGACAATAATACTCCGATGGCGGCAATGGCGATAATCCAGAAGAATGTGCCGAATGTAGCATTTCGGTTACCTCCGAGTGGAATATAAAGGTAGTCTTGCAACCACCGCGAGAGCGATATGTGCCAACGTTTCCAGAAGTTGCTTGCATTAGGTGCTTTGTATGGCGAATTAAAGTTCTGAGGCAAATAGAATCCCATAATCATTGCCACACCAATTGCAATGTCGGTGTAGCCCGAGAAGTCGGCATACACTTGTAGCGAATATACAAACAGAGCCATAAGATTCTCGAACCCAGAGAATAGCATTGGGTTGTCGAATACGCGGTCGATAAAGTTTACTGCCAAATAGTCGCTGAGTATGATTTTCTTGGCTAAACCATTGAGTATCCAGAATATTGCTATACCAAACTGACGTCGCCCGAGGAAGTAGGGCTTATATACTTGCGGAATAAATTCTGCGGCACGTACGATAGGACCTGCCACGAGTTGAGGGAAGAACGACACATAGAAACCATAGTCGAGAATATTCTTTACTGGGGCTACACGACGGCGATATACGTCCATTGTGTAACTGATGGTTTGGAATGTGTAGAACGAAATGCCCACAGGCAGAATGATTTGGTCAACATTGAAGCGATTTGAACTTGTCAGAGTATTGCCGATAGCGGCAAAGTAGTCATATACTTGAAATGTAGTACCAAAGAGCGAATTTACGAGGTCAACAAAGAAATATGAGTATTTGAAGTAACTGAGCACTAGGAGGTTGATACAGACACTAAGTCCTACAAATAACTTGCGATGTAACTCTTTATCCGACAGATATACTAGTTTGGCAATGAAGAAATCGGATATAGTGGCAAATATGAGCAATAATACGAACAATCCGCTTGTTTTGTAGTAGAAGAATAGGCTGACAATAAACAAAAATGTATTGCGTAACAAGCGTTTAGAATGTATCAACGAGAACACGGCAAAGACAATAGCAAAGAAAGCCCAAAAGTAGAATTGGGTAAAAAGCAATGGCGAATTTTCGTCGAAAGCAAATGTCTTTGATAAAAAAGATAATATTAAATCCATCGTATTATTAGATTACAAATTACAGATAATAGATTACAGATAATAGATTACAGATAATAGATTACAGATAACAGATTACAGATAACAGATAACAGATTACAAGTAATTCTCAATTCTCAATTCTCAATTCCTCACTCCTCACT
>JAFTSS010000019.1 GCA_017467185.1 Paludibacteraceae bacterium | reverse complement strand
TCGATATATGAGTCATACTGCGCCTTACAACTGATCAGGATTGTAATACTTCTGATGGCAATGCTTTCATAGCTCAAACGAATCTCTGAAAGCAAGGATATATAATAGGTAAACACTTGATTCAGAGGTGGGTTCCTTAGCGGCTTTGGCAGCCGAGCCGTCGCGTACTGCTACGCGTGCATGTTCTCTCATGGTCCGAGGGTGCTCTTCTTTGGTGATGTTTGTGGCGTCAGTTCTGCAAGCATGTTCATGGCCAGCTCCTCATTGGTCATGTGGTCGCGGAGGTTTTCCGGGTGGAGACCTTTGAGATGTTTGTATTCACGTGCTGTGAGGTCGCCATGTCTGGTAGATGATGTCGGTGAGAGTTGCATATCCGACTCCTCCCTGAACATTGTGGGCTTTCCACTGGTCGATGCAGAAAGTGTAGATGATTATCAATCAGTTATTTAGCACTCTAAAAGATACAGCCATTCATTTGACAAGTCATTGAGAATGTGTAAGTTAGTGATTTTTAACGCCGTTTTTGCCTTGTACCTCCATTTTGGAATGTAAAAGTAAGTGTAATTTCTTGAATATCAAAACCCGAGGTACACAAACTTGCAAAAAATCGCATTTTTTACCCCGAAAAGGTACAAAAACGGCTCTGAAACCGTGATTGGAATCAGAACCGTTTCGCTATTCAGTTTTGAGTGGAGTTTTGCCCTTACGGTTAAATGGTATTTCTACATATTCAGACAATAGCACTACTCTAAATGTTTTAACAACCTAAAGCCAACTCTTACAATTTTCATTAAAATGATATTTCTTATTGTTCTAAATGGATTTTTAAGTTCAACTTTTCTTAAAAAACCTTCAATATGATCCACCGAAGACGAATTTATGACAATTGCATTATTAGGAATCTCTGTGTTTAAACGGTTGATTGCTCGAAGAAATATCCTATATGTCGATTGATGCCTTTTTTTTGAATTTTTCGATGTGTTAAAAACGGATTACCACTCGCTTTGGTCTTCTTCGGTTATAAATATGACATCCCCATTATTAACTTTATCACGCAATAACTTAATGAATTTTCTGTGTGTCGGGTGTAATAATAAAATCATATAGCTTAGTATACTTTTATAATGAGTCTGATTATATCCTTAGTGTGCTTAAATATTTTATTTTGCAAAATACTCGGTCTTTAACCAATAGGCATAAATTGGATCTTGGAATGAGATTTCTCCAGCCTTGTTATCCAAAATATCATTCTTGATAAGAGCCGCCTTTGAGCGTGCTATTGAGGTTGTTGAAGATATTTTGTAGCGATGCATCACATCAGTAGAACTGATTGCCTTTTCGCCTGCAATAAGGGCATTAAGGTAGTTGAGTTGCTGTGTGGTCAATGTCTCGGTAATCGTTACAAACAATAAACTTAATTGCTCGACCAATGCGGCATGTGCCTCGCAAACGATTTCTGTCGTACAAATATCCTTTGTTCGCAACCACGACTGTTGTGCGAGCTGCTGTGCGTAATAGGGGTGATTATCTACAAGTTCCACAATAAGGTTGGCTGCATCCTCATTTATGTTCTTGCCTGTATCTGCGAAGCGACTATTAAAGAACTCCACAAGGTAGGGAGTGTCAATCTTATTGAGGAACATCAAGTTGCCAAACTTGTAGAATGGCTTTGACGAGTTGGTAAATACCTCCATCATCATATGGCGTTTGCTACCATACAAGCAATAGGCTACATTCTGATGCTGTTGCCAATGTGAACGCAATTTCTTCTGGAAATAGTCGGGATCGGTGAACTCAGCTATATTCTGGAACTCATCAACACAGATCACAATTTTAAGACCCTTCTTCTGTGCGATTTTTTCGGCAAGGTCAAGCACTTCATCTGGGTTCTGTTTTACGGTTTCCCAATCGAAGTCAATTGATACTTCATTGGTTGGGTCACTGCCAATCGAAATCTTCGGCACAAGATGCGAAAAGAAACTCTTTGCACTCTCTACCGCCTCTTCCCATTTCGTAGATGTTGCAGAAATGACCTTCCGTGCGAGCAACGAATAGAAGTGCTCCTCGTTACGCACATTGAAAAGGTCGATATGACAGATACGCAACTTGTTATCCTGCTCCATAGCCAACTTCGCCGCCTTATTTACAAGCGAACTCTTGCCCCAACGACGAGGTGAGATAATAATCGTATTGATAAGCGAAGTGAAGTTCTGGACCAAGTTAGCAGTTTCCATCTCTCGGTCTGTAAAATTCTTCTCGGTTGCAATCTTACCAAAGATAAAAGGAGTTTCCATAATCCATTTTTTTATTATTCTATCGCAAAGAAAATGCAAGCCGGGTGCAGAACAAATAAATTTTGATTACGCTGAGGCGTAGCTTTTCTTCGCTTTCGATGCAAAAATAGTACAAAATATGTAATTACACAAATTGTTGTAACAAAAAATGTATATACATCTTTCGTCTTATTAAAATTGATGTGATTGACACCACCTAAGTTTTTGCAAATTATTAGACAGCCCCTATTCGTACATCTCTGGTCGTCGGAGTTTATTTTCTTCTTTAATCTATTGGATCATTTCTGAGTCAGGAGGAACAATTTCATAAGATGAACTATGAGATTTGTTATGCCCATAATGCTCATTGAGCCTTCGTGTGACTTCCTCCATCGTAATTTTCCCCTCTATTTGTTGTCGAGCAAGTTGAATCAGAAATTCAGACACTCTAAGCCCGTCTACATCCTGTAAGCCTATTGCTGCACCCCAATAGTTTGCTCTTTCTCTAACAGCCTTATTAGGATGCTTCTTATATTCCTCAAATAATGGCTATTGCTATGAATGCCGACCAAAAGAAGGATATGGTGAAGGTCGCACAAGAGTATTTCTCTGCTACTATGACGAGTGAAGTGGCTGTTCGTAGCATGGAATCGACTATTCTTCTCTACAAAGGAGTACGCGGTAAAGCACAGGTGCAAGTTGTCTTCGATACCAATACATTCTGGCTATCTCAACAGAGAATGGCAGAATTGTTTGGTGTAACTGTACCTACTATCAACTATCACTTGGGACAAATTGAGCAAAGTGGAGAGATACATTTGTCCGATGCAATTAGAAAAATTCTAATACCTTCGGACAAATGTTCTGGAGAGGTTATGATGTACAACCTTGATGTGGTAATTGCTGTCGGCTATCGAGTGAACAGCTACGAGGCAAC
>JAFTSS010000018.1 GCA_017467185.1 Paludibacteraceae bacterium | reverse complement strand
CAATGCCTGAAATTCTTTACAGAGCGAGGCATCGATCCTCACTATGCCGATTGTCTTATCCGCTATAAGGATAACTACGATACAGTTGAAGTGCGTATCGCCATCGGTATGGATTCCGATACCGAAAAGGATGATGACATTTTCTTCTATTGCGACACGCTGGAAGATATGAAGTCTCTCGCAGAAATTGGCAGTGAGGACTTTTACATTGCCGACTGCTACAGCTTTGGAGTATATGAAGATTTATTATAAACCCTAAAATATATCGAGTATGAAGATTTTATGTCAAGAGCGTTATGACAAGGCTGTTGCCTACGCAAAGGAAATCAAGAATGACACCCTGCAAAAATGTATTGACCGTTTGAAGCAGTGGGAACAGAATCCTAATCGTCCTTGTGAGATTGAGCTCTACGATGACTCGGCTCCGCACTCATTCGGTTTCCGACAGGTATATCCAGATGGTAGAACAGGAATTGTTGGTGGCTTGCTCTATCACGGTAAGCCTGACCAGTCGTTTGCCGTATTGATGAATCCTATTCATGGGTGGACTATACACACATAGGATGTTGCACTCATAAAAATGATAAAGCCAACTTAGGTCTGTATATGCAGAATAAAGTTGGCTTTTAGCATGTTATCAATATTTCTTCATAACTACTTTGTAGATGTGATTAAACAATAAGCGTATCCCTTTGCGTAAATTTTTACAACTATCACATATATATTTCCTAATTCTTTCAAATTCAAGATTTACACTATGTTTCTTATAATCTCCCATTGTGATAATATAGGCACCTACATTATTTAGGTCTTTCCATATAATTTTCGCATTAGGCATTTTTTGTTTTATCGCTTGTTCAAAATCCACTCTTAAGGCTGAGTAATTATTTATATAGATACAACCATGCGATGTTGAAAGTCTTCTTTGAGGGTTTTCTTTATTCTTAAAACAAAGAATTGGATTCAAAGGTGCTTTCATCAATTCCCTACAGATTAATATAGCCATATGTTGTATCTGAGAGTCATATATAAATGTATCATGTACAAATGAATTAGCCCAATTATTTACTACAGATATGGTTTCCTTATTGACAGGTAAATCTATGTTCCATGAAATGCCTATCTTATCTTTATATTCTTCTATATAACTCCACGCAGCCTGAGTAAACTTCTTAATGGATGCCCCATTGGTTGCGTCTACTATACCTTCATATCCTATAACATTCTTCCAAAATATTTCCAAGAATTGACGTATCACAAATATTGTATTTGGTTTAATGTCTCTATAGTCAAATTTGGAGAAATCACTATTTTCAATCCAAAATAACTCACTCATAGAAAACATAAGATCTGTCGTTGATAGAACAGGTCTTCTTCCATGTGTACATGTAAGTGTTTTAGGAGCTTTTTTATAATTCTTTTCATATTCAACTATTGCAAACTCACTTTCACAGCATAAACTCAGTAACAAACATTTATATCTATCTATAAAGTTGATATCTAAAGATTGTTGCAAGTCATTCACATAAACATATAATGCATAAAGATTACATCTTACAAATTGCTTATATGTATTGTTCTTCAAGATATTAACATTAAATAAATTGGGAGCCAAATTATCTAATTCAATGATTTTGCCTTTTAACTCAGTGTGTATATAGGTTTTTACAAAATTAATGTAGTCAGTAATCGTTTGAAATAAAGATGTTGAATTTACTGTCGGAGTTGACTTATAAAAGCCATCTATATTTCTTGATAAATTTGCTAATTTTGGACAATCCAAAATATGAGTACCTAATGGTGTTGACTTATATTGCATAATATCATTATATTAATATTGTGGCAAAGTTTCTCCGTTTTTTATGATTGGAAAGACAGAATGGGCTACAAAAAGTGTATGTAGCGTGAAAATCCCGCTTCACTCGCAAAGTCCCTTCAAGAAGTTAACTCGTAGGGACAATACCTCCACGTTCAAGCCCAATGGTTTTCGGGCAAAAAATTCTCTGCGATAATTTTTTGCCCGAAAAAACGCTCCGGTATCGCCGTCCGAGTTGAGACAGAGGTTGGGACTTAGCAAGCGAAGCGACCTACGACGCATAGTACAACAGGTCAAAAATCCATTGCGGTAAGATATGCCGCATCTCTATTCTCAACCTGACTGCCATATCTATATT